>JBKJVX010000243.1:0-19503 GCA_046717065.1 Arthrobacter sp. | reverse complement strand
CCTTCGCCCTCGCCTGCAACCCGGCGCACCCCGCCCCCGGCGAGGCTGACAGCATCACTGTTGCCGCCGGCGTCGACATCAACTTCCTCAAGCCGGCCTACCGCGGCCAGGTGATCACCGCCGTCGCTGACCAGCGCTCCAGTGCGGGCCGCAGCGGACTGTATGACATCCAGATTTTCGCGGCCGACGCAGGCACGCAGCCCGATGCCGGTCCCAATCCCGAACTCAGTTCCGGCCAGCCGGGGGAACTCATCGCAGAGTTCCGCGGACGCAGCCGCACCATCCCCAAGAAGCAGGAAAAACCATGACCCTTCACGCCCCCGAAACTCCCGTAACTCCCGCAACTCCCGCAACTCCGAAAACAAGTTCAGCCACCGACGCCGCCCTGGACCGCGAGGAAACCATCTCCCGCGACGAACTGGAAGCCCTCCAGCTCAGCCGGCTCCAGCACACGTTGGCCTACGCCTATGACCGCGTGCCGCTCTACAAGCGCAAGTTCGACGACGCCGGCATCCACCCCACCGCTCTCCGCGAACTGGGCGACCTGGGCAACTTCCCGTTCACCACCAAGGAAGACCTGCGCGCCGAGTATCCCTTCGGCATGTTCGCCGTGCCGCAGTCCGAAGTAGCCCGCGTCCACGCGAGCTCCGGAACCACGGGCCGGCCCACCGTCGTCGGGTACACCAAACAGGACCTGGCCGACTGGGCCAAACTGGTGGCCCGCTGCCTCCGCGCGTCCGGCGTCCGGCCCGGCATGAAGGTCCACAACGCCTACGGTTACGGCCTGTTTACCGGCGGCCTGGGCGCCCACGCCGGCGCCGAAGCGCTGGGCTGCACCGTGATCCCGATGTCCGGCGGCCAGACCGAACGCCAGATCCAGCTCATCCAGGATTTCCGGCCTGACGCCATCCTGGCCACGCCCACCTACCTGCTGACCATCGCCGACGCCATGGCGCACATGGGCATCGACCCGACGTCCACGTCGCTCAAGTTCGCGGTGCTGGGCGCGGAGCCGTGGACGGAGGAGATGCGTCACGAGCTCGAGGTCACCATGAACATCAAGGCCTGCGACATCTACGGCCTGTCCGAAGTGATGGGCCCGGGCGTCGCCGGCGAGGCCGTGGAGACGCAGGACGGCAGCCACATCTGGGAGGACCACTTCCGCCCCGAAATCATCGATGCTTTCAACCCGGCGGTGGGCAAGGAGAACGTGCTGCGCGACGGTGAACACGGCGAGCTCGTGTTCACCTCGCTCACCAAGGAAGCCCTGCCCATCATCCGATACCGCACCAAGGACCTCACCCGCCTGCTGCCAGGCACCGCCCGCCCCGCGCACCGCCGGATGGGCCGCATCACCGGCCGCAGCGATGACATGATCATCCTCCGCGGGGTGAACCTGTTCCCGTCCCAGATCGAGGAAATCGCGCTGCGCATCCCCGAGCTCAGCCCGCATTTCCAGCTCGAACTCACCCGCCCCGAGGGCCAGCGGATGGACCAGCTCACGGTCCGGATCGAACGCCGTGACGCCGTCACCCCCGAGCAGAGCACGACGGCGGCGCGCGCCCTGCAGGAGCAGATCAAGATCCACGTGGGTTCTTCGTGCACGGTGGATGTGGTGGAGCCGGGCTCACTTGAGCGGTCCAACGGCAAGCTGCGGCGCATCTACGACCTGCGGCCGAAAGGCTAGGGCCAGCACGCGCAGATCGACCGACCGTTCATGAGAAACTAGGCACCATGCCCAGCACCACTGATACAGCAAGTACCGCCGCCGGCGCCAAGCGCGGCCGGCCCGGCTACGACCAGCAGTCGGTGCTGCGAATCGCCGTCGACGTTTTCAACCGGCACGGTTACGACGCAACGTCCATGGGCATCCTGGCGGACAACCTCGGCATCTCAAAGTCGGCGATTTACCACCACGTGCCGTCCAAGGGCGACCTCCTCAAGCTCGCCCTTGACCACGCGCTTGGGGGCCTTGAGGCCATCCTCGAACAACCGGAGGCTACCTCCGGCGCAGCCGATGCCCGGCTTGAGTTTGTGCTCCGGCAGACGGTGGCAGTGCTGGTGGACCGCCTCCCGTTCGTCACGCTGCTCCTGCGCCTGCGCGGCAACACCGAGATCGAACGCAACGCGCTGGAACGGCGCCGCGCCTTCGACCACAAGGTGGCCGCGCTGATTTCCAACGCCCGGGACGAGGGCTCGCTGCGGCAGGACATCGATCCCCGGACCGTCACCCGGCTCCTCTTCGGCATGATCAACTCGATCGTGGAATGGTACAAGCCCGGCGGCTCGCTTTCGCCCGAAAGACTTGCCGACGACGTCATCACCGTGGCGTTCGACGGGCTCCACTCCCAGCCTTAGGCCCCCTCGCCGGACCAAGATACTAAGTGTGCTTGGTATTTCTGCGGCTGCCCGGTTACGGTGGTAGGACCAGCCAGCACCCGCAGGAGGTCGTCCATGAGCACCAGTATCAGCAGAGGATTCCGACAGCCCGCCCGCGTGCGTGCGGCAGCCGGAGGCGCGGTACTGGCGGCGTCCCTGGCCCTCACGGCATGCACCGGTTCGCCTGCTCCCCCGGCCCCCAGCGAACCGTCCGCAGCCACCACTGCCGGCACCAACAGCCCGTCCAACGCCACCGCTTCACCCAACGTGAATGCCCCCGCTCCTGATGCAGCCAGCGGCATTCCCCAGCTGGTGGAGAACCTGGCCCCGTCCGTGGTGACCATCTTCACCGAGGGCGGGCTGGGCAGCGGTGTGGTGTATTCGGAGGACGGCCTCATCCTCACCAACGAGCATGTGGTGCGGGGCAACACCACGGTTGAGGTCGGCTTCGCGGACGGGCAGCGGGTAGAGGGGAACGTGCGAGCCACGGATCCTGTCACGGATCTGGCCCTGGTCCAGGCCAACCGCACCGGCCTGCCCAAACCCACCTACCAGAACAGCCTTCCCCGCGTGGGAGAAGGTGCCCTGGTTCTGGGTTCCCCACTGGGCTTTGAAAACACCGCCACCGCAGGGATCATCTCCGGCCTCCACCGTTCAATTCCGGGTTCCGCCTCCAACAGCCTCTCCTTGGTTGACCTGATCCAGACTGACGCGCCCATCAGCCCCGGCAACTCCGGCGGTGCTGTCATCAACATGCGCGGTGAGATCATCGGCATCAGCGAGGCCTACATCCCGCCATCTGCCGGCGCCGTCTCCCTCGGCTTTGCCATCCCTGCCGCCACCGCCGTCCAGGTGGCGGAGGAGCTGCTCGCCGACGGTACGGCCGAACACGCCTATCTCGGCCTCACCCCGGGCGAACTGACACCGCAGATCGCGGACCAGCTGGGCATCGACGCAACCACCGGCGTCGTCGTTTTGTCCGTGGACGGGGACGGCCCGGCGGGCCGGGCCGGAATCCGCCCCGGCGACGTCCTGGAATCCATGGAAGGAGCGGAGCTGAATGCGCCCGAGAAGCTCCTGGCTGAACTCCGGAACCGCAACCCCGGCGATACCGTAGGCTTCAAAGTCCGGCGGGATGACCAGACGCTGGACATCAAAGCAGACCTTATCGACCGGCCAACAGAGTAGTACAACCAAAAGGAAGGTTAGACAATGAGCCCCAAGGAAGAACCGAACGCCGGCTTCATCATCCCGGACCCGTCCAAAGTCCGCGAGGACATTCCCCAGGATGCCGCAGACGAAGCCAACGCCATCCGCTTCAGCGAGGAGCAGGCGCTGATCGAGGAACAGTCCCACGGCATCCGCCCGGACACCTACAGCGTTCCCTCCGGCGGCCCCACCATGGATGAAGCCCGCGGCAATATGGACCTCTCCGACCAGACCGGGGCGGCGCCGTCGGACGACAGCAGCGACGACGGCCTCCACAGCGGTGCCGAATCCTGACACTTCTGGCGTAAACGACGGTAGGGGCGCCCCGGTTGATCGAGGCGCCCCTACCGCTTTCAGGGGGTTTTAGAGTTCGTACTCGGCCTGGACACCAAGCGATTCGTGGACGCAGAGGATGTTGTGCTCCGTGTCCATGAACCAGGCGCACTTCTCCGAGTTGGTGGTGCAGATGTGGTTCTCAGTCTTCAGGTTCGGCAGGTCGTAATCCTGGAACTGCACTCCCCTGGCTTCCATGTCCCGGACGGTCCGCTCGATGTCCGTCACCTCGAAGCTGATTGCAGTGTGTTCGGAGTGTTTTCCATCCGAGACGGGCATCAGCTGCAGCATCGGGCCGCCGTTGGTGCCGAGTAGTTCGCTTCCATCGTCTGTCATGCCGCGGTGCGGGAGCCCGAGTTTTTCTGTGTAGAACCTGCGGGCGCGCATCGGATCATCGACTGGCAGGACGGTGGTGGCTGTGTTCATTCTTAGGGTCATATGGCCACCTCCTACGGGGAGAATTTTACGCCCGCCCGCCCCGAAAAGCGCCGTCCGTTTCCCCTCCTTCAAATGCTCGCTCACTTAATGCGCCCCAACCCGAAACGTTCTCTCACTTCCCTATGGAGAGTGAGAGAACGTCAGGGAAAACCGCGCATTAAGTGAGAGAGCGTCGGGGGGTTACTTTTCGACCAGGGTGAGGACGTCGTAGGTGGCCACGATCTCGTCATTCTGGTTGGTGAGCACTGCGTCCCAGGCAACCTCGCCGTACTCGTCCGTTTCACGCGGGGTGATCTTCTTGGCCGTCAAGGTCACCCGGATGAAATCGCCCCCGGCCACCGGGGTGACGAAGCGCAGGTTCTCCAGGCCGGAATTCGCCAGCACCGGGCCCGGGGCTGGTTCCACGAACAATCCGGCGGCCCAGCTGAGCAGCAGGTATCCGTGCGCCACGATGCCCGGGAAGAACGGGTTGGCTTCCGCGGCTTCCTGGTTGGTGTGGGCGTAGAACGTGTCGCCGGTTGAGTTGGCGAAAGCCGAAATATCCTCCAGCGTTACCTGGCGCAGCTCGGACCGGACGGCGTCTCCGATCCGCAGCGTGTCAAGGGACTTTTGGAACGGGTGCGTCCCCTCAGTTTCAACGGTGAAGTTGCGGTCGGCGCCGGCATGCCAGACCCCTGTGACGGCCGTGAGCATGTTGGGCGAGCCCTGGATGGCCGTACGCTGCATGTGGTGCATCACCGAGCGGATACCGCCCAGCTCCTCACCGCCGCCGGCGCGGCCAGGGCCGCCGTGGACCAGGTGCGGGACAGGTGAGCCGTGGCCGGTGGAGCTGCGGGCGTCCTCGCGGTTGAGCATCAGGACGCGGCCGTGGTGGGCGGCAATTCCCATCACGAGTTCGCGGACCACTGCCGGATCATTGGAGCACACTGAGGCCACCAGGGAGCCGTTGCCGCGGGCGGCGAGGCGAATGGCATCGGGAATGTCCTTGTAGCCGATGACTGAGGAAACGGGGCCAAAGGCCTCCAGCGAGTGGACTTCCTCCGCCTCGGGGTCGTGCCAGTTCAGCAGGACGGGAGCCATGAAGGCGCCGCCGTCCACCACGCCCGTGGAGCCGTCGGCGGAGGTGACCGACGGCGACTCGAGCGTTCCGTACGCAAGCTCACCACCGGCGTCGAGCATTGACTGCACGGCCGCGCGGACGTCCTCGAGCTGCTCCACGGAGGCGAGCGCGCCCATGGTGACGCCGTCGGCCCGAGGGTCTCCCAGGACAACACGTTCGGAGATCCGCTTGCCGACGGCCGCAGACACCGCGGCTACCAGCTCCTGCGGGACGATGGCGCGGCGGATGGCGGTGCACTTCTGCCCCGCCTTTGCGGTCATTTCCGTGACGACGGACTTCACGAAGGCGTCGAATTCCGGTGTGCCCTCGACGGCGTCGGGGCCCAGGATCGCAGCGTTCAGGGAGTCGGTTTCGGAGGTGAACCGGACCCCGCCCTGGACCACGTTGGGGTGGGATTTCAGGGACAGCGCGGTGGAGGCAGAGCCGGTGAAGGCCACCAGGTCGCGGTAGTCCAGCACATCAAGCAGCCCGCGGACGGAACCGGAGATCAGCTGCAGCGAGCCCTTGGGAAGGATGTTGGATTCAACAATGGCCTTCACCACGGCCGCCGCCACGTAGCCGGTCGGCGTGGCGGGCTTGACGATGGTGGGAACGCCGGCGATGAAGGCCGGGGCGAACTTCTCCAGCATGCCCCACACGGGGAAGTTGAATGCGTTGATCTGCACGGCCACGCCCGGGATGCGGGTGTAGATGTGCTCGCCGGCGAAGGAGCCGTCCTTGGACAGCACCTCCATGGGCCCGTCCACCACCACCTGCGAGTTGGGCAGTTCGCGCCGGCCCTTTGAGCCGAACGTGAAGAGGACGCCGATGCCGCCGTCGATGTCGATCATGGAGTCGACCGTGGTGGCGCCGGTCTGGGCGGAGAAGGAGTAGAAGTGTTCGCGCCGGGCGTGGAGGTACTGCGCCAGTTGCTTGAGCTTGAGGGCGCGCTGGTGGAAGGTCAGCTGGCCGAGTTCGGCCTGTCCGGTGGTGCGGCCATAGTCGACGACGGTGGAAAGGTCCAGCCCCTCCGTGCTCACCTTGGCCAGGATCTCCCCGGTGCTCGCATCACGTACGGGGACAGCGGAACCCGAGGATCCGTCGTCGGGCGTCCACCACGCATCCATGATGAAGCTGGGCACTGTCTCCACGGTGTCGACCGTGGCCTGGTGAGCTGTGGCGGTGGTGGTCATCGTTGACGGGTCCTTCCAACAAGGGGCATACAAAGGCGGCAGTGATTACTGACCGTCCGTTCGGTAATATATTCACCATACATGAAAGGCCGTGGTGCAGACTAGAAGGCCCGGCCGGAAATGGCCACCCAGAAGGAGAACACATGAGCGCCCCGTCACCGAAGGATGCAGCTGTGGAGAACCACCCTGATGCGCACGAGCTGTGGAAGATCACGCTCGGTGAGCTCGACGAAAAGATGGGCGTGAAGATCGTCGAGGAGTCGGTGGAGCGGGTGGTGGCCACCATGCCTGTGGAGGGGAACAGGCAGTCCTTCGGGCTGCTGCACGGCGGGGCGTCGCTGGCCGCAGGCGAAGCTGTGGGGTCATGGGCCGCCGTGATCCACGCGAGCACCATGGGCAAGACGGCGGTGGGTGTGGATGTCTCCGCCACCCACCATCGCTCCGCGCGGGAGGGCCAGGTGACCATCACCGCCACACCCATTCATCTGGGCGGGACGCTGACCACGCACGAGGTGGTCATCACCAACGAGGCCGGCCAGCGGCTCTGCACCATGCGCATCACCAACCTGCTGATGCGGCGGCACAAAAAATGATCCGGCTGGCCGGTGCTTGAGCTTGTCCGAACCTTTAGCCGGGCGTCTGGCTCCCCCGACGGCGGACCAGCGCCATCAGCACGGCACCGACGACGATTGCGGTTGCGGCGGCGCCTGCTGCGGGGAGAAGCGCGGACGGGCCGGTGTTGGCCAGAGTGGCGTTCCGGTGGCGGCCGGCAGGAAGCACGACGGCTTCGCTATCGCCGGCTGAAGTTGGCTCACTGTTTGCGGCAGGGGCCGCAGCGGGAAGAACCGGAGCCGGGGACGCGTATAGTTCCACTGTCGGAGCGTCAATGGCGAAGGCCACTGTCGCAGGAGCAGAGCTGACTCCGTCTACATCCTGGGTCACTGAGATGGTGTGGGTTCCAACGGCCAGCCCGGGAGGGAACGGCACGGTCCAGGCTCCGCCAGTGACCAGGACCAGTGGCGCCACAGCCTGCGCCGAAGTTCGTGACCCGGCTGCGCCAACTGCCGGTGCAGCAGAGACCGCTACCCCGTCAATGGACACCGTCACGTCCGCACCGGTAAGCCCTGTTCCCGAGATGGCGGCCGGCAGCATATCCGGCCGAACGTGCTGCCCGTCAGCGATGCTGTGGATAGCCGGGGCGGGTGGCATGACGGCAAGCGTTGCCGTGACCGGAGGGCTGTCCGGAAGGCCGGCATACCGCTGCACAGCGGTCAGGTTTACCTTGCCGTAAAGGGGTAGGGCCGGCATCGGAATAGACCAGCTGCCGTCCTGCCCGACGAGACCGGAGCCTGCGATATCACCGGAAAGGGTCACCGTGGCACCGGGCGTTCCCGTGCCCGCTACGCTCGTCAGTTCAGCCAACGGATCGGTGGCGGACGTGGTGATGGTCGGCTCCGGAAGGAACGACGGGGCGATCACGACACTCATTGGAACGGCACCGGAACTGCTGAAGCCGTTCACCGTCTCTGCTGTGAAGGTGAGGGGGCCCGGCACCTCGGGAGCCGTGAAATACCAGTTCCCTGCAGGGTCCAGGGGCACTTCGAAGGGCTGCCTGCCCGGCAAAGTTATTCGCACCTTGGAGCCGGCTGCCACCGCGGAAGCCGGAGCAGCCGGGACCCGTCCGATGACGCTTGTTCCGCCTGGGACCGCATTGCCCGCCGGGACAAGTTCGGGCTTGTTGAGGAACAGTTCGAGCTCGACCCCGCCCGGGATACTGGCCGTGGCATCCTGCAGGGTGGCGGCTATGGCCTTGGTCTGCCTGCCGTTAAGGCTTTCGCCCCCGGCATGCGTGCCGACAGCAAAATTGCCACTAATCCATGGACCGCCTGAATCGCCACCAGCCGACTTCACCGACGCTGAATCGAAGGCGCGGATGGGCCGAAGGTCGGTGCCTGAGCCGTCCGGCAGGTATGCGTTGTTCCGTCCCGGCATCATCCAGATACCTACTGAATCAACCGTGCCGCACTTCCATCCTGTGGTCCGTCCGGAACGGCAGACGGCTTGGCCCTCCACGGGAGCAGCGGTCCCGATGATGCGGACGGCGCGCGGGCCCGGCGCCGCAGGGCTGTCCCACCTGGTGGCGGCGGGTTGAAGTTCAAGCCCTGGAGCGATGCCCTGGATGACGGCAATGTCGGTGCCGATATCTGCTCCAGCTGCTGTTGCGGAGGAGTTGTTGGGCCCACCGAATTGGCTGAAACCAAAGGCGCCAAGAGCGGCATTTGTCGGCGCCAAAGGAATGGTTGGGCCGCCGGCCGGGGCGGCCGTCAGCGGTTCAAGTTCAGCAACTTTGGCTGAGCCGTCGTCCGTGCAGTGTCCGGCAGTCAGCAACAGTGGCAGCCCGGACGGGCTGAACGCTGCAAACCCTGCTGAACATCGAGGAAAGCTGTCGACCAGGTACCCTTGTCCGCCAAAGACGTCATCCTCGGTCCTGACAATGGCGCCCTCCTGGAGCTGAACATTGGCGTAGCGGGCCGCAAACTGCGCAGGCGTCACTTTGCCGGGAGCCGCCGGCGCCACCTCAGGCCCCTGGGAGGACTGCAAGCGAGGACCAGCCTGGAGCCGGGATTCAGTCGTGTTGACGAACCCGGTGCGAATAACAAAGCGGCCCTCTGCGTAGGTGACTGCCTGCAGCCCCCGCATTCCGACGTCGCGAACGTAGGCGTGAAACAGTTGATCGATATCTGAAGCGACCAGTTCCGGCCCGGACAGAGCAGCCGGCGTGGCGGAGGCCACCAGCACAAAGTCGCCACCAACCTGCTGGTTCAGCAGGTCCACTTGTGCTTCCAGGGCGGCACCCTTACCTTCTACCCTGATCTTTCCGGCGCCCAGGCTGATACCGGAGTAGCCCGGGAGCCCGCGCAGGGACCCCGCGGCGGCGGCAGCGCGGCGGCCAAGTTCACCGGCAGCATTGAATTCCTCCAGGCTCATGCCGAGATCACGGAGAACCGCTTCGGAAAGGCCTGCCTCAGAGGACCCTGTGTCGCGGACTCCGGAAGCCTGAGTATCCGCACCCCGCTGCCAGCCACCGTCCGAGGTTGCTTCCGGCGTCGCGGTTTTAGCGTCTGCTGACATCGGCAGGGCCGCAGCCGCCGCAGGGAGTCCCAAGACCAGCACTATCCCAGCTGCTGCTCCTGCGCCAAGAATTCGTTTCACTCGCGCCGCCATTCAATTCGTCGCCTAATCGCGCCTGCGCGTCCTCACGCCGACGTGCCAACAGTCACACCAGTCACAATGGTACCGGGCCGCCCACAACGCCATAAAGGGAGAACCGTGAGCCAGACCACCTAACCCCCCTAAGGGAACTGAGGTGCCACCCCCGATGACGCCCTGGTCAGGGCGGCGTACGGTGGCGGTGACTGCCCTCCCCGACGGGCAGAGAGACAACCAAGGAGAACTTCATGGGAAATGCTGCAGCACGACGGCGTTACTCGGCTCTTGCTTCCGGCCTCGCCTGTCTGGTCACGGTCCTCGGGCTTTCTGCGATGCCGGCTTCTGCCGCTCCCGCGGCCCTGACCGATTACGTTACATTGGGCGATTCCTACACGGCCGGAACCGGGGCCGGTGGCTTTGTGCCAACAAGCCCGTGTGTGAAGACCCCCGGTGGTTATGTCGATGTCGTCGTCAATCTGAATTCATCCGTCAATCTGGTGTCCAACGCTGCATGTCACGGTGCATTCATTGACTATGTTGACCCAGCCTTCAACGTACCCACCCTTCAGCAGCAGATTGCCTCTCTCACCGCCGCAGGCAAGCTCAACCGGAACACGGATCTCGTCAGCCTGACAGCCGGCGCGAACGACGCCGGAGTCAACTCCACGCTTTTCGTCTGCGCCACGTCAACCGCGGATGCCTGCAAGCAGGCGGTCGCCGCATCCGTTAGGGCGATGCCATCGGTGGGCATCAAGCTTTCCAAAGCGCTGGCATCCATTCACCGCGTAGCACCCGGCGCCAAGATTGCGGTACTGGGATACCCGAAGTTGTTCAATCCAGACGGCTACCCGCTACCCATTTCGCGGGACAATCAGCTCCTGGTTAATGGCGGAACGAGCCTGCTTAACGCCACACTTGCGGCCTCCGTATCCTCAGCCAACATCTTCCACCAGGCCAACGCCAAGTACATCGATGTCACTGCGAGGTTCAGGGGTCACGCGGTCAACGACGGCGGGTCGTGGATCTTCTTCAACGCAGGCCCCTTCCTGGACCAGAATGGACTGCCTGTCCTGGACCAAAATGGAAACCCTGTCGCTGATCCCCGGAACTTCCACCCGAACATCGCCGGCCACGAACTTGGCTATGCTCCGGCCCTGACAAGCGCGGTGGGGATTCCACAACTGGTCCAGCAGTAGCCCGGTAACCGCTACCCGCGCCGGGCCAGCCGGTACTCCAGCCCGGCGCGGACCATGGGCCATTCGTGTTCGAGGATGGAGAAGACCACAGTGTCGCGCAGGAGGCCGTCGCGCGTCCTTGAGTGGTTGCGGAGCACGCCGTCCTGCTTGGCACCCAGCCGGGCAATGGCCTCGCGCGACTGGTGGTTGAGCCAGTGCGTCCGAAACTCCACGGCAGGGCAGCGAAGGACCTCGAACGCGTGCCGCAGGAGCAGCAGCTTGGAGTCCGGGTTCGTCCCGGTCCCCTGCACTGAAGCGGCGTTCCAGGTGGAGCCGATCTCCACCCGGGGAGTGCCGGCGTCGACATTCATGTAGGTGGTCATCCCGATGATCCTGCCGGGGCCGCCGGTGGCCGGGTCGATCAGCCGGGTAGTGAACGGCAGCATCGAACCCTGCTCCTGCAGGGCGAGCCGCCGATCGATCTCGTCGGGAATCCCTTCCGGTGACGGCACCGAGGTGTACCAGAGCCGCCACAGCTCGCCGTCCCGGGCTGCGTCCACCAATCCGTCATGGTGATCCACGGACAAGGGCTCCAGGGTTACATACAGGCCTGTCAGGGTGAGGGGTTCCAGGAAAGTCACTTCACCAGCCTAGGCGGAATTGCCAAGGCCGGTAGGCTGGGGAGATACCCAGGACGGCGAGCAAGGGAGTTTACGTGTCAGGAACCAATCCGGACCCGGACGACGACAAGATCACAGGCCTGGAACCGGGCGGCGGAGTGCCGCCAGGGGAAACGCCTCCCGGTGAAGGGTCGGTGGCAGGCACGCAGGAACCCCGGCAGAAGGGGTCCGGGAAAGGGCAGGCGGTCTTTTGGCTTGGAGCCATAGGGGCCGGCGTGCTGCTGTTCCTCCTGTACTTCATCGGCTACATCGTCGGGCTTTTTGACTAGCCTCCGGCTCTTGTGACCTGGCTGGCCGGCCAGTCGAAGAAGCCCTTGCCCGTTTTGCGCCCCAGTTCCCCCCGGGCCACCTTGTCCTTGAGGATCCGGGGCGGGGCGAAGCGCTCCCCCAGGGTCGAGTGCAGGTACTCGGCGATGCCCAACCGGACGTCCAACCCCACGATGTCCGTGGTTCGCAGCGGCCCGGTGGGGTGCTTGTAACCCAGGACCATGGCGGCGTCGATGTCCTCGGCGGACGCAACGCCCTCCTCCACCATGCGCATCGCCTCCAGGGCGATGGCCACGCCCAGCCGGGAGGACGCGAATCCCGGAGCGTCATTGACGACGACGGCGGTCTTGCCGAGTGCCTCCACCCACCCTTTCGCCGAAGCGGCAAGCCCGGGAGACGTGCCTTCGCCCAGCACCACCTCGATCAGGGTGGACGCCGGCACCGGGTTGAAGAAATGCAGCCCCAGGAAGTTTTCCGGCCGCTTCAGTTCCCCGGCCAGTCCATTCACGGACAGCGAGGACGTGTTGGACGCCAGATAGGCATCATCCGCCAGCCGCTCCTCGATGCCCTGCAGCGCGGTGACCTTCAGGTCCCAGTCCTCGGGCACCGCTTCGACAACCAGTTGCCGGTCCTTGAAGGCGTCGTAGTCCACGCCCACGGTAAGCCGTGAAACGAGCTCGTCGAGGTTGGCGTCGACGGCACCGCGCTCAATGCTCTTGGCTGCGGCTGATTCGACCCGTTCCCGGGCTGCCTCGGCGGACTGCTCATCGCGCTCGATCACCAGCACGTCCGCCCCCTTGACCAAGAAGGCGTGTGCGATGCCGGCACCCATGCGGCCGCCGCCGAGGACGCCGACGCGGGAAGGCAGGCCGGGGGCAGCTTGCGGTGTGCTCATGGATTCTTCTCTCCGGTCTCGGTGCCGGCCTTCACACCGGCGCTGTTGTCGGCCTTGGTGGCCTTTTTGTCCAGGAACCGCTGCATCCGGTCAAACTTGGCCTCGGATTCAAAGAGGATGCCCTGGGCCAACTGGTCAATCAGGGGGTGGGCTTCCGCAGGTGCATGGAACACCGACTTGGTGATCCGCACGGCCAGCGGATCCTGCCGGCCGATCCTGTCCGCCAGGTCCTGCGCGGCGTCCAGGAGCTGAGCGGGGCTATGGACCTCGCTGATGAGGTTCACCGCCAGGGCTTCCTCGGCCCCGAGGACCCTGCCGGCCAGCAGAATTTGCTTCGCCACCGGTTCCCCCACCAGCTCCTTCAGCCGCCAACTGGCCCCGGCGGCGGCGAGGATGCCCAGCCCGGTTTCCGGGTTGCCGATGCGCACGTTCGGTGTGCCGATCCTGAAGTCAGCGGCGTAGGCGAGCTCTGCCCCGCCGCCCAGGCAGTACCCGTCCAAAGCGGCAATTACGGGCATGGGCAGCTTGGCGATCCGGACGAAGATGGTGGAGTTGATTCCCTGCAGGGCATCGTCACGGCGCCGTTCCCGCAGCTGTGCGATGTCCGCTCCCGAGGCAAAAACACCGTCCACGCCGGCGATGATCAGTACCTTAGGGTTCTGCTCAAGGGCAGCGCAGACGACATGGAGTTCATCCACCATCTGCTGGTCGATGGCATTCCGGACCTCGGGGCGGTTGAGGAGCACCACCACACGGTCGCCGCGCTCTTCCACCAGCAGCGCATGGAACTTTTCCGACGCCAGGTCCACGGCGCCCGGCATTAGACCTTCTCCAGCAGCATGGCCGTTCCCTGACCGACGCCGATGCACATGGTGGCCAGCCCGATCCGGGCGTCCTCACGCTCCATCCGTCCCAGCAGGGTGATGGCGATCCTGGCCCCGCTGGAACCCAGCGGGTGCCCCAAAGCGATGGCGCCGCCGTCGTTGTTCACAATTTCAGGTTCCAGGCCCAGCCGGCGGATGCAGGCAAGGGACTGCGTGGCAAACGCTTCGTTGAGTTCGACGGCGCCGAGGTCACCGACGCTGAGGCCGCTCCGCTTCAGGATCTTCTGCGTTGCCGGCACCGGGCCGATACCCATTATTTCGGGCTCACAACCGGCCGAGGCACCGTCGATGATGCGTGCGCGGGGTACCAGGCCCAGCCTTTCGATTGCCGCTTCCGACGCCACGATGATTGCTGAAGCGCCGTCGTTCAGGGACGACGAGTTGCCGGCCGTGACTACAGTGCCGCCGTTCGCCACCGGCTTCAGCCCGGCCAGGACGTCCATGGTGGTGTCCGCCCGGGGACCTTCATCCGTGTCCACAACATGCTCAGATTTCCGGGTCTTGACGGCGACCGGGACGATTTCGTCCTTGAACCGGCCCGCAGCCGTGGCGTCAAGGGCACGCTGGTGCGAGCGGACCGCGAAGGTGTCGGCGTCCTCGCGGGAGATGCCGTCCACGCGGGCCACTTCTTCGGCAGTCTCGGGCATGGAGTACGTCATTTTGCCCTCGCGGGACAGGTCACCCTTGTGGAACTGGGGATTGGTGAAGCGCCAGCCGATGGAGGTGTCGAAGATCTGGCCGGGCTTGGCAAAGGCGGCGGTGGGCTTTTCCTGAACCCAGGGTGCACGGCTCATGGATTCCACGCCACCGGCGATAACGATGTCCGCGGCGCCGGCCTTGATCATGTGGCTCGCCTGGATGATGGCGCTGAGGCCGGAGGCGCAGAGCCGGTTAACGGTGATGCCGGGGATGTGGAGGGGCAACCCGGCAAGCAGGGTTGCCATCCGTGCGACGTTCCGGTTTTCCTCCCCGGCGCCGTTGGCGTTGCCCAGGATCACCTCATCGATGCCGTCCGGATCAAGCCCGGCCCGGTTCACGGCCTCCCGGATTACCAGGGCTGCCAAGTCGTCCGGTCGGATGGAGGACAGGGCCCCGCCGTATTTGCCCACCGGCGTTCGGACCCCGCCAACAAGGAAAGCCTGCGGACCTGCGGTTGCAGCCATGGAAACACCCTTCACGCGATAAACAGCACTGTCATCGGCGGCAGGCAGAGCTCAGCACTTACCGACCGTTCGTTCTGTAAATAGTACACGGGAGGGTCTTGGATGGGTACCGGCGCTTCCCTCGAAGGCTTTAGAGGACCGTAACGCCCAGATGCGCGGCCAAGAGGGGTGCCAGAAGGCCCAACTGGTACTCGTCCACCACGACGCCCGCCATGCTGCCGAGCCCGCTGATGCTGCGGAACCCCGTGCTCCGGATATCAAAGTCCTTGAGTTTGGCCCCGCTGAGGTCGAGGGATCCGATGGTGCAGTCCTTGAGCCCAACGCGGGTACCGGTGGCTGAGCCCAGGTCCAGTTCGTTGATGATGCAGTCGCTGATGAGGACGTCGGTGAGCTTGGCGCCGCGCAGGTTGAGGAAGTCCAGCTTGCCGCCCTCGATGCGGACTGACTGCCAGCCGCTCTCGTACAGTTCAGCGGACCCGAGCCGCGGGTTCCGCAACTCGACGTCCCGCCAGGTGGAGCGGGCCGCCTTAAACACCGGCGCATACAGCTCGCCCAGGATGCAGTCCCGGAACGAGGACCCGCGGAGCTGCGTGTCATTAAAGGACACCCCTTGGAACTCGCACTCTGCGAAGTCTGCCCCACTGAGTTCGAGACCGTCAGCCTCGGCACGGCTGTACCGGCCGCCGTCGTACCTTTCACCGCGGCGGAAGTCCGACGTCGGCTGGTCCGTCAGGTTCTCCAGACGCACTGGTGTGAGCCTGGGTGCCGTAATTTTCGGGTCAGCTGCCTTGGAAGGATGCGCAGCCACTACGGAAGCGATTCTGCTTTGGCTGCAATCTCTGCGAGGTCCTTGGTCAGGGCTTTGCGGGTGGCGGCCATACCCATCCTGCCGAACAGCAGCATCATGAGCCGGCTCCCTGCCGTGGGCTTGATGACCTCGGCACCGAAGGTAAGGGTAAGCTCGGTGCCGCCGTCCCGCGGGGCAAGGTTGAACCTCGTGGTGTAGTCCGCACCGCCCTGGACGGCCTTGACGGTGGTGCTGCGGTGCTGGTCTGCTTCCGCCACCCACATCTCCACCGTTTCGGACTTACCCAGCATCTTCCGGGTCTCCTTCCAGCGCGTCCCTTCCCCGTAGGGGCCGTCGGTGAGGAGCTGCACGGAATCGACTCCGGACAGCGTTGCCGCGGAGCCAGGGATGTCCGTGATGACGGACCAGACTTTCTCCGGTGAGGCCTGAATGTGCTGGGTGAGGCTGGTGGTGTGCTCCATGTTCCGAGCCTAGCCGCGGGTACAGACAATCAACAGGCGCCCCTCCCGGAAGGAAAGTCCGGGCTTGAAATAGTAAGCAAGCTTCGTGTTAGTGTGAAAATGCATTGTTTGATCAACGGAAACGAAAGGAGGCCACCACCATGGGCCTCGGAGACAAGATCAGTAACGCGGCAGAAGATATGGGCGGCAAAGCCAAGGAAGCTGCGGGCAACGCAACCGGCAATGACCGCCTAAAGGCAGAGGGCCAGGCGGACCAGGTCAAGGCCGACGCCAAGAAGGTCGGCGAAAGCGTCAAGGACGAGTTCAAGCGCGACTAGCCCCTCGCTGATGCGGCCGCAGCGAACGGCGTGCTGCAACAGTCAGAAATGGCGGCGGATCCCACGGATTCGTCGCCATTCTGCTGTCCAGCCACTTTCACCATCCGCTGCGGGTTGGAGTATGCCCCTCCCGGGAGTCTTCGGGCATCGTCATTTCGGCGCGCAGTCCGAGGAGCCGGATGGGGCGGCCCGGCTCGATCTTCGCCACGAGGTCGAGCGTGCGCGCAAGCACCTCCGCGGGGTCGGTTGTCTCCGGGATCTTCCGGGCGTACGTCTTGGTGATGAACGGGGCGTAGCGGACCTTGAGGGTCAGCCCGATGACCGGCCGCCCCTCAGCTGCGACATCCTCCAGGACGTGCGCTGCCAGCTCCCGGATGGCGTCGTCAATCTGCCCGGGTTCGGTCAGATCGTGCTGGAAGGTGGTTTCCCGGCTGTGCCCGCGTGCCACCCAGGGCGTGTCATCGACTATCCGTGACCCGTCGCCCCGGCCGAGCTGCGCGTACCAGGGGCCCATCTTCGGGCCGAATTCGGGAACCAGGTCATCAGGATTGGACGCCGCAAGCTGGGCAACAGTCTTGATGCCGAGCATGGCCAGGCGCCGCGACACCTTGCTTCCCACGCCCCACAACTCGATGGTCGGCCTGCTTCCCATCACGTCGAGCCAGTTCTCTTCGGTGAGCCGGAAGACGCCCGCGGGCTTGCCGAACGTGGTGGCTACCTTGGCGCGGACCAGGGTGTCGCCGACGCCCACACTGCAGTGCAGCCGGGTCTCCTCAAGGACGGCGTGCTGCAGTTGCCGGGCGTAGGCCTCGGGCTCCGCCGCCTGCACGCCAACGAACGCTTCATCCCAGCCGAGCACCTGCACCGTGGCGTTCGGCTGTGAGCGCAGCACCGCCATAACCTGCTCGGATGCAGCAAGGTAGGCCTCCTGGTCGACGGGCAGGATGACGGCGTCGGGCACTTTTCGTGCGGCGATGCGCAGCGGCATTCCCGAGCCGACGCCGAACACCCTCGCTTCGTAGGACGCCGTGGACACCACCGCCCGCTCGGACGGATCGCCGCGGCCGCCAACGATCACCGCCTTGCCCGCGAGTTCGGGCCGGCGGAGCACTTCGACGGCTGCAATGAACTGGTCAAGGTCCACATGGAGCACCCAGGGTTCGCCCACAAGCCTTAGTTTGCCTCCATGGAGCGCTCCGCACCACACTCATATCCGCCCGTCGTCGAAATCGCAGGAACGGTGCACCCGCGCTGAAACGTTCCAGCAACCCCGCACGGTTCCAGCGTCCGGGAAGCTTTCCACACACAGGTCGAAGTCCGGAGCCGCCTGGGCTGGCATCGTCTTGACTTCGCCTGGAGGGAGAAGAAAGTGGCTCTCAAGAACCGGATCCTCACTGCCCTCAGAAATCGCAGCATCGAAATCGCGGGAACGGTGCCCCGACGCTGAAGCGTTCCAGCGACTCCGCACTCTTCCGGCGATTCAGTGGGGTTGGGCACCATCCGCCTCCGCCGCTAGCCAGGGAAACGACGACGGCGGGATCCCCTCCCAGGGAATTCCGCCGTCGTTGTACTGCTTGGGTGAACCGCTAGCTGTACAGCGCGTTCTTCGGTTCGTTCTGCTTGACCTTTTGCCAGCCCAGCCACAGCACCACCGCGAAGAACGGGATGGTGGCCAGGGTCCAGAGGCCCAGGTAGAACACCTCGCCGCTCTTGCTGGTCATCGTGTCGAAGCCGATCAGCACCGTGATGGCCAGCAGCGCGATCAGGCCGGCCCAGCTGGTCCACGGCGAACCGGGCATCGGCAGCGTGGACGTGACGCCCTTCTTGTGGCGCAGCGCGATCTGGCTGGCGAAGATGGCGCCCCACGTGAAGATGACGCCGATGGATGCGGTGTTCAGGGCCAGGTCGAACGCGTGCGAGCCGCCCAGCCAGATGTTGAGCAGGATGCCCACCAGGTAGAAGGCCGCGATGGCAAGGATGGCCGCGTACGGGACGTGCCGCTTGGACATCCGGGTGAGCCACTGCGGGGCGTGGCCGTTGTTGGCCATGGTGCGGAACACACGGCCAATCGAGTACAGGCCTGAGTTGCAGGAGGACAGTGCCGCAGTGATCACGATCATGTTCATCACGTCGCCCACCCAGGCAAGGCCCATCTGGCCGAAAACGGTGACGAACGGCGAGGTTCCGGCCACGTACTGGTCGGACGGCAGCAGCATGGCCAGCAGGGTCACGGATCCGACGTAGAACACCACAATGCGGAGTACGACGGCGCGGATTGCCTTGGGCACTTCGCGTTCCGGGTTCTGCATCTCGCCGGCGGTGATGCCCACGAGTTCGATGCCGTTGTAGGCGAAGATCACGGCGTTGAGGACCAGGACCATGACCAGGGCGCCCTTGGGGAACATCCCGCCTTCTGCGGCGAAGAGGTTGGCCACCGATGCGTTGCCGTCACCCACCTGGGCATTGGTGACCACCATGAAAGTGCCCACCGCCAGGAAGATCAGGATGGCACCGACTTTGAGGCAGGAAGCCCAGAACTCGAACTCGCCGAACGCCTTGACGCTTAGCAGGTTGACCGCCACCAGGAGAGCCAGCGCGGCGATGGCCGAGGCTTCCACGGGAACGTTGGGGAAGAAGAACTGGAAGTAGAGGCCGATGGCAATCAGTTCGGCGATGCCAGTCATGCCCCAGTTGATGAAGTACATCCAGCCCGACAGGAACGCGCCCTTCTTGCCGAACATCTCGCCCGCGTAGCTCACGAACGAGCCGGAGGTCTGGCGGTACATGATGAGCTCACCCAGTGCCCGCATCAGCAGGTAGGCGATGACGCCGGCGATTGCGTAGGAGAAAATCAGGGCCGGGCCGGTGGAGGCCAGGCGTCCGCCGGCACCCATGAAGAGGCCGACGCCGATGGCGCCGCCCATGGCGATCATGGTGACGTGGCGCCTGCCCAGGGTCTTGCTATAGCCCTCGGCGCTGAGGGTGGGGTCGA
>JBKJVX010000242.1:0-4958 GCA_046717065.1 Arthrobacter sp. | reverse complement strand
GCACAATGAACTAAGCGGGCGGAACGACCCCGTTGTCGCACCTAGAGTGCTGACCTAACACGCCGCTTGACGGCCATTGGTGGCGTTCCGCCCGCCCCAACACCACCGTTGTTCAGCAGTCTCCTAGGGCAGGAGGCTCACGGACGACGCGACGGTTTCGTTGTCGCTGTTCAGCGTGACCACCACATTGACCCTGCCGCCTTCGAGCACCACTGGAAGCCAGTGATCGGCATCCTGCCACATACGGTCCACCGGCAGGATGCCGGTCCGGAACCACTGCGGCATGATCTCGTCGCTTTCTTCCGGCTCCCCCACCCATCGCCGGGCGGTGAAGAGGCGGGTGTGCATGTCCCAAGCAGGCTTGGCCGGGAACACAAACTGCACGACGCCGGCATCCGCCAGGTCTTCCTGGCGGACCGTCACGCCGGTTTCTTCCCTGACTTCACGGACCACGGCTTCGGCCTCGCTCTCCCCCGGTTCGACGTGTCCTCCGATGCCCACGATCTTTCCGGTGCCGAAACCTGTCCGTTTGAGGCCCAGCAGCACCTCCGGGCCGGAATCCCCGTCACGGAGCAGGAAGCAGAGAGTCACCCTTGCTGCAGTCATGCGCTCAAGCCTATGGGGTTGGCGGTTTGCCCGCGAGGAAGCGCCATGGGGCGCCGAATATGCCAAGCTCTACGTGTGGCTCCCGAAACTGCACCGGAGATACGGCCCACCCGTATCTCGACCATTGACGCCCGCCTGCCGGAGTGGCTGGTGCGCAACCCTTTGTACTGGGGCTGGGCCTGGGCCTGTTTCTGGACGGTGCTGATTGTTGTGGATGAATTCGTGGACCTGGCAGGCTGGACGTGGTATCTGCTGGTGGCCGCGGCTGCCCTGCCCACACTGCTCAGCACCCTGGCCGTGTTGCACGTGACTCCCCGGCAGCAAGTGAAGGCCGCCCAGGAATCGGTTTTGGGCCTGTTCTTCGTGCGTTTCCTGGCACTCGTTGCGGCATTCATAGTGTGGGCCATATCGGTGGTGCTGAGCGCGTCCATCTCCACCACCATCCAAGCGGTGGCGGGTGATTCCGAGCGTGAGGTGACAGCTCTGGGTTTCAACCTGATGGCAGCCCTCTTCCCGGTTGTGGTGGCCGTCCTATGGCTGGCCTTTGTTGCCCGCTGCGCCTGGTTCCTGCGGAGGCTTCGCGGCTGGCGGCAGGTTCCTGCACTCTCGCGTGTGCCGAAATCGTTCCTCCGCGGCCGGCCGCGCCTGCGCCGGGTGGTGATCGGTTTAGCGCATCCGGGACTGATGTTGCTCGCGGGTATGGGCACGTCGGCGCTGGCTTTCCTGCTGGGGCCGGTGGAACTGACTATCGAGGCGCTGCTCTAGTGTCCCGGGCAGTACATCTGCGCAGGCCGGGACCATGCTTGGGCAAGCTCAGCCAAGGGCACGGGGGTGTGCTGCCGCGTAGATCTCGCGCAGGGTATCCGCTGTGACCAAGGTATAGACCTGGGTGGTGGTCACCGACGCATGGCCCAGCAGCTCCTGGACCACGCGGACGTCTGCACCGCCTTCGAGCAGGTGGGTGGCGAAGGAGTGACGCAGGGTGTGCGGTGAAACGTCCTTGGTGATGTTCGCCTTCTCGGCTGCGGCCTTCAAAATGGTCCAGGCGCTTTGGCGGCTGATCCGGCCTCCGCGGGCATTCAGGAACAACGCCGGGGTGCCCTTTCCCTTGGCCGCGAGCAGCGGGCGTCCCCGGACCAAGTAGGCGTCGAGGGCGCGGGCGCCGTAGGACCCCAGCGGCACCAGCCGTTCCTTGGAGCCCTTGCCAAAGAGCCGTACGATGGCTGGCCCGGTTTCCGCCTCCTGCAGGGAAATATCGTCCACGTCCAGGCCCACAGCCTCGCTGATCCGCGCTCCGGTGGAGTACAGGAACTCCAACAGGGCGCGGTCGCGCAGCCCCGTTGCGGTGTCGGTGCCCGCTGCCTCCAGGATCCTGGTTACTTCGTCCACACTAATGGCCTTCGGCAGCCGCTTCCCAGGCATGGGTGGATGGACGTCGCTGGCGGGGTCGGTTGGCGTGAACCCTTCCAGAGCCCAGAACTTGTGCAGCCCCCTGACGGCGACCACAGTCCTCGCCGCGGACCGCACTCCAAGGGCAGAACCGCCGTCGGAACCGTCCGTCAGCGCCCGCACATAACCGGTCACATGATGGCGGGTGATGTCCTGGGGGCGGCTGCACCCGGCTGCTGCCAGGTAGCGGGAGTAGCGGGCCAGGTCCCTGCGGTAGGCCGCCAGCGTATTGGTGGCAACGCCGCGTTCCACGCCCATGTGCTGGAGGTAGTCGGTGATGGCGCGCTCGATGGCTGTTGGCGGGGAAGCCGGCGGCGGGGCGTCACGAACCGGTCCCGGCGCGGCCGGTCCAGCGGGAGCCGCCTCAGCGGGGTGCAGCCCAGCCGGAGCCAATTCAGCGGGAACCAGTCCGGCCGGAGCCGCTTCAGCAGTGGGACCAGGGACCATCAGCGCTGGCTGGGGTGCGCGGGCCAGGGCGCGTCCGCGGGGCGGAGATTGGTATAGCCCTCAGCGCGGGCGGCTGCGGCGGCAAGGATCCCGACGACGGCGGACGGGTTGTGGAGCCTTCCGGCGAGCACCGACTCCACGGCGTCGTCAAGCTTGATCCAGTGGAACTCGATCTCGGCTTCCTCGTCCGTCCGCTCATGGCGTTCATGGTGCGGGACGTCGGTGAGGTCCCGGGCAAGGTAGATCCTGATGGCCTCGCTGGAGGAACCGGGCGAGTTGAAGAAGTCGGCCAGGACGTTCCAGGCGCCGGCCGCGAGGTCCGCTTCCTCGGCGAGTTCGCGGGCCGCGCCCACCACGAAGTCCTCGCCTTCGATATCAAGCAGTCCGGCGGGAATCTCCCAAAGGTCCATGCCCACGGGGTGCCGGTACTGCTTGAGAAGGAGGATCTCGCCGTCGTCGTTCATGGGCAGGACGGCCACGGCACCCGGGTGTTCAATGTAGTCCCGGGTGAGGGCCTCGCCCGTTTCCTGCAGTTGGAAGCTGTCGCTGACCACGTCCCAGATCCGGCCTTCGTAGACCTTCTCCGTAGACAAAAGACGGCGCGGGCTCGGTGCATCCGAAACCTTTACTGCAGGGGTGGCTTCAGGTGTACCGGGCATCGCGCCGTCCTTTTTGTCGTGCGGAACTACTTAGCGGCTACCGTACCGGACTGCTCGGCTTCGGGGGCAACAGCACCCAGGCCGGCGGCCGTGTCGGAGCCTTCCTGGTGGTCCAGGGCTGCCTTCACGAGCCCGGCGAACAGCGGGTGCGGCCGGGTGGGGCGGGAGCTCAGCTCAGGGTGCGCCTGGGTGGCCACGTAGTACGGGTGAACGTCGGCGGGAAGTTCAACGAACTCCACGAGCTTGCCGTCCGGGGACGTGCCGGAGAAGACCAGCCCTTCGGCTGCGATCTGGTCGCGGTACTTGTTGTTCACCTCGTAGCGGTGGCGATGGCGTTCGCTGACGGTGGTCTTGCCGTACGTACCGGCGATGACCGAACCGGCGTCGAGCTTGGCCTCGTACAGGCCCAGGCGCATGGTGCCGCCCAGGTCACCCTTGCCCTCGACAATGTCGAGCTGCTCTTCCATGGTGGCGATGACCGGGTACTTCGAATCCGGCTCGAACTCGCTGGAGGACGCGCCTTCCAGTCCCACCACGTTGCGGGCGTACTCGATGACCATGCACTGCAGGCCCAGGCAAAGTCCCAGGACGGGCAGCCTGGTCTCGCGGGCGAATTTCAGCGCACCGAGCTTGCCCTCCAGGCCGCGGATGCCGAAGCCGCCCGGGACGCAGATGGCGTTGACGCCGTCCAGCGCCTTGATGGCACCTTCCCGGGTTTCGCACTCGTCCGAGGGAACCCAGCGGATCTTGACCTTGGTGTCGTTGGCGAAGCCGCCTGCCCGCAGGGCCTCGGTGACGGACAGGTAGGCGTCCGGAAGGTCGATGTACTTGCCGACGAGGGCGATTTCCACATGGTGCTTGGGGTTGTGGACGGCCTCCAGCAGCTTGTCCCAGCTGGTCCAGTCCACGTCCTTGAACGGAAGGTCCAGGGCGCGCACGATGTAGGAGTCCAGGCCCTGGGAGTGCAGGGTCTTGGGGATGTCGTAGATACTGGGCGCATCGGCGGCGTTCACTACGGCGTCAATATCGACATCGCACATGCGGCCGATCTTCTCGCGCATGGCGTCCGGCACTTCGCGGTCCGAGCGGATGACGATGGCCTCGGGCTGGATGCCAATGGAGCGCAGGGCTGCGACGGAGTGCTGCGTGGGCTTGGTCTTGAGCTCCTGGGACGGTCCGATGTACGGGACCAGCGAGACGTGCAGGAAGAAGACATTGGTGCGGCCGATGTCCTGGCGGACCTGGCGGGCAGATTCCAGGAACGGCTGGGACTCGATGTCGCCAACGGTGCCGCCGATCTCGGTGATGATGACGTCCGGAGCGTTCTTGCCTTCGGCCGGCAGCCGCATGCGGCGCTTGATCTCATCGGTGATGTGCGGGATGACCTGCACGGTGTCGCCGAGGTACTCGCCGCGGCGTTCCTTGGCGATAACGGTGGAGTACACCTGGCCCGTGGTGACGTTGGCCGAGCCCTCAAGGTTTTCGTCGAGGAAGCGCTCGTAGTGTCCGATGTCCAGGTCCGTCTCAGCACCGTCGTCGGTGACAAAGACTTCGCCGTGCTGGAAGGGGTTCATCGTGCCCGGATCCACGTTCAGGTAGGGATCGAGCTTCTGCATAGTTACAGACAGGCCGCGTGCCCGCAGGAGGTGACCGAGGCTCGAAGCCGTCAGTCCCTTACCGAGCGAGGACGCCACACCACCGGTTACGAAGATGTGTTTGGTCGTCTTGGACGAGCCCGGGAACCGGGAATTTACACGGGAATTTGATCGCTGCACCACGGAATTCGAGCCTATCATC
>JBKJVX010000241.1:0-10046 GCA_046717065.1 Arthrobacter sp. | reverse complement strand
GGCCTTTGATCCTCCGGCTTCAGCTGAAGCGATCTCCGAGATGATGATCTTCTTGCCGGGTGCCAGGCTGCGCAGCGCGGCCAGGCCGTCGCCGAGCAGGGCTGAGGGTGAGGTCCAGGAGCTCCACGACTGTGACGTGCCCCAGTTGTAACCGTCCAGGGCCACGATGTCGACGTAGCCGGCGCCGGGGTAGAGCCCGGTCAGCGGGGTCGATCCCCAGTAGGGAACGTTCGGGCTCCAGACCCACTGCACGTTGGTCGCACCGGTTGCGGCCACAACGTCGTGGACGTGGCGCCAGGCAGCAACGTAGTCTCCGGCCCCGTTTCCGTTTGCCGCTTCGGCCCAGGGGTACCAGTTACCGTTCATTTCGTGGGCGAAGCGCAGCATGACGGGTTTGCCCCAGCTTTTCAAGGCAGTGCCCCACTGCTGGAGGTAGTTGTCGAAGTCTCCGGCCGTGATGCGGTCCAGTGAGTAGGCCGGCTGGTTCGCACCGTTTCCGCTCCACAACCAGGGCTCCCAGGTGATGAGGCTCGTGGCGCCGCGGGCGTTTACGGCGTTCAGGTCCGCGATCGGGGCCGCCTGGCTGAAGTCCTTGTAGGACATGATGATGGACGGGTTTTCGTTGACCAGGGTGGCGACGGCGTCCAGCTCGCCCGTGGCCAGCGGGCCACCGGGCGTCGATACTCCGAAGCGCAGTGGGTCCGAACTCATCGGCTGGGCAGTTGTTGTTGTCGCTTGGGTTTGTGCGGACATCATCATCGGGGCCGTGGCGTCCGCTGTCGCGCTTGGGGAGCCGGCGCGCAGCGAGGCTGGGCTGTACGTGACGGTGTAGGGAGCCGAAGCCGTAACCTTACGCGCCTTGGCCGTTACTGTGACCGTGGTCGAGCTCGTCTGCGGGATAGTCACAGCGGCCGTGAAGGTGCCGTTGGATGTGGTTGCGAATTCAACGATGGTGGAACCGGCCATGATCGTCCCGGAGGATTGAGGTCCGAAGCCAGCACCATCTACTGTAACCGAGGCCCCTGTCGGCCCGGCAGTGGCACTAAGGGTAATTTCGGCCCGGCCCGCGGCCCCAGCAGGTACTGCCACACCAAACGCCACGGCCAGTGACAGGACGATGCCGCTCACAATCAAGCGAAAAGGACTCTTTTTACGCACAGATACTCCCCAACATTTCTCAAAATTAATGCCCTGCATAGGGCCTGGCTCAGGCCGCACGTTGCGTCTGTCTGCGCGGCCTGGCAAGGTTCATGCCAAACCGACTAACAGGAAACCCTGGTGACCTTTCCAAGTCTCCGAGGAAACATTGAAGAGGACTTCCAGGCAATTCTGCCGGGAGAAAGTGGAAACAGACGCCGTTTCCACCTTTCCTCGCCTAACCCTGCGCAGATCCTAGGATTGTGCTGCGAATCCTGCGATTAGGAGGCCAGGAGCCTCTGGCCTGAGTCCTGATTTCGTAAGGTTTGTGCGTTCCATGCCGACACTCGCATTGGATGCTGCCTCTAGGGGTGCGGGTATGATCGCGAGGAGTATCGGAACGGGCCGGGGGGTCTTAATGACAGGTGCAGCAGGACGACTGGTTTTCAGCAACGACATCAGCCGTGACCTTGAACTGCTGGAGTACGGACTCGACGCGTCCCTGGACTCACCATTGCTGCCTAACGCGGCCGTGATGAATGCACTGCAGAATCTGGTCAGGTTGGCCACGCAGTTGTGCGGCGCACCGTTTGGCGTCGTCAACATCATCAGCGCCGGGCACCAGCATCAGATCGGGGCCTGGGGAGTCGACCCCGGAGTGTGCTCCCGCGAGGATTCGATGTGCGCCAAGGTCTTCTTGTCCCGAGAAAAGACGGTGGTTCCGGACGCTTCCCTGGATCCCCGTTTTGCGGACAGCCCTTTTGTCACCGGCGAGATCGGCAGGGTCCGTTTCTACGCCTCCGTGCCGCTGGAGACGGAGTCCGGGTTCGTGCCGGGGACGTTGTGTGTCTTTTCCGAAGCCGCCCAGGAGCTTAACCCAGGACAGGTGGACATGTTGGAGGTCCTGGCCAGGCAGGTAGTTGAGCTGTTGGAGCTGCAGCATCGGACGGCCCAGCTGGACAAGGCATACGCCGAGCTGAAGGAGAGCAACGCCCGGCTCGCTGGCTTCGCCGGCCGTGTCAGCCATGACCTGCGCAGTCCCTTGACCACGATGCTGGGCTACCTGGAAATGCTGCAGGACGATCCCCAGATCCATGCTGTCCCCGGCGCCGCCGACGACCTGAACAAGATTGACGCGTCCGCGTGCCGCATGCTCGCGATGCTCGAAGACGTCCTGAACTACTCCCGTGTCGGCGGCTGCATCCAGCCGGAGTACGTATCGCTCCGGACGGCGGCCCGCGAAGCGCTGCAGGACCTTGGCGTCGCCGACCAAAACATGGTTGAGGTACAGGATCTAACCGTCTACGCCGATGGGGGACAGCTGCGCACGTTGCTGCAGAACCTGGTGTCCAATGCGATGAACTACCCCAGCCCCCACCGCGACCTTCAGATTTGTATCGGTGGAGTTTCCAACTACCACGGCTCCACTGTTTTTGTCGCGGACAACGGCAAGGGCATCGCACCCGAAGACCGGGCAAAAGTCCTGGAACCACTCGTGCGGCTCCATCGTGAAGGAGACGGCGCCGGTACAGGCCTGGGTTTGGCCATATGCAACACCATCGCTAAAGCACACGGCGGTGACCTCATGCTTTCAGAAACCGCGGGAGGCGGAACCACCGTCGCGTTCAGCTTCCCTGCCCCCTAACCCGCAATCGCTCCATAGCCATGCGGTGAGCAGTAAATCGAACGCCCAGCTTTTGCCCGGAACGATCCCTCCCCCGCCTATTTTGGAACGCCGATAATGATGATTCCGTCAGCCTGCATCGGCCGGAAAACCCATGCGTGCTGATCACCCGGCCGGAACTGGTGTTGACTCTGATCCGTTCATGGCTGGGGTCGATGCGGGTTATCCACGGCTGGAAGTAGGAGCCGTTGGCGTAGCTTCCTGGGAGCAGCAGCGGTGGATAACCTACGAATTGTCCCCGGCTGTGGCGGGCGGGGCGGGCTTCTCGTTCGAACGTAGATGAGTTCCGGTTGTTCTGAGGAACAGGCAAGGAGCCGTGTCAGCTTTGGGCGTAGTTCAACCCAGCCTGATGTGCACGACTTTTCAGACGAAATCGTCACCAGAAATGTGAACTCCATCCGAACCACCACCTCATTCACCACTTGTGGTGATGTTTTGTCACCACACGCATCCGTAGTTTTGGAAGTGTCCCCGGCACCCAAGCCCCACGGCAAACGACAATCACGGAGGCCGAGATGGCCTTCACCCGGACCAGACTCAGCGGAGCTGCAGACACTGTCGCTACAGCCGCCGGACTGCTGTATGCATCGCTACCGTTCGGCCTCAAGCCTGTCCGGAAGCTAGGGATTTGGAATCCTTTCGCGGCCAAATTATTAGATTCCGAGGTGAAAGATCATGACTTGTGAAGAGGCCTACGAAAGGTGCTCCTCAGACTCATACCTTGAGTTCCACAGTGGCCAATGGTTTATCGCGCCATTCGCACCGGCCAGCAACCACACTTCGTCATTTGCTTACGGAGGGTGTCCGGAGTCTTTGGCGGAAATATGGGATCAAAATAACCGCTGCAATCAACCAATGCCGGGTATTTGGGCCGGCTCTTCTGCAAGGAGTAGCAATGAGTTCAGACCATACAAAACGTCCCCGGCCATTCCGTCGCACGCGCAAAATACTTGGTGTTGTCGCTATCACTGCGCTGGGCATAACGTTTGCATCCACAGCGGCCAACGCATTCCTGGAACAGCAGGAGAGATCGAGCACTGCCCAGTACGGTGAACTTGTGGAGGTCGCAGGAGGCTCACTGAACGTCGTTCGAGCTGGCACCGAAGGTGGACAGCCCCTGGTCCTGCTCAGCGGTCTGGGCACGATAGCTCCGGCGCTGGACTTCGCCCCTCTGATCAGGGAACTCGTTGCTTACGATGTCATCGTCGTCGAGCGCTTCGGGTACGGCTACAGCGACCTGAGTGCAGGTGATCGGACCGTGGAGAATATCAACACCGAGCTCCACGATGCCCTCTCCTCACTCCACATCGGGAAGCCATACGTTTTGGCTGGACATTCGATCGCGGGCTTCTACACACTCGACTATGCCAATCGGTACCCAAACGAAGTATCCGCCGTTATCGGCATCGACCCCACCGTACCCACCGCCGAGCTAGAGAAGGAATCCGCGGCTGGCGGCGGAATCAATCTCATCGGGATACTGTCCGCGATTGGCCTGGTCCGCACCGTGGTGTCGGTCGCTCCCGGCGAGGTGGACCCGAAAAGCGACGACTTCACCACAACCGAATTGGAACGTATGCGCCAAATGACAATCTGGAACTTCGGCAACGCGGCAGTCGCGGACGAAAGCGCCCGAGTCGCCAGCAATGCCGCAGCACTCCGCGGAGTGACCTACCCTGAGAACACACCCGTTCTTCACTTCCTCGCCAGTGACAGTGTGACCACCTTGCCGAACTGGCTCGAGTCGCACCAGGATCAGCTAAAGAGCGTCAACCGCCACGAAATCGTAGAGCTCAAGGGCCTGCATAACCTGCACTGGACGCAGTCAACGGCCATGGCTCAGACAATCACACAATTCCTTCAACATTGACGGCAAGGCCAGCTGGAGGACAAGGAACAGTCCTTTTAGCAGCAGCTAGTGGAAGCCAGGCAGACAACATAGCATCAGGCGGACATCGAATTATCTGAGACCGTACTAACCACAGAGGACGCACATGACTGAACTTGCAGAGCGCATCGAGCAGTTCACCGTGACTCAGAAGCTCACGTTGATGGTCAATCGCTATGAGATACGTTCCGTCGCCGAAGACGGGCAACCTGGGCTTCTGCTCGCCGTCGCCCAGCAGAAGCGGGCCGCTTTCAAGGAACAGGTAACCTTCTACCAGGACGAGTCAAGGACCCTGCCGCTTTTCTCCTTCAAAGCCCGGCAACGCCTCGACTTCGGCGCCACATACGACGTGCTGGACGCCAATGGACAAGCGATCGGCAGCTTCCGAAAAGACTTTGGCAAGTCCCTGCTGCGGTCGACCTGGCACCTCGAAGCGTCCGGACTCAAGGTCACCGGAAGTGAACGCAGCCTCGGGGTCGCCATCGGCCGGCGCATATGGGAAGCGACACCCCTTGGAGACGCGATCCCATCGCCCTTGCGCTTCCACTTCGACTTTGTCGACTCGAACGGAGACGTGCTCATGACATCAGAACGGGGACGGTCCTTGCGCGACCGCTACCTCATCACCCTTCCCGGCGCACGGCTCGACGGCCGGGTTGCGGCCGCGATGGCAGTGGCACTGGATGCTCTCCAGTCCCGATAGAGCCGCCAAAACGATAGGAAATGCTTCCGCCACCCCTCTCATGGGTGGCGGAAGCTGTCACGCATCAGGAAATTTGGTCGACCGAAACGAGGAATGGGAACCAGGCGCGCCTTACGGGATCACCCGATGGTCAGGCCGGTCACTTCGCCGATTCCTCCAAGAATGCGAGGACCGGAAAAGTCCACGAGAGCGCGGGTCCGGGCCGGCCGCCGCTGCAGCCGGCCCGGTCACCAGATCAGCGCAGGTCGAAGCGGTCGAGCTCCATCACCTTCACCCAGGCCGCCACGAAGTCGTTGACGAACTTCTCCCTGGCGTCGTCGCTCGCGTAGACCTCGGCGATCGCACGGAGCTGGGAGTTGGAGCCGAAGACCAGGTCCACCGGCGTGGCGGTCCACTTCAGCTCACCGGTGGCGACATCGCTGATTTCGTAGACGTTCTCCTCCGCCTCCGACGCCTTCCACTTGGTGCCCGGTGAGAGCAGGTTGGCGAAGAAGTCGTTGGTCAGGACCTGGGGCCGGTCCGTGAGGACGCCGTGGCCGGAACCGCCCACGTTGGTCCCGAGGGCGCGCATGCCGCCGATGAGCGCCGTCATCTCCGGTGCTGAGAGGTCCAGCAGGTACGCCTTGTCCAGCAGGAGGGTCTCCGGCTGCAGCTTCTCGCCGGGGCGCACATAGTTCCGGAACCCGTCCGCCCGCGGCTTCAGGTACTGGAACTGCTCGACGTCGGTCTGGTCCTGGGCGGCGTCGGTGCGGCCGGGCCGGAACGGCACGGTGACGGCGAACCCTGCGTCCCGCGAAGCCTTTTCCACCGCGGCGCAGCCGCCGAGGACGATCAGGTCCGCCAGTGAGACCTTCTTGCCCCCGGCCTGGGCGACGTTAAACTGCTGCTGGACCCTCTCAAGCGCCTGCAACGCCGTCGAAAGCTGCTCAGGTTCGTTGACCTCCCAGCCGCGCTGGGGCTCCAGCCGGATCCGCGCCCCGTTGGCGCCGCCACGGCTGTCGGTCTTGCGGAAGGTGGACGCCGCGGCCCAAGCCGTGCCGGCAAGCTGTGAAACGGACAGGCCCGAGTCCAGGAGCTGGGCCTTGAGCGAGGCGATGTCCTGCTCGTCGATCAGCTCGTGGTCCACTGCCGGGACCGGGTCCTGCCACAGCTGGGCCTCCGGGACCCACGGGCCGAGCATGTGCGGGCCCACGGGGCCCATATCGCGGTGCAGCAGCTTGTACGAGGCCTTGGCGAAGGCGAGCGCGAACTCATCCGGGTTCTTTAGGATGCGACGTCCGATCTCCTCATAGACCGGATCGAAGCGCAGCGACAGGTCCGTGGTCAGCATGGTGGGCCGGTGCTTTTTCTCCGGGTCGTGCGCGTCCGGGATGATCTTCGGGGCATCCTTGGCCACCCACTGATGCGCGCCGGCAGGGCTCTTGACCAGCTCCCACTCGTACTCGAACAGGATCTCCAGGAAGCGGTTACTCCACTGGGTGGGCCGGTCCGTCCAGGTGACTTCCAAACCGGACGTGATCGTGTCCGCCCCCTTGCCGCTGCCGTAGGTGCTGAGCCAGCCCAAGCCCTGCGTTTCGAGGTTGGCGCCTTCTGGCTCGGGGCCCACATGCGCATCTGCAGGGCCCGCGCCGTGGGTCTTGCCAAACGTGTGGCCGCCGGCGATCAGCGCGAAGGTCTCTTCGTCGTTCATGGCCATCCGCTTAAAGGTTTCGCGGATGAAGGCTGCAGCGAGTTTCGGATCCGGGTTGCCCATCGGTCCCTCGGGGTTGACGTAAATTAGGCCCATCTCCGTGGAGCCGACCTCCTCCGACATCTGGCCCTCGCCGATGTACCGTTCGTCGCCAAGCCAGGTGTCCTCCGGCCCCCAGAAAATCTCCTCGGGCTCCCACACATCCTCGCGGCCGAAGGCGAAGCCGAACGTCTTGAAGCCCATGGACTCGAGGGAGACGTTGCCGGCCAGGACCAGGAGGTCCGCCCACGAGAGCTTCTGGCCGTACTTCTGCTTGACGGGCCACAGCAGCCGGCGGGCCTTGTCAAGGTTGGCGTTGTCCGGCCAGCTGTTGAGCGGCGCGAACCGCTGGCTGCCGTCCCCTGCACCGCCGCGGCCATCGTGGACGCGATAGGTGCCGGCGGCGTGCCAGCTCAACCGGATCATCAGGCCGCCGTAGTGGCCGAAGTCCGCGGGCCACCAGTCCTGGGAGGTGGTGAGGACCTGGACGATGTCCTGCTTGAGCGCCTCGACGTCGAGCTTCTGGAACTCCTCACGGTAGTTAAAGCCAAGGCCAAGCGGGTTGCCTGCCGGGTTATGGCTGTGAAGCACCGAAAGGTCCAGCTGGTTGGGCCACCAGTCCGCGACGGTCCGCGGCCGGTGCCCCTTGGGCTGCGGCGAATCGATGGCCGGGTTTTCACTCTCGCTGCCGTGCGAGGTGACGCTGCCATGCGCCACCGGACATCCACCTTCAACCTTGCTGTCCAGGCCTTGGGCACTTCCGGGGGTGGGAATCGGGGGGTGTTCCGGACGATCGGTCATGTGCTTCCTTCCATATGGCCGAGGCCGCGGTCGGACTCGGGCGGCCGGTTCAACCTTCCCATTTGAACATGGACGGTGTGTAGGTGGGAGAGCTCGTCCGCCATGAGAGAAATGGCGGTATTGCCGTTGCACTTGAGTAATTCCCAGCTCCCGTTACGGGGCCGCTAGTGCGCTGCGCCGAGCTCGATGAGCAGGACACCGCCGATGATGAGCCCTAGCCCGAGCATCATGATGGGGGTGATCGTCTCCTTAAAGAAGACGCGGCTGGCAAGGGCAGTCAGTGCGACGCCGGCCGCGGCCCAGATGCCGTAGGCAACCCCGAGGCTCATTCCCTGGTCCAAGGTCAGGGTGAGGAGCGTAAACGCCAGGAAGTACCCGACGCCGACAGGTATGTACCAGCGCCGCTTACCCGTGGATGCGACTCGCAGGAAAAGGGTGGCAGTTACCTCGGTGAGGATTGCCGCCGCCAGCAACAACCACATCATGAGCCGACCATTTCTTTGACCGGTTCTTTTGCCGGTTCTTTGTGTGATCCGAGTTCCACGCAGAGCACGCCGGCGATGACCATGGCGACGCCGATCATCATCACCGGCGTAAGTGCCTCGCCAAAGAAGAGGGCGGCCAGCAGCACCGTGAGTGTCACTCCCAAAGCAGCCCAGATGCCGTAGGCGACGCCGAGTCCCAGGCCTTTGCGGAGGACCGCCGCGAGGAAAGCGAAGGACGCGGAATAACCAAGAACCACCACGATGAAGAAGGCAGGATTATCCAATGCCGCTTTCAAGGAGAGGGACGCCGTCACCTCACTCAAGATCGCGCCGGCGAGGAGAATCCACTTCATGTCAACAGTCCTTGAGTTTCGTTGGGGATTGGTTCCGTGTGTGCAACGGCGCAAATGCCGCCGGTGTTCCCGGGCTTCCCGCCGGTAAAGGACAGGTGGGAGCCCAGGACGGTTGGTTAAGCCTGGGGGAGGAGCTCCAACCCGGCGACTGCTGAGCTCCCGAGATCACTCCTGGTGAGGGCCTGCTGCGAGGACAGTGCGTTGATCCACGTGTCAGTATCCGCTACTGCTGCCCAGTTCGAGTTCAGCAGCGCGAGCAGCGTCGTGTGCACGGTCTTTGCATCTGCGAAGCCCGCGTCGTTGGCAAGGTTGATTGCGCCGGTGGCGTCTGAAAGGACTTCCGTGGTGAAGCCAAGGAACTCTGCCTCCACGGCGGAGGCGAGCACGCAGTTGTTGGTCATGTAGCCCGCCAAGGTGACCGTGTCGACGTCGTGCTTCCGCAGCCATTCGGCGAGGTCCGTGTCGGCGTAAACGGAACCATACTGCTTAACGAGCGACTTCCATTCACCGGTTTTGCGGTGTTCGATTTCGGGGTGCAGCTCGAAGCCAGGCGTGCCGGGCGCGAAGACGGGCGCACCTTCGCCGGCCGAGTGCTGGATGGCTGCAATCGGAATGCCGGCGGACGTGGCGGCGTCAACTGCCTTGGCAATGGCGGGCAGGGACTCTTGGTGCGGCGGGTACTGAATTTCGAGGGGGCCGCCAAAGTACTGCTGCTGCACGTCGATGAGGATGAGGGCGCGACGGGGGGTGCTCATGGTTGTTTTCTCCCGGGTGGTGACTTTTGGCCGCCGATTGGCAACTTCTCAAGTCTTCCCGGTGCCTATCGCCGCCACCAGTGGCACGAAGGCAGATATACGATGGATTCGGGTCAAGGTAGAGGAGGGCGTCAGAATGAGGATCGCGGTCTATGCCTTCGATGGGGCAACGATGTTTCACCTTGCTGTTCCGCAGATGGTTTTTGACGAGGTGGCCCGTCAAGGCCTTGCCGAGTGGAAGACCTTCCTTTTCTCTGATCAGGAAGGCGAGGTTACAACCGCTGAGAGTTATCGGCTGGGCGAGGTGAAAGGGCCGGAGGCAGCGGAAGAGGCCGATGTCGTGGTAGTGCCCTCATGGTTCGACGACGGGCGCATCCTCAGCGATTCGCTGCGGCAGGTGCTTCAAGGGGCACATGGGCGTGCGGTGCCCATCTTGGGTTTGTGCCTTGGTGCGATTCCCGTTGCCGACGCCGGCTTGCTCGCCGGGCGTCGGGCGGTCACGCACTGGCAG
>JBKJVX010000240.1:0-37681 GCA_046717065.1 Arthrobacter sp. | reverse complement strand
AAAAACATGCCGCCGTCCCGGCCACAAGCGGCCAGTAATGCAGGACGGCGCCGGGCCCTCACCGGCCGGGAGCCGCCGTCGTACTTTTACTTCAGGTGGTCCACCAGTTGGTCCGCGATGCCGGTGTACTTCCCGGGGGTCAGCGCAAGGAGCCGCGCTTCGGCTTCGGGGGAGAGGCCCAGGCCCTGGACGAATTCCTGCATGCGGGCGGCGTCAACACGCTGTCCGCGGGTGAGGTCCTTGAGCCGCTCGTAGGGGTTCTCCATGCCTTCGACGCCGGCGATCGCCTCTGCCCGCATGACCATCTGAATCGCTTCGCCCAGGACTTCCCAGTTAGTGTCCAGGTCTCCGGCCAGTACGTCCTCGGCAACGTCGAGGCGTTCCAGGCCCTTGGCCACGTTGGAGATGGCCAGGAGTGAGTGGCCGAATGCCACACCGATGTTGCGCTGGCTGGAGGAGTCGGTGAGGTCGCGCTGCCAGCGGGAGGTGACGAGCGTGGATCCCAGGACGTCCAGCAGCCCGGAGGAGATTTCCAGGTTGGCTTCGGCGTTTTCGAAGCGGATGGGGTTGACCTTGTGCGGCATGGTGGAGGATCCTGTGGCGCCGGCCACGGGGATCTGCGCGAAGTAGCCGATGGAGATGTAGCTCCAGATATCCGTGCAGACGTTGTGGAGAATGCGGTTGAAGCGGGCGACGTCGGCGTAGAGTTCAGCCTGCCAGTCGTGGCTTTCGATTTGGGTGGTCAGCGGATTCCAGGTCAGCCCCAAAGCCTCCACAAAGGATTTGGACACCTGCTGCCAGTCCGCACCGGGAACCGACGCAACATGGGCAGCGTAGGTGCCGGTGGCGCCGTTGATCTTGCCCAGGTATTCGGTTTTGGCGATGCGGTCGAGCTGGCGCGTGAGGCGGTGCGCGATGACGGCCAGTTCCTTGCCAAGCGTGGTGGGGGTGGCGGGCTGTCCGTGGGTGCGGGACAGCATGGGGACGGCACGGTTGTCCTGGGCCATCTTGCTGATCTGGGCAACCAGGGCGCGCGCTGCCGGAAGCCACACGTCCTCCACAGCACCCTTGACGCCCAGCGCGTAGGAGAGGTTGTTGATGTCCTCGGAGGTGCAGCCGAAGTGCACCATGGCTGTGAGGTTTTCGATGCCGATGGCCGGGAGGCGCCGGCCGATGTAGTACTCCACGGCCTTTACGTCGTGGACGGTCACGGCTTCGATATCAGCCAGCTCGGCCACCGATTCGGCGTCGAATTCGGTGACTATGGCGCGCAGTTGGTCCTGCTGCGAGGGGGTCAGGGGACCTGCGCCGGGAAGCACGTTGTTGCTGGTCAGGTGGATGAGCCATTCAACTTCCACGGCCACGCGGTCCCGGTTGAGGGCTGCCTCCGACAGGTAATCCACGAGCGGGGCGACGGCGGACTGGTAACGGCCGTCCAGCGGGCCGAGCGCGATTTTTTCCGGGGACGCGGCAAGGGCCAGGCGTCCTGAGGGCGTACGGGGGTCAGCTGTGGCGGCAGTTTCAGGCATGTGCTGATTCTTTCATGAACTCCTCTGCCAGCTTGAGCCGTTCCCGCGGGGTTACTTGTCCACATGGACGGCGGCGGTGGTTGGGCCGGGTGGTTGTCCCTCCGTAGCGTTCACTTCAGTAGTTTCAGGGGCGGGCGCCCGGGGCGCTGGACGGTCCGGGAAAGGGACGGGCAATGAGTAGTGAGCCGGCAGGCGCAAACCTGCAGCAGGACATGGTGCGCGCTTCCCAGGTGGAGCAGTTGGCTGGCCGGGTGGCCTATTGCGTTAGTCGCGGAGAGGATGTCCTGGCAGGCTTCAGGGATATTCAGCTGCTGGAATGGGAGTCGCCGGCCGGACGTGCCTACCGCGAAGCCGTATCACTGCAGTGTGCTGCCTTCCGGCGCGCCCTTGAGGCGCTCGTTGAAGCAAAGGCTGCTGTGGAGCGGCATGCCCGCGAAACCTTCACCGCTGATTGCACTTTTCCAGGAAGGCCATGATGGCCGAAGTTACGCCGTCCGGGAGCGGCTCCATAAGGCTGTACGGTCCTCCTGACGACGGGCCCCTCACCATCCGTGGCGGTGTCGGCGGCGTCAGTTTCCAGTTGGAGGAACTGGCCGGAGGCGCCGAAAGGGTGGATGACCTCGCCGCCAGGCTTTCCGAACTGGAGGTTGAGGTCCGCAGGATCTGGGAGGACCTCGTTCCCTTCCAGAACCTGCCCCGGTGGTCCGGGACCATGGCCCTGAGCTCGGTTGGTGAGTCCGGGCGCAACCTTCAGGCAGTGCGGACCGAATTGCAGCACATCAGCAGCCAGGTCCGCGCCTGCAAACGGGAGTACGAGATGGCAGAGTCGCTTGCCAGCACTGCGCGGTGGATGGGCATAGTCAGTCCCACAGATGTTCGCGAGTCGTTAGCCAATATGGCAACCACGCACTTTCCTGATGACAAAACGATGGAGACCATCACGGCCAGCCTGGGGCTCGCGGCCGCTGATGTGAAGCGGCGGGCTGCGGAGGAAACCTTGGTCTGGGATGCCCTTGAACGTTCCGGCACCCTCAGCCGTCCGATTGACATTCACCTGGAGGGGACGGTACCGGTGAGCCTGGACGCTTCCCCGGCCGGCCTGCTGGAACGTATCCGACTTATAGATGCGCGCGGTGCCGGCCATATCGAGGTCGTCGAAATCACCAACGGAGGGGAAAAGGCCTATGTGGTAATGGTCCCCGGCACTCAGCCTGCTGGTTTCGGGGCCGGCGGGGAAAACCCTTTTGATGAAACCGGAATAGCGGAGGCAATGGTCTACAGCTCGGACGAAATGAGCGTTGCCGCGCTCCAGGCTCTCCATGCCGCGGGCGCCGAGCACGGAGCCCCCGTGGTGGCCGTGGGGTACAGCCAGGGCGGTATCCATGCGATGAATCTGGCTGCGGATCCGCGGTTCCTCCGCGAATACGACCTGCGGTACGTGCTGACCGCTGGCTCCCCAGTCGCCGGCATTAAAACCATGCCAGGAGTGCAGTCACTGCACCTTGAACATCGCGCCGACTGGGTGCCGGGCTCGGACGGGGCCCCAAATCCGGACACGAGAGACCGCGTGACGGTCTCCTTGAGCAACACGCCGAGGGCCGCAGAAGGGGAAGGCGGGATCGGAATCGGCCACACTCTCAGCACTTATCAGGACGGCGCGCGGCTCGTTTCGGCGAGCAATGATCCCTCGCTGGCCGGGTCCACCGCTGCGCTGGGGGCGGTGCTGGGAGCCGGCGGGGCAGCCACCGCTACCCGCTTTTCCCTGGCCCGTACCAAGGCCCCCACGCCAAATCTCCATGCGGCAGACACCCGCAGGCAGGAGCGTGGCTATGGTGGACGCTAGCCGGGCCGGAAGCGGCAGAATTCAGCACCTGCAGCGCGCACTGCGCCCCGGGAAACCAGCTACCTTCGGGTTCCAGCAATCCGGCCGGCCACCAACGAGATCAGGGTAATGATGATGGCCGCGAAAACGGCAGTCCAGAAAAAGGAGTCGATGGTGAAGTGCACCGGCGTGTAGCTGCTGATCCAGGAAGTCAGGTAGAGCATCGCCGCGTTGATGACGATAGTGAACAGGCCGAGGGTCAGGATGGTGATGGGCAGCGCGAGGAGGCTTACCAGCGGGCGTACCAAGGCGTTCACCAAGCCGAAGATGGCGCCGATGAACAAGTAGGCCAGGGCGATCCCAGCGGTGTCCGTCCCCTGCGTCACGCCGGTTTTTGCCACTGCGTCCGTGGCTGCTGAACTGGAAATCTCCAGCCCCGGCAGGATCCAGCTGGCCACCCAGAGGGCAAGGGCATTGATCAGTACCCGGGCAATCAGTCGCATAACCCAATGGTTGCACACCGCCGTGAAGGCCCCTGCGGGGTAGCGCTACAGCTTCGACCCCGTTTAGTGGGTCAGGCACGGCCGAGTGACCGCGGGCGCATGCGTGACCGCCCTTCGAAAGCCTGTGTCAAATATCAACTAACCCTTGACAACCAGAAAGCGTTTTCCCATAGTTGAGAAATCGCTTTCTGGCGCGCGGACGGTTTGAGGCCGGCGCCGAAGCGTGGTTCATTCCAATGGAGGAAGAGAGATCATGCGCAAGAAGATGCCATACGCGCCCGTATCCGTCGCCGCGGCCATCGCCGTATCCCTGCTCGCAGCCCCCGCCCATTCGTCAGCATCTCCATCCCCGCAGGCTGATCCAACAGCCCAGACCGCGCGCCAACCCCTTGAACGCCAAGTACTTCCCCAGAACGATGGCTGGGCAGCCTCGGGGCCCGGAACCACTGGGGGGTCGACCGCTCGCGAAGACCGGATCTACGATGTCGCCAACAAAGGACAACTCCTCGCAGCCCTCGCCACGGGCACCGAACCCAAAATTATCCGGGTCCACGGCGATATTGGTGCGAACGCCAGCGCAGACGGCGCACCGATCAGTTGTGAAGACTACGCCAGCGGTACCGGCTACTCCCTGGCCCAGTACCTCCATGATTTCGACCCGGTCCGCTACGGCACCGCGAAAAAGCCGGAAGGCACGCAGGAGAACGCGCGGCGACGGGCCGCATCCAAGCAGGCGGCCGCCATCCGTTGGGACATCCCCAGCAACACAACGATCGTGGGAGCCGGCCCGGACAGCAGCATCACCGGAGCCGCCCTGAGGATCAACGGCGCCGAGAACGTCATCTTCCGGAACCTCACAGTGCGGGATGCCGCCGACTGCTTCCCCTCGTGGGACCCTACGGACGGTGCCACCGGTAACTGGAACAGCGAGTACGACCTGCTGCAGATCATCAACGGCTCGAAGCACGTGTGGGTGGACCACTCGCACTTCACAGATGCCCCGAACCTGGACAGCGCCCAGCCCGGCTACTTCGGCCGGCCGTACCAGGTCCATGACGGAGCAGTGGATGTCACCAACGGGTCCGACCTCGTGACGATGTCCTACAACCGGTTCTCCGAGCACGACAAGCTCCTGCTCATCGGGTCTACGGACTCGACCAACCGGGGAGACACCGGCAAGCTGCGGGTGACCATCCACCACAATGTTTTCGAGAACGTAGGCCAGCGCGCACCCCGGGTCCGTTTTGGCCAGGTGGACGTCTACAACAACCACTTCAAGATGACCCCAGGTTCGGATATCCCGTATGGCTACACCCTCGGTGCAGGCGTTGAATCACACCTGCACGCCGAGGCCAATGCCTTCACGCTCCCCGCGGGCATCCCCGTGCAGTCCCTGATCTCCTACTTCAAGGGGAAGGTCATCACCACCAGCGGAAACGCAGTCAACGGCAAAATCGTTGACCTCCGCGCCGCCTACAACGAAGCTGCGCCTGCGGACAGGCAGTTGAGCGCCGATGACACCTGGACGCCTGTACTGCGGACGCACGTCAACGCCGCCCAGGCCGTTCCCGCACTCCTGGCGGACGCCGTCGGGCCTGCCTTCACGGCAGGGGATGCCCGCTGATGCGCCGCTTCCAACCAACGCGCCGCTCATTGCTTGCCGCAGTGGCCGCCGGAGCCGTCACCGCGGCCGCGGGGCTCGGCGGACCAGGGGTTGCCCGCTCAGAAGCCGCGGTCCGCACCGTGACGGTCCCGCCACAGGCAAGAACCAAGCCCGTGATCTTCGTGGTGGGAGATTCCACCTCCTCCGCCTACCAGCACTCCGAACGTCCCCGGGCGGGCTGGGGGCAGGCCCTCCCGCTGCTGTTGGGGCCACAGGCTGACGTCTTCGACTACGCCTGGTCCGGAGCCTCGTCCAAGAGTTTCGCCGACGCCGGCCTGCTGGACGAGGTGGTGGCGTTGCTCCAGCCCGGCGACTACCTGCTCATCTCCTTCGGGCACAACGACGAGAAGGTGGAGGACCCCGCCAGGGGAACCGATCCGCAGACCACCTTCAAGGAGTACCTGCAAAAGTACATCGACGGTGCGGCCGGCCGTGGCGCGAAGGCTGTACTGGTGACGCCGGTGGAACGCCGCCGGTTCAGCGCCCTTGGCGTCGCGCAGGACTCCCATGGCGCGTACCCGCAGGCCGTACGTGACCTTGCGGCGGCCACTGGGACGCCGCTGGTGGACCTCACCGCCTCCTCGAAGGAGCTGTGGCAGAAGCTCGGGGCCGAGGGAACCAAGTCCCATTTCCTCTATGCCTCGCCGGGCCAGTATCCGCAGTATCCGCAAGGCGTGACCGACAATACGCATTTCCAGGCGGAAGGCGCCTTGGCCGTCGCCCGGCTGGTTGCGTCCGAACTTCGGGCACAGCAGGCCCTGCCCCCCGGGTACTTCCAGCACCTCGACGCCGGACTGGATGCTCTCACGGGCATCTACTGGCCCAGCGAACGCCCCGTGGACAAGCCCACGGTCCTGGATGTGGGCAGGGGCCAGGCGTTCCCGTCAGTCCAGGCAGCCGTGGACGCGGTGCCCACAGGCAGCACCCGCCGAACCCTCATCCGGATCCAGCCGGGCGTCTACCGGGAGGCCATCAGGGTGCCGGCCAACAAGCCAAGAATCTCGTTCCTCGGGCTGGGTGAGAAAGCGGAAGACGTTGTCCTGGTTTACAACAACGCCTCCGGCACTCCTAAACCGGATGGCACCGGACCCTACGGGACGGGTGGGAGCGCAAGCGTTCGGATTGACGGGCCGGACTTTATGGCTTCAAACGTCACGTTCAGCAACGACTTTGACGAGGCCGCCAACCAGGGCATGAAGAACCGCCAGGCAGTGGCGCTCTTCCTGACAGGGGACCGTGCCGTCCTAAACAACGTCCGGTGCCTGGGCAACCAGGACACGCTGCTGGTTGATTCCCCCTCCCGCGGGGTACAGTCGCGCTGCTTTTTTAGCGGCTGCTACCTCGAAGGCGACGTGGATTTCATTTTCGGCCGTGGCACTGCAGTCTTCTCCGAAAGTGAAATCCGCTCCCTTGACCGTGGGTCCCAGGGCAACAACGGCTACGTTTCGGCAGGCAGCCTGAATATCGGGATCAAGCACGGGTATCTGTTTACCGGCTGCCGCTTTGTGTCAGACGCCGCTGCCGGTTCGGTCCATTTGGGCCGCCCCTGGCATCCCAGCGGGGACGTGGATGCCATCGCCCAGGTGCTCATCCGGGATTCCTGGCTTGGCGCGCATATTTCCGGCGCCCCGTGGACGGACATGAGCGGATTCTCCTGGCGGGAAGCCCGCTTCCATGAGTTCAACAACAACGGCCCGGGGTCCCGCATCACCCCGGAGAGGCCGCAACTTGATCCGGGGCTGGCACAAGAGTTCACGCTGGAGGCGTATCTCCAGGGAATTGACGGTTGGGCTCCACAGCTGGCGGGCAGCCGGTCCGACAGCGCCCCGCGGGTGTAGGGGCCTCCAACAGGGAGCGGAGAAGGAACAGGTGGTCGGACGGGGCCGCGCTTGGCGGCCCGTCCCGCTGCCTGTCCTACTACGGCAGCGGGCTGCGACCCTGCGCGGATGCCGCCTTCCGTCCCGCGGCTGGAGAAGTAGGCTGGTTTGCATGACTTCATCAGATACCCTCGCCGGGGGCATCCAGCCGCGCCCTGTGGTGGCAAAGCTGCCCCGCTACGCCGCTGGCAAACCTCCCGTCGCCGTGGACGGACTGACCAGTTACAAGCTGTCTTCCAACGAAAACCCTTTGCCCCCGATTCCGGCGGTCATCGAGGCGATTGCACGGCAGACGGACTTCAACCGCTACCCTGATCCGCTGAGCAGCAGGCTTCGCGCAGAGCTCGCCGCGTTCCTCGATGTTCCCGCCGAAGACATCGTCACTGGCGCCGGCAGCCTGGGCGCCCTGAACCAACTCCTGGCCGCGTTCGCCGGGCGGAACGAAGACGGCAAGCCCGATGAAGTCATCTACGCCTGGCGCTCCTTCGAGGCCTACCCCATCAGTGTTGGCCTCTCCGGCGCCGAAGGCGTCCCGGTCCCGCTCGCTGAAGGCGGCCGCCACGACCTCAATGCCATGGCGGCGGCAGTCACGGCCCGCACCAAGGTGATCCTCCTGTGCACCCCCAACAATCCCACCGGTCCTGCCCTGACTGCGGCCGAAACAGAGGCGTTTATCCGGTCCGTCCCGTCTGACGTGGTGGTGGTGATTGACGAGGCCTACCAGGAGTTCGTGCGGGCGGCTGATGTCGTGGATGGGATTGCGCTGTACCGCAAGTACCCCAACGTCATTGTGCTTAGGACCTTCTCGAAAGCACATGGGCTTGCCGGACTCCGGGTGGGCTACAGTGTCTCCAATCCTGTGCTGACCCAACACCTGCGGGTTGCAGCCACACCGTTCGCCGTGTCGCAGATTGCAGAATCTGCCGCAATTGTTTCGCTGCAAAATTACCCGCAAGTTGTGGAGAGGGTACAAAGACTGGTGGACGAACGGGAGCGCGTCACGGCAGGCCTGCGGAGCCTCGGCTGGAGTGTTCCAGATGCCCAGGGCAACTTCGTCTGGCTGGATCTTGGCGCTGACAGCGCCGGGTTTGCCGAACTGGCTGCCACGCAGGCCTTGTCCGTGAGGGCCTTTGCGGGTGAAGGCGTCCGCGTCAGCATCGGGGAGGAAGAGGCCAATACGCGTTTTCTCGCTCTGTGTGCGAACTATACAAAGGCCCCGAGCGGTTCCTAGCACTTAACAAGTAGCCCCGCGGTTACTTACTGAAGATAAAGTTAGGATCAGTAAGCCAATATATATGCCGCCGGAGGAATCCATTCCTTTTGGGGCATATATCCCAGCGACATTGCATTGCATTCGGATGCGGCAAGCAAGGAGACGGTATGGGCACACATCTGCCTGCCACCGAGTTCGACGGAACAGCTGTAGACGATCAGCGTGAGGCTGATGCCGAAGCCGTGATGGGAGAGCCTCCGGCACAGATGGTCCAGCTCCTCGGCCCCGACGGGGAACTGGGTTTTGATCCGGTCTTCACCGGCTACGCGGAAAAACTCACCCCGGAGAAGCTCCGCGGGCTCTACGCGGACATGGCCGCAATCCGCCGGTTCGACGTCGAAGCCACAGCCTTGCAGCGTCAAGGCCAGTTGGCTCTCTGGGTTCCGTTGACCGGCCAGGAAGCCGCCCAGATCGGTTCGGGCCGGGCCAGCCAGCCGCAGGACTACATCTTCCCTACGTACCGCGAACATGGCGTGGCCTGGACCCGCAATGTTGACCTTGCCGAGCTCCTGCGCCAGTTCCGCGGCGTCTCCAACGGTGGATGGAACCCGAAGGACACCAACTTCCACCTCTACACCCTGGTCCTGGCGGCCCAGACGCTCCACGCGGTGGGCTACGCCATGGGCATTCAGCGGGACCAGAAGCTTGCAGCCACCAGTGCCGCGGCGGTCCACTCCGACGGTCAGGACAACGTGGCTGCCGCCCCGGACGCCGCGGTGATCGCCTACTTCGGCGACGGCGCCAGCTCGGAGGGTGACGTCCACGAGTCCATGGTCTTCGCCTCCTCCTATAACGCGCCGGTTGTTTTCTTCTGCCAGAACAACCACTGGGCCATCTCCGTCCCCACCAACGTGCAAACGAGGGTGCCGCTGTCCAACCGGGCCAAGGGGTACGGTTTCCCCGGCATCAGGGTGGACGGCAACGACGTCATTGCCGTGCACGCCGTCACCGAGTGGGCACTGGAGCACGCACGCCAGGGCAAGGGCCCCGTCCTGATCGAGGCCTTCACTTACAGGGTTGGCGCTCACACGACGGCGGACGACCCCACCAAGTACCGCGAGTCGGCGGAGGAGGACGCCTGGCGGGCCAAGGATCCACTGATGCGCCTGGAGAAGTACCTGCGCGCCGAAGGCCTGGCCGATGAGGCGTTTTTCGCCAAGGTGAAAGCCGACGGTGACGAGCTCGCAGCCTACGTCCGGCGCACCACCCATGACCTGGAAACTCCGGATATCCGGTCCGCCTTCGCCAACACTTACGTGGAAGCCCACCCGTTGGTGGCAGAGGAACTGGCCTGGTTCGAGGAGTACTCAGCGGGTTTTGCAACTGAAGAAGAACCCGCCCGGCAGCCAGTAACAGCGCAGGCATCCCAAGAGGCAGGCCACCGATGACCACCATGACCATCGCCAAGGCCATCAACGAGGGCCTTCGCGCAGCACTAACTGACAACCCCAAGTCGCTGCTGATGGGTGAAGACATCGGGGCCCTGGGCGGAGTGTACCGCGTTACGGACGGGCTGATCGGCGAGTTCGGCCCGGACCGCGTAGTGGACACTCCGCTGGCCGAATCCGGCATCATCGGCACGGCCATCGGCCTCGCGCTGCGCGGCTACACGCCGGTCTGTGAAATCCAGTTCGACGGGTTCGTTTTCCCCGGTTTCAACCAGATCACCACCCAGCTGGCCAAGATGCACGCGCGCAGCAACGGCAACCTCACCGTTCCGGTGGTCATCCGCATCCCGTACGGCGGGGGCATCGGCTCTGTGGAGCACCACTCGGAATCTCCTGAAGCGCTCTTCGCCCACACGGCTGGCCTGCGGATCATCACCCCGTCCAACCCGCACGACGCCTACTGGATGATCCAGCAGGCGGTCGGCTGCCAGGACCCGGTGATCATTTTCGAGCCCAAACGCCGTTACTGGCTCAAAGGAGAGGTCGACGTCGAGGCACCCGGCCTCGCGGAGGACCCCTTCAAGGCCCACGTGCTCCGGGCCGGGACGGACGCAACCATCGTGGCCTACGGACCGCTGGTGCCCGTGGCGCTGGCTGCGGCGAACGCGGCGGAGGAGGACGGCCGCAGCGTCGAGGTCATCGACCTGCGCTCCATCTCGCCCCTGGACTTCGATACCGTCACCGCCTCGGTGAAAAAGACCGGACGACTGATTGTGGCCCACGAGGCACCCACCTTCGGTGGAATCGGCGGTGAAATCGCTGCCCGGATCAGTGAGCGGGCGTTCCATTCCCTGGAGGCGCCGGTGATCCGCGTGGGCGGTTTCCACATGCCCTACCCGGTTGCCAAGGTGGAGGAAGACTACCTTCCGGACATCGACCGCATCCTCGAGGCGCTGGACCGCGCCCTCTCCTACTGAGCCGCTGCATCCTTTCCGCCCCGCTTCCGTTTCCCAACAGCAGCCGGGCTTCCCGAACCGAGGACACCATGACTCTCAACAAGTTCAACCTGCCTGACGTCGGCGAGGGCCTCACCGAGGCGGAAATCGTCTCCTGGAAGGTCAAGCCCGGCGACGCCGTCGCCATCAACGACGTCCTCTGTGAGATCGAGACGGCCAAGTCGATTGTGGAGCTGCCCTCGCCGTTTGCCGGCACCGTCAGCGAACTGCTGGTCCCCGAAGGGGTCACCATCGATGTCGGCACCGCCATCATCAGCGTCAGCAGCGAAGTGGCCGGTGATCCCACACCGGCTGACGTCCGGGCTCCCGAGACGCTCGTTCAACCGCTCTACGGCACGCTTCCGGCGTCCTACGGCGACACCTCGGAAAGTGCCTTGGCAGGCGGTCCGCTGGTGGGTTCCGGCCCCAAGGCGGACGCCGTCAAGCGCCGTCCGCGGATTTCGGCCAGCTCAAACACCGGTGGCGCAGCGGGCGCCATCACGGTTAACGCCCCGGAAGTGGAGCCCGTCCAGCCCCTCACCCCTGCTGCCGTGACGGCCGGGCCGGAGACGGCAATAGCTGGCGCTGCCAAGGCATCCCCAGGCCACACCGGCGGCGACGCCGTCGTCGACAACCGTCCTACCTTTGGCGGCACCATCACGGGCCTGGTGAACAAGGTCCTGGCCAAGCCCCCGGTCCGAAAGATTGCCCGTGACCTTGGCATCGACCTGGCTGACGTGGTGGCCACCGGTTCGCGCGGCGAGGTGACACGGGAGGACCTGGTCAGCTACCAGGCCCAGCGGGACGCCGAGCTGGACAAGGCTGACGGCTTCTGGGGCAAAGCCGGAAAGCCGCAGGACCAGCGGGTGGAGCGGATCCCCGTCAAGGGCGTCCGCAAGGCCACGGCCAAAGCCATGGTGGACTCGGCCTTCTCGGCACCGCATGTCAGCATTTTTGTGGACGTGGATGCCAGCCGCACCATGGAGTTCGTCAAGAGGCTCAAGGCCTCGCGTGACTTTGAGGGCATCCGGGTATCGCCGCTGCTCATCCTCGCCAAGGCCGTGATCTGGGCAGCAGCCCGGAACCCCAGCGTCAACGCCACCTGGGTGGACAACGGCGAAGGCGGCGCCGAGATCCAGGTCAAGCACTACATGAACCTGGGAATTGCGGCGGCAACCCCGCGCGGTTTGATGGTGCCGAACATCAAAAACGCGCAGGACCTATCCCTGAAAGAACTGGCGCTGGCCCTGAACAACCTGGCCACCACCGCCAGGGCGGGCAAGACCCAGCCCGCGGAGATGCAGGGTGGGACGCTGACCATCACAAACATCGGGGCTTTGGGCATCGACACGGGCACGCCGATCATCAACCCCGGCGAAGTGGCGATCGTTGCGTTCGGAACCATCAAGCAGAAGCCCTGGGTACTGGACGGCGAAGTAATTCCCCGCTGGATCACCACCCTCGGCGGCTCGTTCGATCACCGGGTGGTGGACGGCGATCTGTCCGCCCGCTTCATGGCTGACGTCGCCGCCATCCTGGAGGAGCCAGCGCTGCTGCTGGACTAGGAACTGACAGCAGTGGTCATTAACGCCGGTCGTATCCGTGCCAAAAACAGGGCCGCCAGATGGATCACGGAGGTGTTGCAGCCGCCAGTGGTGGTGAGTGTGCAGTTGTTGATCAGCCCCCTGACGCAGGCCGGCTTCCCCGGAACGATGGCCTACGGCGCCCTTGCGGCGCTGTTCGTCTGCGTGATCCCGCTGTTCCTGCTGCTGGTCCTGGTGAAGCTGGGCAAAGTCACCGATCACCACGTCAGCGACCGCAAACAGAGGGCGCCCGTACTGCTGATGGCGCTGGCGTCGATCGTTGCCGGGCTTCTGGTGCTGTTTGCGGCAGGAGCGCCTGAGAGCGTCGTCGCCATGGTCCTGGCAGTGGTGGCCGGGGTGGTTGTGCTGGCGGGCGTCAGCCCATTCTGGAAGATCAGCGGGCATGCTGCCGCAATTTCGTCTTCTGCAGTGATTGCCGTGCTGATGCTCGGAGCCCCGTGGCTTCCGCTGCTGCTGCTTATCCCCGCTGTGGGCTGGTCGAGGGTGGTGCTGCGCGCCCACACGCTGGCGCAGGTGGTTGCCGGTTCATTCTTCGGCGGGGTGGTGATGGCCGGTATCTGGCGGATGCTGCAGGGCTGGATGGTGCCTTAGCCCGGGCTGTCCGTCAGTACGTGGAGTAGGCGGAAAGCATTTCGACTGCGGAGGGATCTGCAATTGTTCCGAGGGCAACGGCTGCTGTTATCATCAACGCACTCATTCCTGCAGCAACGGCCCCGCAGACGGTCAAGATTTTCCAGTCTTCGCGCAGCACGCTGGCCACGGTCTCAGGAAGCTGAAGATCCGGGGCGATGAGGTTCGGTGCGCTGTCCACGGTTCCATCGTCCAGCAGCGCCACCACCCTGCCGTTGCTGCGGTCGACGCGCATGGAGCAGATGTGGTTTCCGTGGCGGGCCAGGAGGATGTCGTGGCCTACGAGCTGGCGGCGCTGGAGAGTGATCAATGGTGCCCCTTGATAATCGTGGATGCTGGGTGTCCGCTCCATTGGGGGCTTATCCAATTTTATCGTTGCGCCCGAGACCTCAGTGGCGAGTCTGGCGTGAGAACAGACACTCCCCGTAGCGACCTTTGCCACCACGGGGAGTGTCCGGGGTAACTTTTAGTCGGCGTCGTAGGTGTTGGCGATGTAAACGTCGCACGGTGCGTTGTGGGCAACGCTGTTCGCCACGCTCCCGAGGACTCGCCCAATGCCCTGCATCCTGCGGTTTCCGACCACAATGATGCGGGCTTCCATCCGCAGCGCCTCCTTGATCAGGGCGTCGGCCGGGCGGCCGCGGGCAGCGGAGTACGTCACCTTGATGTCCCGGCCCAGGGATTCCGCCACGGTGCGGGCCACATGCTCGGCGGCGTCGGCGTCGGAGACGATCCACTGGTCGCTGCCGCTGCCGAAGACCTCCGTGCGGTCGCTGTCGAAGGCTGAGACGACGTGAAGCGAGGCGCCCAGTGCTGCGGCGAGGTCCCGGGCGGACTCCGCCGCCTTCTTGGCCGTACCGCTGCCGTCAACCCCTACAACGATGATTCCGCTCATGTGTTGCTCCTTTGCTTGGTTATTGCAGCGTAAGTCAGTGAGCCCAAGGCTACAGTCCGGCGATGGCTTCCCGCAGTACCGGCGCCAGCCGGCGCACGCCTTCCGTGATGGCCTCCGGCGGCACCGCACTGAAGGCCAGGCGCAGCTTGTTGGACGGCTCGTCCGACGGCGTGAAGGCGGCGCCGGGGATAAACACCACTCCGGCGTCGATCGCCTTGTGCAGCAGCGGGTAGGTGTCCACTCCTTCGGGCAGGGTTACCCAGACGAAGAATCCGCCCTCCGGGCTGGTCCAGCTGGTTCCCGCCGGCATGTGCGACTCCAGGGCAGCGAGCATGGCCCGGCAACGCTCCGCGTACAGTCCACGGTACGTTTCGATCTGGCTCCGCCAGTCGTAGTCGCGCAGGTAGGCGGACACCAGCATCTGGTTGAGGGCGGGCGGGCACAGGGTTACAGCTTCGGCCGCAAGGTAGTAACGGCGCTGCAGGTGTTCGGGCACCAGGGCCCAACCGATGCGGAGCCCGGGGGCGAAGATCTTGGAGAAAGAGCCCATATAGATCACGTCCGCAGGGTTGTCGGCGCGAAGGGGAGGCAGCGGTTCTCCGTCGAAGCGCAGGAGTCCGTAGGGGTTGTCCTCAAGGATCAGAATATTCGCGTTGCGGCATATGTCCACGATCTTCTGCCGCCGCTCCCGGGCGAGGGTAATTCCGGACGGATTGTTGAAGTTCGGAATGGTGTACAGGAATTTGACGCTCTTCCCGGCGAGCTGCAGAGCTGCGATCTTCGCCTCAAGGAGGTCCGGAACGAGGCCGTCCCCGTCCATCTCCACCGTTTCCACCTGGACCTGGTACGCCTCAAAGGTATTCAGCGCACCCACGTAGGTAGGGTCTTCCACCAGCACCACGTCCCCTGGGTTGCAGAAGACTTTGGTGGCGACATCCTGGGCGGACTGCGACCCTGCCGTGATCACCACGTTCTGCGGCAGGGCGTCGAGGATGCCCTCGGCGGCCATCACTTCACAAATCTGGGTTCGCAGCTCCTCGGTGCCCTGGCCGCTGCCGTACTGCAGGGCCGCCAGCCCGTCCTCGGCAATGATGGTTGCTGCAGTGGCGGCCAGCCGGTCAAGGGGGAGGGACTGCAGGTAGGGACTTCCACCCGCGAGGGAAACCAGCCCGGGGCGCAGGGAGATATCGAAAACGTCCCTGACGGCGGACTGGCGGATATTGGCGGCGCGCTCTGAGAAGAGTTCCTCATGGCGGTGGGCGGACGTTGCCGCCCGCTCGATGGCATCAATGGCTTCGGCAGGCAGCGTCTGTGCTGCGGCGTCGAGTGTCTCGTGGCTCACATCAATCAGGATACAGGCGAGTGTTGCTAGATAGGCAACACTCGTTGAGTAAAGATGTACTGCGGGCAGCAACCAGCCTGTTAGTTCTGCCGCAACGCCTCGGCCAGGCTCCGCCCGTTAATATGGATCTCCGCCCGGATTGCCCCCACTGCCGAGACCGCCGTCTGTGTTAGCTGGGCTTCTACCCGCGGGAGATCGCACACACCTCCCATGCTGAGCGTCCCGGCGAGGTAGACCGTGACGGTGGTGCCGTCAAAGCTTCCCGAAAGGAACGTCAAGTCCGAGCCCCGGAGTGCGTTGTAGACGTCCGGTGAGGACCGTGACGGGGCTGCATCGGCCGGCGCATCCAGCAGCGCGCGAACGGCGGCGGGGAGCGGGTCCTCTCCGGCGGAACTGGTATGGGCTACGCCCACCAGGCTGTCATTGCAGCCGAACCGCACGCCATTGCTGCCGCCGTCGTCCAGGAGCACGTAGTAGGCCGTCACCGTCTGCAAGGCAGCTGCACTGCCCGAGGGAACCGGCTCGGATGGAACGGGGTCCTCCGACGGTGATACTTCCGGCGTTTGCGAAGCCGTGGGCGTGCCGCGGGGCGTGGTCCTGGCCGGGCTGGGCGGGACCACGCCCGGCGTCACCCTGGTTGTGCCTTCAGGAGGCGGAGACTGCGGCTGGGGAGCCGGCGCGGGGGGAGCGGGCGCAGGGGTGGCGCCGGCGCCGACCAGGGGCTCCGGGGAAGGCGGCGGTGTTTGTTGAGGGGGCGGGCTGACGCAGGCTGCGGCCCACAGCGGAAGCGCCAGTGCGGATGCCGCTATCAGGGCGCGCGCGCCCGTTATCCGCCTTCCGGCAATCGGCCCTCTTGCCATCCCTGCACCGCAATCCTGTCCCGGTACGTCCGTGGATTAACGTTACGGCTGGCCCGTCTGCCAAAGAATGTCCACGAGGTACCGGTTGGGATAAGAGTTGATCACGGCTCGGGAGGCCAGGGCTGGGCAGTCTCCGTTCAGGATCCCGGGCGCCCCGGCCATTCCCTGCCCGCCCAGGGGTCGTAGTCGGCGATGAGTTCCTCCTGCGGCGGCCGCTCCGGCCCGGGAACGTGCTGCAGGTTCACCCGTACCCGGTACCAGAGCGAACTCGATCCGCGCATGCCGTCCACCAGTACATCTGCAGGGCGCAGGGCCGGGACGAGGTCCGGATGCCGGGACTTCCATTCGTCGAGCGCCGCGAGGGCCTCAGGCTTGGTTTTGGTGCGGGCCACTTCGATGAGCGGCATCACCGACTGCCGGCGGCCGGAGCCGTCACCGCTTCGCGGCGCTTTCTCCGCAGGCCCCAACTCCTCCGCTAGGGCCAGGAGTTTATCCAGTTTGCCTGCGGCCTTGTCGATCCCTGCATGGGGGTCGCCCACGTCCTTGAAGCGCCCGGGCACGGTACCCACGGTGAACTGATCGGGACGGGCGGAGCGCACCTCATCCCAGGACAGCGGCGTTGAGACCCGTGCATCAGGGAGGGGCCGGATCGAATATGCGGATGCCACCGTGCGGTCCTTGGCGTTCTGGTTGAAGTCCACGAACACGCTCTCGCCGCGCTCTTCCTTCCACCACCGGGCGGTGGCGAGTCCGGGGGCACGGTTTTCGACTTCGCGCGCAAGGGTCTCCGCTGCGAGCCGCACGTCGCGGTAGGACCATTCCGAAGCGATGCGCACCAGGATGTGAAGTCCGCGGGAGCCGCTTGTCTTCGGCCAGCCCACCAGTCCCATGTCGCCGAGTACCTCCCGTGCCACATAGGCGACATCTACGATTTGTGACCAGTCCACGCCCGGCATGGGATCAAGGTCAACCCGAAGCTCATCGGGATGCTCGAGGTCCTCCGTCCTTACGGGATGCGGGTTGAGGTCCAGGCAGCCAAGATTCACAACCCACGCAAGTCCTGCGGCATCCCGGATCACAGCCTCCTCGGCCGAGGTGCCGGACGCGTAGTGCAGGGTGGCCGTGTCGATGAAGTCAGGGCGGTTCCCGGGCACGCGTTTTTGGAAGAACGGTTCAGCGTCGATGCCCTTCGGGAAACGCTTGAGCACCATGGGCCGCCCGCCGGCGCCGCGGAGCGCGCCATCCGCCACGGCAAGGTAGTAACGCACCAGGTCCAGCTTCGTGAGCCCGGGCCCGGGGAACACCATTTTGTCCGGGCTTGAGATGCGGACCTCAGCGCCGCCGATGTCGAGGATCTCGGCCGGGGTCTTCGAGGGCGTCATTCCGTCACGCTAGCAACGATTGGATTTCCCAGCCAGAGTTCGGCGGGACGCAGTGTGCCGGACGCACCGTCCGGTCGCAGCGCAGCGGCGCAGCTTAAACAGCGGTGCCCGGCGCACTATGCACCGGGCACCGCGGAAGGCTGGTTATGCTGCAGGCTGGGAAGCTGCGAGGGCATCAAAAACGCCCTTGATCTGCTCCACGACCTCTGCATCGTCCTTCGGGTGGATTTCGGCGAAGCGCACCATTGAACCCGGCACCGCGAGCTTGACGTCCTCGAGGATCTGGGCGCCGGCGATTCCTGCTGCCTTGCGGGCCTCGTCCTGGGCCCAGACTCCACCGTACTGGCCGAAGGCAGTGCCGACGACGGCGGTGGGCTTACCGGCGAGGGCTCCGGCACCGAAGGGGCGGGACAGCCAGTCGATGGCGTTCTTCAGTGCTGCGGGTACCGTGCCGTTGTGCTCCGGGGTAACCAGGAGGAGCGTGTCGGCGTCGTTGGCTGCGGCGCGCAGGGCGGCAGCAGCGGCGGGAACCTTGCCTTCGACGTCAATGTCCTCGTTGTAGAAGGGGATGTTGCCAAGGTTTTCGTGGATGACGACGTCCACCTGCTCCGGAGCGTTCAGCTGGATTGCTTCGGCCAACTTCTGGTTGGTGGATTCGGCGCGAAGGCTGCCGACGAGGGTGAGTACGGTGCTCTTGGTCATGGGAACTCCTGGGGTAGGGGCGGCGGGAGGGGTCCGCCGGCCGGGTAAAAGCTGAGGCGTTTCAATGCCTTCACGGAGTAAACGGACTGCGGTCCGGTTCTTATTCCCGGGGTCTAGAATGTGGAATGTGAGCTTCATCCCAATGAGCCCCGGACTGTCGCCGGGCGAGGCGGTGGAACGCAGCGATGCCGCACGGAATCGGGAGCGCTTGCTCGAGGCTGCCCGCGAGCTCATCGGCGAGTGCGGGGCAGGAGGGCTGACCATGGACCGGCTCGCCGAGCACGCAGGGGTGGGCAAAGGCACTGTATTCCGCCGCTTTGGCAGCCGTGCCGGACTCATGCTCACCCTCCTGAGCGAGTCCGAGGCCGCCTTCCAGGCCCGCTTTATGTTCGGCCCTCCACCTTTGGGCCCCGGCGCGCCCGGACTGGAACGCCTCATTGCTTTCGGTGTGGAGCGGATTGCCTACGTGATGGAATTTGGTGACCTGGCGCTCGCCGCGGAGAACTCCTCCCGGGGCCGCTTTGAAGTTCCCGCTGCTGCCCTGTGGTACCGCCATATCGAGGTGCTGCTCAGGGAGGCGGGGTTCGGGGCCGACCCCTGGCTGATGGCGCGTTCCCTGGGTGCCACCCTGGCGCCGGACCGGCTCCTAAATCTGGTTCGGGTGCATGGAGTGAGTAGTGACCGGCTCAATGACTCGTGGCGGGAGCTTGTCACACGGGTTGTCACCGTTTCTTGAACTTCGCCGATCATTGTTCTTGCGCCCTGTCACACCAAATTTACAGAATTATTCATAACGATCTGATACGGGCAGGTGGGTTTGCCCGCAACCAGCCCTTTTTGGGGAGCGGCCTGTGATAGTTTCCTCTGGAATGTGACCCGCGACATAGTCCACAAGGGCTACGCCTGCAAAGGCTGCGGGAGCCCAGCTACCGCTGGCAGAGGACCCAATGAGGCGGCACAACCCCCGCTGATCCGGGGATAACGGAAGGATCCAGCACGTGATTGTTGATTTGCCCAACAGCCTGGCCCGCCTGCTGACACCGCGGGGTTCTACCGTCCAGCTGCCGGTGGCGAAGCTGAACTAGCGCCATGCTCAGGTACCTCGCCAAGCGCGGCATCACGTACGTTTTTATGATCTTCCTGACCACCTCGGCGGGATACTTCCTGGCGGTCAGCTCCCTCAAGCCCGCGCTGCTGGAGCAGGAACGGATACCCCGGCCCACCCCCGAGCAGGTGGCAAACTCGATGCGGCTCAAGGGCCTGGACCCGGACCTGAGCCCGTGGGAGCGCTACGTGGAATGGCTGACTGCCATCGTTACCCGCTGGGACTGGGGCCGCAGCCCCAACGGCGCGTACATCAACGCCGAGTTCGGGGACCGGGTGTGGATCTCCACCCGGCTCTTCCTTGCCTCAATCATCCTGACGCTCGTTATCGGCGTGGCACTCGGAGTCTATTCGGCAGCGCGCCAGTACAAGTTCCAGGACCGCGTCATCACGTCCTACAGCTACCTCGCCTACATCGTGCCTGCCCCCATTGCGTACTTCCTGGTGCAGCTGGGCGCCATTAACATCAATGAAACCGTGGGGGAGCGTATTTTCTTTGTCACCGGCATCTCCACGCCCGGCATCGAACCGGGGTGGGCGCAGTTCGTGGACATGCTGGCGCATTACGCTGTGCCGACCATCGCCATCACGCTGGTGGGGTGGGGTTCCTACCAGATTGCGCAGCGCCAGTACCTCCTGGACAACGTGAACGCCGACTTTGTCCGGACCGCCCGGGCCAAGGGGCTGACCCGGAACCAGGCGATCTCCCGGCACGCACTGCGGGTCTCGTTCATTCCCGTGGCCCAAAGCATCGCCTTCACCATTCCAGCCATCTTTGCTGGCGGCTTCTTTGCGGAGAAGATCTTCGCCTGGCCCGGTGTAGGCTCCTGGAGCATTGACGCCATCTCCCTCCAGGACGTCAACGCTGCCACCGCCACGCTGGCCTACGGTTCCGTTATTTTCGCCCTGGGGGCCATCCTGGCGGACTTCGCCACCACCCTCGTTGACCCGAGAGTGCGGGTGCAGTAGCCATGACCAACCTCAACGCCGTAGACCCGGCCGCCGTCGCACAGGACGCGCACCTGGAAAACGCCGATGTCATCATCGGCAAGAACACCATCATCTTCCGCCGTTTTATGCGCAACAAGACGGCCGTGACCGGCCTTGCCATTTTCCTGGCCCTGACCGTCTTCTCCTTTGTCGGTGGTTACTTCACCCCGTGGGACAAGGAAACCATCGATCCCTTCAACATCGGCATGCCTCCCTCGGCCGAGCACTACCTGGGAACGTCCCAGGCAGGCATTGACCTCTATGCCATGACGGTCGAAGGCACCAGGATCTCCATCCTGATCGGCTTGATCGTGGGGCTTGTCTCCGTCCTCATTGCCGCCGTCTATGGGTGCACCATGGCCTACTTCGGCGGCAAGGTGGACAAGGTGATGCTCTTCGTCCTTGAAGCGCTCATCATGATGCCGGCACTGCTGGTGGTAGCAGTTGCCACCAGTGGGGGAGGGGAAGGGCTGAAGCGGGACCTGCCCTCCTGGCTGCTGCTGATCATCGTGCTGCTGGTCTTCAGTTGGATGGGCACGGCCCGGCTGATCCGGTCGCTGTCCATGTCCCTGATGCAGCGGGACTACGTCAAAGCCGCCCAGTACATGGGTGTCCCGCCGCGCCGGATCGTGTGGCGGCACCTGGTTCCCAATATCGGTTCCCTGCTGGTGCTCGACATAACCCGCGGCGTCACCGGCGCCATTCTTGCGGAGGTGGCCTTCTCGTTTATCGGCATCGGCATCAAAGTTCCGGACGTCAGCCTAGGGGTCCTCATCGGCGGCGCCACATCGCAGGTACAGACCTTTCCCTGGATGTTCTGGGTGCCGTTGACCGTGATGTTCCTTTTGACCGGCTCTCTGGCCATGATGAATGACGGACTGCGGGACGCCTTCGACCCCAGCTCCAGCTCAAGCGGCAGCGCCAAAAAACGCAGCGCCCTGAAAACCCGGGTTAAGGGGAAGTCCTCATGAGCAGCGAAATTGCCGCCGGCCACGCCGAACAGCCACAGTCAACAGTGGAGCGGCTGCACGTCGCCGGCCTGCACGCGCCAACGGACGCAGTCCTCTCTGTCCGCGACCTGAATGTCCGCTTCAACACAGAGAACGGCATAGTCCACGCAGTCCGGGGCGTTGATTTTGACCTCCTGCCCGGGAAGACGCTGGGCATCGTGGGGGAATCGGGCTCCGGCAAATCGGTTACGTCCCTGGCCATCATGGGGCTCCTCCCCACCACGGCGGAAATATCCGGGTCCGTCCGGCTCAAAGGCAAGGAGTTGCTGGGCCTCAGCGACAAAGCCATGTGCGAGTACCGCGGCAACGAACTGGCCATGGTCTTCCAGGACCCGCTGTCTTCCCTGACGCCGGTGTACACCGTAGGCACCCAGATCGTGGAAGCACTCACCATCCACAACCCCACGATGAGCAGGCAGGCAAAAGAAGCCCGCGCCGTCGAACTCCTGGCCATGGTGGGCATTCCCAGTCCCAAGGACAGGCTGAAGGCCTTCCCGCACGAGTTCTCCGGCGGCATGCGCCAGCGGGTGATGATTGCGATAGCGATCGCAAACAACCCGCGCCTCCTCATTGCTGACGAGCCGACGACGGCCCTGGACGTCACCATCCAGGCACAGGTGCTGGAGGTGCTGCATACCGCCCAGGAGGAGACGGGCGCCGCCGTCGTGATGATCACGCACGACCTGGGCGTGGTGGCCGGAATGGCAGACGACATCATGGTGATGTATGCCGGCAAGCCGGTGGAGACGGGCGCGGTGGACGACATCTACTACAACCCGCGGATGCCCTACACCATGGGATTGCTCGGCGCCGTGCCGCGGGTCGACGTGGCGGAGAAGTCGTCCCTGGTTCCTATTGAGGGCATGCCGCCCAATCTGATCCACACACCCACCGGCTGCTCTTTCGCACCCCGCTGCCCACTGGCCACCGACGCCTGCCTGGAGGGCGAACCGGCGTTGGCGGCAGTACCCGGAAGTGCCCTTCACCGCGCCGCCTGCATCAAGTCCGGGTCCCTGGGCGGCGACGTCGACGTCCACGACGTCTTCTCGGCCCCGCCGGTGGCGGTGTCCCGTTTTGACGCCATTCCGCGTGCGGAACGGTCCACGGTCCTGCAGCTCAAGGACGTGCGCAAACACTTCCCACTGACCAAGGGTGCGCTGCTGAAGCGCCGGATCGGCACCGTCAAGGCCGTGGACGGAGTCAGCTTCGACATCCGCGAAGGTGAGTGCTTCTCGATCGTGGGCGAGTCCGGTTCCGGAAAGACCACCACCCTGCTGGAAATCATGGAGTTCCACAAGGACCAGGACGGCGAGGTGACGATTGGCGGCATCAGCAACAAGCAGGCTGCCGATGCCCGGACCAAGAGTGCCATGCGCCGCGAGATGCAGATGGTGTTCCAGGACCCCACGGGGGCACTGGACCCGCGGTTCACGGTCTACGAAGTCCTCGCCGAGCCGCTTCAGAACGCCGGCATGGACAAGCAGGCCATCAGGACACGCATCATGGAACTGATGAAGCTGGTGGGCCTGCAGCCGGACCACGTCAACCGCTTCCCCAACCAGTTTTCCGGCGGACAGCGCCAGCGCGTCGGCATTGCCCGCGCCCTGGCCGTGAATCCGAAACTGGTGGTCCTGGACGAACCTGTCTCCGCCCTTGATGTTTCCGTCCAGGCCGGCGTGATCAACCTCCTGGACAAGCTCCGTGCCGAGCTGGGCCTCAGCTACCTGCTGGTGGCCCATGACCTTTCGGTGGTCCGGCACATCTCCAACCGGGTGGCTGTTATGTACTTGGGCAAGATTGTGGAGATCGGCGAAGTGGACCGGGTGTTCGACAACCCCCGCCACCCCTACACCCGGGCCCTGCTCTCGGCGATCCCGGTGCCGGACCCGCAGGTGGAGAAGACCAGGGAGCGGATCATCCTGCGGGGTGACCTGCCCTCCCCGCTGGACGCCCCCAAAGGCTGCAACTTTGCCACCAGATGCCCCGTCTTCGCGGCGCTGCCGCCTGCGAAACAGGAAAAGTGCCTCACCCTGGAGCCTCCGCTGGAAGCGGTGACACCCTCGGCAGCGGCCCAGGCCCTGGCGGGCCAGCCACTGCCGGCCCTGGACCAGCGCTTCGCCTGCTTCTTCCCCGACGGGGAACTGGACGAGGACATGCTGGTAGTCCACGAATCATCGGACCACCATGCACCTTAAGTTTTTTCGACCCATCACCAGCATCACCACCTGCAACAACGAAGGGAACACCATGAGGAAACTGAACAAGATCGGCGGAGCAGCGGCCATTGCTGCTGCTCTGGCGCTGACTGCCTGCGGCGGCGGTGGCGGGGCCACAGGGCCGGAAACGGCAAAGGGGCAGGAAGCAGGCAGCGACCTGTCCAAGCTCATCAGCGTTAACGAAAAGCCCGCCGCAGATCTTGAACAGGGCGGCAAGGTCACCCTTCCGCTGGGCAACATCGGCCCGGACTTCAACGGCTTCTCGAACAACGGCAACAGCGCAGACAACTCTGCATTGATGGCACCGATCAATCCGGTTGCGGTCACGGGCGGCGGCATCGGTGGTTGCTGGAAGGTCGACTTCGAGGGCAAGGCGACGCCCAATAAGGACTTCTGCGAGGAGGTCACGAACGAAGTCAAAGATGGCAAGCAGACCATCACCATCAAGATCAACGAAAAGGCCACCTACAACGACGGCACCCCCATCGACGTCAAGGCCTTCCAGAACACTTGGAACATCCTGAAGAGCCCCGATGCCGGCTACGACATCGTCACGTCGGGATCCTACGAATTTGTTGAATCCGTAGAGGCCGGCAGCAGCGACAAGGAAGTCATCGTCAAGACCAGCCAGCCGGTGTACCCGCTGGAAGACCTGTTCTTCGGCCTGATCCACCCCGCCGTCAACACCCCGCAGATTTTCAACGAGGGCTTCAACGGCGAAATGCACCCGGAGTGGATGGCCGGCCCCTTCAAGCTGGACCAGTACGATACCGCAGCTAAAACGGTAACCCTGGTGCCCAACGAGAAGTGGTGGGGCAACAAGCCGGTCCTGGAAAGCGTGGTGTTCCGCCAGCTTGAGACCAGCGCCCAGATCGCTGCCTTCAAGAACGGTGAAATCGACGGAATGTCCGCCAACACCGTCTCCCTCTACAAGCAGCTGGAAGGCACCAAGGATTCGGAGGTCCGCCGCGGCCAGCGCCTGTTCGCTGGCGGCTTGAATCTCAACGCCCAGCGCATCACTGACGTGGCCGTCCGCAAGGCGATCTTCGCGGCAGTGGACCGTGAGGCCCTCCGCAAGGTGCGGTTCAACGGACTGAACTGGGAGGAGCCCAGCTCCGGCTCCATGATGCTGCTGCCATTCTCCGAGTACTACCAGGACAACTACCCCGTAAAGGAAACTGGTCCGGACGCCGCCAAGAAGGTGCTCACCGATGCCGGCTACACCGTCAACGCCAACGGCATCATGGAGAAGGACGGCAAACCCGCCGCGTTCAAGCTCAGCAACTTCGGCGACGATCCGACGACGCTGGCCGTCGCGCAGACCCTGCAGAAGCAGCTCCAGGCTGGCGGCATGGATGTTGGTATTGACCAGCGCGCCTCGGCCGACTTCGCCAAGGTCCTGGGCTCGCGTGAATTCGACTTGAGCATCTCCGGCTACACCGTAGGCGCGGACGCCACGTCCGCCGTCAAGCAGTACTACGACTCCAAGACCAACGAAAACCAGCTGGGTGATGCCGAACTGGACAAGAAGATCGCCGATTTGGCGTCCATCGAGGACAACGCCGAGCGCAACAAGGCAGCAATGGAAGTTGAAAAGGAGCACATGGCGAAGTACTACTCCATGGGCGTAGTCTTCAACGGCCCGCAGATTTCCTTCGTCCGCACCGGACTGGCCAACTACGGTCCGTCCCTGTTCCAGAGCCTGTCCCAGGTTCCGGACTGGACCACCCTCGGCTGGGAAAAGAAGTAACCCCACCCCCGGGACGTTCTCTCACTTAATGTGGATTTTCCCGCAACGCTCTCTCACTTTCTTTTAGGAAGTGAGAGAGCGTTGGCCGTTAAGGGGCATCAAGTGAGAGATCGTGCCGGAGTACCGTAGCCCTATGACTGACTCCGCCGCTCCTCGCACCATCCGCACGGCTGTCGTCGGCTACGGCCTGTCCGGCAGCGTCTTCCACGCCCCCTTGATCGGGACGGACGCGCGCTACTCGTTGGACATCATCGCCACGTCCAACGTGGAGCGGCAGAAGGCAGCCACTGGCCGCTACCCCGGCGTGAGGACAGTGCACGACGGCGATGCTGTCCTGGCCCGCGCTGCTGACCTTGACCTCGTGGTCCTGGGCACCCCGCCGGCCACGCATTACCCGCTCGCCAAGGCAGCGCTGGAGGCTGGCCTGGATGTGGTGGTGGATAAGCCGTTTGCGGTGACCAGCGAGGAAGGACAGGAGCTTGTTGCCCTCGCCCAACAACGGGGCAGGGTGTTGACGGTTTTCCAGAACAGGCGGTGGGACGGTGACTTCCTGACGCTCCGGAAACTCCTGGCGGCGGACGCCGTGGGGAAGGTGACCAGGTTTGAGTCGCGGTTTGAACGGTGGTCTCCCGCCATCGCCAAGGCGTGGAAGGCGCACGCCACCGCCTCGGACGGGGGCGGTGTCCTGTTCGACCTCGGCAGCCACCTGATCGACCAGGCGCTCTTGCTGTTTGGTCCCGCGACGGTGGTCCACGCCGAGCTGAGGGCCCGGCGCGCGGACGAGCGGGCGGACGACGACGTCTTCCTGGTGCTGCGGCACACCTCAGGAGTGCTCAGCCACCTCACAATGAACATGCTCTGCGCGCAGCAGGGCCCGCGGTTCCGGGTGTTGGGTTCCGTTGGCGGCTATACCAAGAACGGTGTGGATCCGCAGGAGCCGTACATCGTTGCCGGCGGCAGCCCCCTGGACGCGGAGTACGGCGAGGAGGCACCGGAGTGGGCAGGGCTCCTGGGCCGGGACGGCCACCTGGATGCACTCCCCACAGAGCGGGGCGCCTACCCCGAGTTCTACCGGCTCCTGGCGGACAAGATCCTCGACGGCGGAACGGCCTCAAAGCGGCCGCTCCCGGTAGACCCGGCAGACGCCGTCGAGGTCCTCAAACTAATAAAACAAGCACGCGAACTGGCGCCGGCGAGAAGTTAATACTGGCGCTGGACGAGTTATAGACCTACGCCGAAACCAGTTCGTGCCAGTCCGCTACGAGGGGCAGGTCGTGCGCTTCGGACACGGAGTGGTGCGCAACGTGGCCGGCCGCGATGTTGAGGCCTGCAGCGAGGGCGGGGTCGCGGTCGAAGGCGGCCTTGACGCCGAGGTTGGCCAGGGACACGGCGTACCGCAGGGTCACATTGGTCAGGGCGTAGGTGGAGGTGTTGGGGACGGCGCCGGGCATGTTGGCCACGCAGTAGAAGATGGTGTTGTGGACCTTGTAGGTGGGTTCCTGGTGCGTGGTGGGGCGGGTGTCCTCGAAGCAGCCGCCCTGGTCCACGGCGATATCCACCAGGACTGAACCGGGCTTCATGCGGGCCACCAGCTCGTTGGTTACCAGCTTGGGGGCCTTGGCGCCCGGGATGAGGACGGAACCGATCACCAGGTCGGCGTCCACGACGGACTTTTCAATCTCGTAGGAGTTCGATGCAACCGTCTTCAGCCGGCCCTGGTACTGGGCGTCCAGCTCGCGCAAGCGGTTGATGTTGATGTCCATGATGGTGACGTCGGCACCCAGGCCCAGTGCCATGGCTGCCGCGTTGGTTCCGGCAACGCCGGCGCCCAGGACAACTACCTTTGCGGGCCGGACGCCTGGTACGCCGCCCAGCAGCACGCCCTTGCCGCCGGCGGGGGCCATCAGGGAAGCGGCGCCCACCTGTACGGAGAGCCGGCCTGCTACCTCGGACATGGGGGCCAGCAGCGGGAGGGTGCGGCCTTCCTGGACGGTCTCGTAGGCGATGGCGGTGACGCCGGAGTTGATGAGCTCGCGCGTAAGTTCCGGCTCGGCGGCGAGGTGGAGGTAGGTGAAGAGGATCAGGCCCTTGCGGAAGCGGTGGTACTCAGCCTTGATGGGTTCCTTGACCTTCATCACCATGTCCGCGCGGGCCCAGACGTCGTCGGCGTCGTTGACGATCTCGGCGCCGGCGATGGCGTATTCCTCGTCCGTGATGCCTGACCCCAGTCCTGCGCCGCGTTCCACCAGCACGGTGTGGCCGTGGGTGCGGAACTCGTGGACGCCGGCGGCGGTGATGGCCACCCGGAATTCGTTGTTCTTGATTTCTTTGGGGACACCGATGATCATCGTGGGCTCCAGTTCTCGGCTGGTAAGCCGGAAAGTGCGGAAGATTGTGTGTTTCAACGATAAATCCGATTGTGAGCCAGCCGACATGGGAAGCAAGGGGAGGTGAAGTGAAAACCCCGTCATTCCGCGGATTCCACCGCAAGCGGATCGACATTTGTCCAGCCACAGGGCGTCAGGTGTCGCCTCGTGTCCGTTCGTCCCGGCCAGCGCAAAGGCAGTAGTGTTGGGCCATGCAGCAGCAGGGCGTGGAGCAACTGGTCGAGCAGGTGGCGCAGAAACTGGGCCGTGGCTTGTCCCTGGAAGATCTGGACGGCGTGCTGCTGGCGTACAGCTCCAACCAGTCCCACGCCGACCGGGTCCGCGTGAACTTCCTGCTCAGCAAGAAGGTACCGGCCGATGTCAGCGCCTGGCAGCTGTCCCACGGTATTGCCACGGCCGTCCGCCCCGTCGCGGTTCCCGCAAACCCTCACCTTGGGATGCTCGGCCGCGTCTGTGTCCCGCTGATGGTCCGCGGCTTCCGGGTGGGTTACCTCTGGGTGCAGCAGGACTCCGTGGAGGAGAATCCGACGTCGATCCTCACGCAACTGCCGACGGTCACCAACGAGCTCGAGATGCTCTCCGGTCTGCTGCTCGATTCGAACACCGCCGAGTCCGAATTCCGGCGCGGGCGGGAGCGGGACTTCCTTTCAGCTTGTGCGGGGGAAGCAAATGCGGTGGCGGCGGTGGCCGGCTGGAAAGAGGTTCAGGGCCGCGGGCCGTGGCAGATGGTCACAGTGCTCGACGCCGACGGGTGGGCGGGTGGGCCGGATCCCATCGCCTCAACCCTGATCCACCGTTCGGCGGCGCTCCAGGCAACGGTGGGTGTTGATGCCGCCCTTTTCAGCGCCGGGACGGAGACCCACTCCGTGGTGCTGTTCCGCGAGTCATCGGGCCGCGCAAACCACGCCCAGGTCCTGGTCCACTACCAGCTGGAGCTGGCAAAGCGCTCCGGCCGGCCGGTGCACCGCATCATCCTAGGGATCAGCGAAGGGTTTGCCCGGCCGCGGGAGCTCGCCGAGGCCTACCGGCAATCCAAGCTCGCCGCACAGGCCGCCGCGGTGGACGCCCAGCTCGGGGAACTCGTGGACTGCCGGTCCACCGGCGTCTACCAGCTGCTGGCCTCTGCCGGGGGCGGGGCAGGGGCGTGGGCTGACTCCGGGTCCGTCTACTTCCGCACGCTTGAGGACCACGACCGCAACGGCGAACTGATCCCGGTCCTGGAACTGCTGTACGACAACGACGGTTCCGTCCAGGACGTTGCCGCCAAACTCCACCTGCACCGCAGCAGCATCTACAACAGGCTGGGCCGGATCCGGCAACTGCTGGGGGTGGATCCGCTGAAAGGTATGCCCCGCCTGGAACTCCACGCTGCCCTTAAGATGCGGCGCTGGGCTCTTCGGCCCCGAATCTGAGCAATGTGGCCCAGCAGGGCATCTGAGGCAGCCAAGGCAGGGCAGGTGATGTGCGGGTCACGGGTTCCTGCCGTGGTCTTGGGCAACGTTCTCCCCGTCGGCGAGGTCCCCGTCAGCCTGGTCCGCAGCCGCCTTTTTCTGCCGGTCCTTCTTCTGCCCCTCCAGCCACGCCATGATCGCCGCCAGGGGAATCCGCCGGTGGCTGCCCCGGTACTCCACTGGAATCTCGCCGCGGTCCGTCATGTTGCGCAGGTAGGTGTGCGAGATTCCCGCCAGTTCTGCAGCCTTTGACGTGGTCAGCATTTCCTCCACGCTGCTGACGGTCACAGCTTCGCCGCGGCTGAACCGCTGCAGGAGGTCAACGACGGCGTCCCTCGCCAGAGGCGGCAGGCGGTGGACTGTGCCGTCCACAAAAACGGTGATGTCGTCGCTGCCGGCCAGGGCCTGCTGCAGCTTTACGGCGTCTTCGGGCGGAAGGGCGCCGGCCATCCTGGGAGCAATCAGTGCCATGGCCCCAGCCTACCGGTGGATCCTGGCCTGCCGGTGTGTCCCGTCCCCCCGTGCGTCCCGGCCTGCCCGGTGCCTTTTGGGCTCCGGCGGTATGCTCGGCTGATGGCATTAAATGGTGGCCGGGACGTTAAATCCGGCGGTTTGCAGGGGAGGCTCTATGCCTCCGTCCAACCGGCAGAGTTAGGAGCGAGGCCCACTTATGTGCTGCTGCACGGCATCGGCGTCTCCCACCGCTACCTGGCCCGGCTTCACGAGGAACTGGCAAAAGCAGCGGACGTCTACTCCTTCGACCTGCCCGGCTTTGGGAAGTCGTCAAACCCCGGGCGCCAACTGCAGGTTGAAGAATTCGCTGCCTTCGTCGGGGACGTCCTGACGGAGGCCGGGGTCCACAATTACGTGCCGGTGGGCCACTCGATGGGCACCCAGTTCGCAGTCGAACTGGCCCTGCAGGAACCCGAGCGGGTGGCCGCTGCAGTGCTGATGGGTCCCGTAGTGGAAACCAGCAGGAAGTCGAGGGCCAGGCAGGCGGTGGCACTCACGCGCGACGCCATGTTCAGCGAGTCCCTGACCTCCAATGCCATCGTGTTCAGCGACTACCTCCGGGCCGGCCCGCGCTGGTACCTGACGGAACTGCCAGTAATGATGGACTACCCCCTGGAGGAACGGCTGGCCGCTGTAAGCCAGCCCGTGCTGGTGCTCCGCGGCACCCGCGACCCCATTGCCCGCAGGCCCTGGTGTGTGCACCTCGCCGAGGTGGCCCAGCAGGGAACGATGGCCGAGATCCTGGGCCAAGGACATGTCTTCCAGCACACCGCCCCGGAGATAGCGGCCCAGGCCATCAGTGGCTGGGTCCGCGCCGTGAACGGGTTCGGCGTTACTGCCTAGCTGGCCCCCGCCGGCAGGGCGGGGGCCAGCCGGGTCAGAGCCCGAGTTCCTCCAGGACGGGCAGCTTTTCGCGCACCCACGCCCGCGCCTCAGTCGCGCTGGGGGCGGACAGGGCAAGCTTGGCGAGCTGCTGCGCTTCCTCGAGTGTCACCGTCTTCAGCACGGCTGCGACAGCGGCGAGGGAGCGGGCCGTCATGGACAGCGTGCTCACGCCGAGGCCGGTCAGTACGACGGCGAGCGCCGGGTCCGCGGCCGCCTCACCACAGACGCCCACGGGTTTGTTGCTGCCCTCGGCGCGTGATCCCTCCACCGTCAGCCCCACCAGGCGCAGGACGGCCGGCTGCCAGGGGGTGTTGAGGTTGGCGAGCGGGCCGAGCTGGCGGTCCGCGGCCATGGCGTACTGGGTGAGGTCGTTGGTGCCAAGGCTCGCGAAACCCACTTCGCGGAGGATGGCTTCGGCAGTGAGGGCAGCGGAAGGAACCTCCACCATGACGCCGGGGGTCTTGATGCCGGCATCAGCGCACATGGAGGCAAAACGGGCAGCCTCTTCCGCCGTCGAGATCATCGGGGCCATCACCCACACATCCGCTTCAGACTGTTGCTCAGCCAGCGCGATGGCTTCCAGCTGCCGGTCAAGGACACCGGGGGTGGTGAAGTCCGTGCGGTAGCCGCGGACGCCGAGGGCGGGATTGGGTTCGGTGGAGTCAGTGAGGAAGGGGAGCGGCTTGTCGGCGCCGGCATCGAGCGTCCGCAGGACCACTTTCTTGCCCGGGAAGGCATCAAAGACCTTCTTGTAGGCAAGGGCCTGCTCTTCAACGCTAGGCTCGGTGTCACGTTCAAGGAAGCAGAACTCGGTGCGGAACAGCCCCACGCCTTGGGCGCCGAGCTTGGCTGCCGCCTCCGCGTCCTTGCCGCCGCCCACGTTGGCGAGCAGCGGGACCAAGTGTCCGTCCGCCGTCGCGCCCGTGCCGCTGAACTCGGCCAGCAGGGAAGCCGTGGCCGCCCACGCCTCTGCGGCTGCGCGCAAGGCTTCGTCCGGCTCGGACGTGACAGCGCCGGCGGCGCCGTCCAAGTACACTTCCGTGCCGTCCGGGAGTTCGTCCACCCCTACTGCCGCGACGACGGCGGGCAGGCCGAGGGAACGGGCGATGATGGCAGTGTGGGACTGCGGCCCGCCGCCTGAGGTCACCAGGGCCAGGACCTTGTTCGGGTCCAATGTGGCGGTGTCGGCCGGGGCCAGGTCCTCGGCCACCAGGACGAACGGGGTGTTGGAAGCCGGGATTCCGGGCGCGGGCACGCCCCGCAGCTCGGCGACGATCCGCGCGCGCACGTCGAGGACGTCGGTGGCGCGCTCAGCCATGTAGCCGCCCAGGTTGTGGAGCATTTCGGAAACGGAGGAGCCGGACTCCCAGATGGCGCGTTCGGCTGATGTTCCGCGGGCAACGAGCTTGGCGGCACCCTTGATCAACATGGTGTCCTTGGCCATCAGTGCCGTAGCTTCCAGGACTGCCTTGCCGTCGCCGGTGGCATGGGCGGCACGCGCTTTAAGCTCATCGTGCACGGCTTGCGAGGCCGCCTTTAGCGCTGCTGTGGCTTCCTCGGCGGTGGTGCCTGCTGCCAGTTGCTCGCCGGCCGGAGGCTCGCTGATGGGTTTGGGCATCTGCCGGACGGTGCCGATAACGCGGCCTGGGCTGACGCCTACTCCTGGGAAGTTCTGCACTGAAGGTCCTCATTCTCTGCCGGTTGCCAGGCCCGCCGGTATTGTCCGGCGCCATGCCGGTCCGCCGGAGGACTGCTACGTCCAGAAGCGGGAAACGTGCCTGAAAAAATTGTATGTGATTCAGTTCATATAGCATTGCTATTGGTGCTAGGGTAGCGGTTATGAGTTTGGATGGCCAGCTTCCCCCCAAGATGCGGCTGCTGCGTGCAGCCGCCGAGCTGCTGGCAAACTCTGCGGGAGCGCCTGTTTCCACCCGCCAGATCACCCAGCTGGCAGGGGTGACGGCTCCCACGCTGTACCACCATTTCGGTGACAAGGAAGGGCTGTTCGACGCCGTCGTCGCCGCAGGGTTTGAAGAGTATGTTGCGGGCGAAAGGGATTTCGCCCCCTCCGGACAGCCGCTTGAGGATATCCGGAGAATGTGGGACAACCACGTGCAGTTCGGGCTCAACCAGCCGGAGCTGTACCTGGTGATGTTCGGCAACATCCGCCCGGAAAGCCGCCCCGCCATCGTTGCCGATGCCGAGGCGCTGATGGAGGAGATGCTGAACAAGGCAGCGGTGGCAGGCCAGCTGGACGTCCAGCCCCGGGAGGCGGCCAGGTCCATCCTGGCCGCGAACGTGGGCGTGACGCTGATGCTGATCGCGGAGCCCGCCTCCGACCGGAACCTCGAATTGTCCACCATGACCCGGGACGCCATGATTTTCGCGGTGTCCGCCGAGCCGGCCAGCGGCGCGGCCCCGGGCGACACCGGAAGATCATCGGTGGTGGTGGCAGCGATCGCCCTGAACGCTGCACTTCAGGCCTCGCACTCAGACCAGCTCTCCAGCTCGGAACTCAAACTCTTCCTCGAATGGCTTCACCGCATCTCCACCAGCCCGGCCGGCTGAAAAGCGCCAAACAGTTCCATCAGTACGTCGTCGTAAGTATCGGACCATCCTGCGGAGCAGCGGGAATGACGGTTAGGAAAGCACATGGCAACAGAGACAGTTGCAAAACCCCGCACCAGTATGCGGGTTGGCGTCCAGAAATTCGGGACGTTCCTGTCCGGGATGATCATGCCCAACATTGGCGCCTTCATCGCCTGGGGCATCATCACAGCCCTCTTCATTGAGAAGGGCTGGCTGCCTGTTCCCCAGCTGGGCGGCTTCGGCGAGACAAACGGGGTGCCGAACACCGGCCTGGTGGGACCAATGATCACCTACCTGCTGCCGCTGCTGATCGGCTACACCGGCGGCAAGATGGTCTACGACGTCCGCGGCGGCGTTGTGGGCGCCATCGGCACCATGGGCGTAATCGTGGGTGCCGGCATCCCCATGTTCATCGGCGCAATGATCATGGGCCCGCTGGGCGGCTGGACCATGAAGAAGATCGACTCGATCTGGGACGGTAAGATCCGCCCGGGCTTCGAGATGCTGGTCAACAACTTCTCCGCCGGCATCTGGGGCGGACTGTTGGCCATGCTGGGCTTCTATGGCATCTCGCCGCTGGTTTCGGCGTTCAGCACCGGCGCGGGCAACGTGGTGCAGTTCCTGGTCAACAACGGCCTGCTGCCCTTGACCAGCATCTTCATCGAACCCGCGAAGGTGCTCTTCCTCAACAACGCCATCAACCACGGCGTGCTCACCCCGCTGGGCGTCCAGCAGTCGCTGGAGCAGGGCAAGTCCATCCTGTTCCTGCTCGAGGCCAACCCCGGCCCCGGCTTCGGCATCCTGCTCGCCTACATGTTCTTCGGCCGTGGTGCCGCCAAGGCCTCCGCTCCCGGTGCCGCGATCATCCACTTCCTGGGTGGCATCCACGAGATCTACTTCCCGTACGTGCTGATGCGTCCGCTGCTGATCCTGGCCGCCATCGCAGGTGGCATGACGGGCATCGCCACCTTGGCCATCACAGGTGCAGGCCTGGTGGCTCCGGCCGCCCCGGGGTCCATCATCGCCGTTCTCGCACAGACTTCGCGCGACAGCTACGTGGGCGTCATCCTGGCGGTCCTCCTGGCCACCGCAGTGTCCTTCCTGGTGGCCTCGGTCATCATGAAGACCACCAAGCACAGCGATGAGGGCGACCTCAGCGCGGCCACGTCCCGCATGGAGCAGATGAAGGGCAAGAAGAGCTCCGTGTCCTCCACCCTGACGGGCGCGGGTTCCGTTGCCGGTGGCGGCGGGGTTGCTGTTCTGGCCGGACCTGTCCGGAACATCGTGTTCGCGTGCGACGCCGGCATGGGCTCCAGCGCCATGGGCGCCTCGGTGCTGCGGAACAAGATCAAGGCGGCTGGTTTCCCGGACGTCACGGTCACCAACGCGTCCATCGCGAACCTCACGGACACCTACGACGTCGTGATCACGCACCAGGACCTCACCGAACGCGCCAAGCCCGCCACGGCCAGCGCCGTGCACTACTCCGTGGACAACTTCATGAACAGCCCGCGCTACGACGAGATCGTGGAACTGGTCAAGAGCAGCAACGCGGAAGGAACCGCCGACGCCGGTGCTCCCGCAACAGCCGCTGCCGGCGCCGCTGCTGGCGCTGTGGCCGCTCCGGGGACGCAGGCCGCCGAGGCGCCCGCGGAAGCCGGCGCCCCGCCGTCGGACATCCTGGTGGCTGACAGCGTGGTCCTCAACGGCTCTGCAACAACCCGGGACGCCGCGATCGACGAGGCCGGCCAGCTGCTGCTGGCCCGCGGAGCCGTGGACAACGACTACATCCTCGCAATGCACGAGCGCGAGGAATCCGTATCCACCTACATGGGCAGCTTCCTGGCTATCCCGCACGGCACCAACGCCGCCAAGGACCACATCAAGAGGTCCGCCGTCTCGGTGATCCGCTACCCGGACGGCATCGACTGGAATGGCAAGGAGGTCAAGTTCGTGGTGGGCGTGGCCGGCATCAACAACGAACACCTCCACATCCTCTCCTCGATCGCCAAGGTCTTCACGAACAAGGCGCAGGTGGCACAGCTTGAGGCCGCAACCTCCGTCGAGGAAGTGCTGGAGCTGTTCGGAAAGGTCAACGCATAGTGAAGGCTGTACATTTTGGCGCCGGTAACATCGGCCGCGGATTCGTCGGGCTCCTGCTGCATGATGCCGGGTACGAGGTGGTGTTCGCGGACGTTGCGGACGCCCTCATCTCCCAGCTTGCCGCCGCGGACAGCTATGCCGTCCACGAGGTGGGGGAGAACCCCACCGTGCGCACCGTGGACAACTTCCGGGCGGTCAACTCCGGCACCCATGAGGCGCAGCTAATTGAGGAGATCGCGACGGCGGACATAGTCACCACCGCCGTGGGTCCGCACATCCTCAAGTTCGTGGCTCCTGCGATTACGAAGGGAATTGTCGCCCGGGCCGCAGGAAAGGCGCCGCTGCAGGTGATGGCCTGCGAGAACGCCATCAACGCCACGGACATCCTGCGGGAGTCCATCGCGCAGTCCTGGGATGACGCCGCCGGGCCGCTGGACAAGGCGGCGGTGTTTGCCAACACGGCCGTGGACCGGATCGTGCCCAACCAGGAACCCGGCCAGGGGCTGGACGTCACGGTGGAGACCTTCTACGAGTGGGTCATCGACCGCACGCCCTTTGGCGGCGCCGCGCCCGTCATTCCCGGGGCCACATTCGTGGACCGCCTGGGGCCCTACATCGAGCGGAAGCTGTTCACGGTCAACACCGGCCACGCGTCCGCCGCGTACTTCGGGTACCAGGCCGGAGTGGAAAAGATCTCCGAGGCCATGGCGGACCAGGACGTGGCGGCGGACGTGCGGGCAGTGCTCGACGAAACCAAGCAGCTGCTCGTGACCAAGCACGGCTTCAACCACGACGAACAGGAAGCCTACGTCCAGAAGATCCTCGGCCGCTTCTCCAACCCGCACCTGCCGGACACCGTGAACCGCGTTGGGCGGGCGCCGCTGCGCAAGCTCAGCCGGCATGAGCGGTTCATTGGCCCGGCGGCGGAGCTGGCCGAGCGGGGGAGCGTGCCCGAGGCCCTCCTCGGGGCGATCGCCGCTGCCCTGCGCTTCAACGATCCCGCCGACGCCGAGGCCGTGGAGCTCGGGCAAATCCTGTCCGCCTCCGCGCCCGCCGAAGCGACCGAGCGGATCACGGGACTGACGGCGGACCACCAGCTGTTCGCTGCCGTCTGCGGCCTGGTGGAGGAGCGCAAGGCGGAAGGCGTCACCGCTCCGGCCTGACCCTGCCGCTACGCAACGCAAGCCACCGCACGACGCCGGAACTCAAGAAGGTGAGTTCCGGCGTCGTTCGTTGGGGCTGGCGTTGCGTTGCCATGATTTTCAGGTGCGTGTCAGGGTTGGGATGTGCTGCCCTGCCCCGAATCTGGAGGAAAATTGGTGCGGAAACCGATCATCTTGTGGGTTCCGTCGCAGTACGGCTTGATCGCCGAGGCGCCACACCGGCACAGGGCCACGGTTTTCCGCTGCCTCGGCACCGGTTCCCCGGAGGGAGTGACAATTTCAAACTCTCCGCGGATTATCAGGGGCCCGTCGGGGCAGACCACTATCGAGCCGTCGGCGGTTTCCTGGTTCATCTAAACTCCTTGGTCTGTCTGCCGCTCGGGCCGGGGCGCCCGAGTGCTGCCGGGCCGGTCACGCCGCCGCCGGGAGGGCGGTGCGCAGCGAGGACCGGCCGTTCTCCCAGTCGTCCATAATCCCCAGGGTGAACCGGGCATCAACGGCGAGTGCCGCGGTCGCGCCGAACAAGACGTCGGCGAGAAGGCCGGGTTCCGCCTCCACCAGGCCGCCGGCGAGGTCCCTGCCGGCGATCTGCTCATGGACGGCGTCCGCCTCAACATGCTCGTCGAAGTATCCGGTCACGCTCGCATCGAAGCCGTGGCGCCGGAAGCCGTTGCCGTAGAGCTGGTTGGGCCGCGAAGACGTCATTTCGTAGATGGCAAGGTGTCCGGCAATGGCACCGCGAAGTCTCCGGTTCAGGCCGAACAGGGACATCATGTTTACGGATGCGAGGGAAAGTGCCGGCACGGTATCCACGTAGCTGCCGTAGCGGCCATCGAGCCCGAGCCCCCTCATGGTCCGGGCAAACATTGCGCTGTGCATCCGGTCCGGGAGGCCGCCACCGTACTCGTCAGCCTGGATCTCAACGAGGGCGGCCTTGGCCCGCCCCGTCAGCCGCGGAATGGCCCACGTGTGCGGGTCGGCTTCCTTGAGCTGATAGATGGACTTGTGGATCAGGAATTCCCGGAGCTGCTCCACCGACGCCTTCTTGGCGACAT
>JBKJVX010000239.1:0-9681 GCA_046717065.1 Arthrobacter sp. | reverse complement strand
ATGTGTATATTCCCATTCCGGAAAATGTTGCGGCCTACGGGGAGCTGTTCCAGGAGTACCGCACGCTGCACGACTACTTCGGGCGCGGCACCAACGATGTGATGCACCGGCTCAAGGCCATCCAGCGTAACGCCAACCGAGCGTCGCTTCCCTCTCCGGAAGCCGCCGGGGTGTCCGCATGAGCGTCCTCGAAACCATCGCCCGCGTCCGCGGTGAGGTCTGCGCGCTCCATGCCGAACTGACCAGATATGGCCTGGTGGTGTGGACCGCCGGCAACGTCTCGGCCCGCGTTCCCGGCCACGAACTTATGGTGATCAAGCCGTCCGGCATCTCCTATGACGACCTGACGCCCGAGCAGATGGTGGTCACCGACCTCTACGGCGTTCCCGTGGACGGCGACGCTGCGGGCGAGTGGGGCAACCCGCCGCTTTCGCCGTCGTCGGACACCGCGGCACATGCATACGTCTACCGGCATATGCCGGAAGTGGGCGGTGTGGTGCACACCCACTCCACCTATGCCACGGCGTGGGCGGCCCGTGGGGAGTCCATCCCGTGCGTGCTGACCATGATGGGTGACGAGTTCGGCGGCTCCATCCCGGTGGGGCCCTTCGCCCTGATCGGCGACGACTCGATCGGCCAGGGAATTGTGGAGACGCTGAAGGGTTCGAACTCGCCCGCCGTGCTGATGCAGAACCACGGTCCGTTCACCATCGGCAAGGACGCGAGGTCCGCGGTCAAGGCTGCCGTGATGTGCGAGGAAGTGGCCCGCACCGTCCATGTTTCCCGCCAGCTGGGTGAGCCGATCCCCATCGACCAGGGCCATATCGACTCGCTTTTTGCGCGGTACCAGAACGTCTACGGCCAGTAACGCACCCGCCGTCAGCCCACCCGAACTTACTTTTGCAGGAGAATCCATGAAAACCGCAGCAAACACCTCCCTTGACGGCTTTGAAGTCTGGTTCCTCACCGGCAGCCAGCACCTCTACGGCGAGGACGTCCTCAAGCAGGTGGCCGCCCAGTCCCAGGAGATCGCCAACCAGCTTAACGCGTCCTCCTCGGTGCCGGTGCGGATCGTGTGGAAGCCGGTCCTGACCGATTCGGACGCCATCCGCCGGACTGCGCTGGAGGCGAACTCGGACGATTCCGTCATCGGTGTCACGGCCTGGATGCACACCTTCAGCCCCGCCAAGATGTGGATCCAGGGCCTTGACCTGCTCCGCAAGCCGCTGCTGCACCTGCACACCCAGGCCAACCGGGACCTGCCCTGGGCGGACATCGACTTCGATTTCATGAACCTCAACCAGGCTGCCCACGGCGACCGTGAGTTCGGGTACATCCAGTCCCGCCTGGGCATCGCCCGGAAGACCGTGGTGGGGCACGTCTCCAACCCCGAGGTCGCCCGCCAGGTGGGCTCGTGGCAGCGCGCCGCAGCCGGCTGGGCCGCGGTCCGCACCCTGAAGCTGACCCGTTTCGGTGACAACATGCGAAACGTCGCCGTCACCGAAGGCGACAAAACCGAGGCGGAGCTGCGCTTCGGTGTCGCGGTTAATACGTGGTCCGTCAACGAGCTCGCCGACGCCGTGCGCAGTGCGGCGGAGGCCGACGTCGACGCCCTGGTTGCCGAGTACGAGGACCTTTATGACGTGGTCCCCGAGCTGCGCGCCGGGGCAGCACGGCACGACTCCCTTCGTTATGGGGCGAGGATTGAGCTGGGCCTGCGCAGCTTCCTCGAAGCCAACGGTTCCGCGGCGTTCACCACCTCCTTCGAGGACCTCGGCGCGCTGCGCCAGCTCCCCGGCCTGGCTGTGCAGCGGCTGATGGCGGCCGGTTACGGCTTTGGTGCCGAGGGCGACTGGAAGACCGCCATCCTGGTCCGTGCCGCGAAGGTCATGGGCGCGGGCCTGCCTGGCGGTGCTTCGCTGATGGAGGATTACACGTACCATCTGGAACCCGGAGCCGAGAAGATCCTGGGCGCCCACATGCTGGAGGTCTGCCCCTCGCTGACCGCCGGCAAGCCCAAGCTGGAGATCCACCCGCTGGGCATCGGCGGCAAGGAAGACCCCGTGCGCCTGGTGTTCGACGCCGATGCCTCCCCGGGGGTCGTCGTCGCCCTGTCCGACATGCGGGACAGGTTCCGCCTGGTGGCGAACGCCGTCGATGTGGTTCCCCTGGACCAGCCCCTGCCCAACCTTCCCGTTGCCCGCGCCCTGTGGCAGCCAAAGCCTGATTTTGCCACCTCCGCGGCAGCCTGGCTCACGGCGGGCGCAGCCCACCACACCGTACTGTCCACGCAGGTGGGCATGGATGTCTTCGAGGACTTCGCGGAAATCGCCAAAACCGAACTGCTCACCATCGACGAGGACACCACCATCCGCCAGTTCAAGAAAGACCTGAACTGGAACGCCGCGTACTACAAGCTGGCCGGCGGGATCTAAGCTGCCTTGCCTGACAGCAGCCCCGGAACATGTCTTCCGGGGCTGCTTCCAGTTTTGGGGCTGTTGCCCCTTGCTTCAGGCCTTCCTAGTGGCCGAAGTGCGCGCGCGGAGGGCCCTCGGGCAGCCGCTCGAGGATGTCCTCTGCCACCCTGCGGACCTTGATGTTCCGATGGCTTGATGCCTTGGCCAGGATCGAGAAAGCCTCGTGGTACGAGCATCCGTTCTGGGCCATGATCACGCCGCAGGCAACGTTGATGGATGTGCGGCTGTCCAACGCCAGACGCAGGTCCGACGCAGTGGACCTCGCGGTGTGCAGGTCAAGGGCCATCTGCAGGCTCTTGGCCGCAAGGCCGGCGAAGGAACGGGCCTCTGAAATCACTTGCAGGGGGAAGGCCTTGGCATCCTGGGCGAAGAACGCCAAGGCTGCACTGGTCGGGCGGGCCGGTGTGCCATCATGCCGCGCCTCCCCGGTGCCCTGGTCCACAACGAGCCGGACACCAAGGACGCTGCCTAGACGGGCCAGCTGCAACTGGTTGCAATATCGAGGCCAACGGAAGTCCCCGCTTCTCTGCAGCACGGCCACGGGATGGTCTCCGGACAGGACCTCGCTGACCGGCCCTTCACCGGCTTCCTGCTCCCACTCCAACAGCCGTATGACGTCCGGCGCCGTACCGGCGATGGCCGGAGTTCTCTTGGGCTGGCGCACCACTACAGCGCATTCGATGACTACCTCTGCGGTACGGACGACGGCGCGGGCGGACGCCGCGGCCAGCAGCTCAAGGGAATCGTGCAGCGTCTCCGCACCGGTCATTAGGTCCAGCAGGATTCCGTCCGGCTTCCCGGATGCCGAAGCCGCCGTCCACGGCTGGCCCTGCCTTACCGGTGCAGGATGGCCCAATGGATTTCCGTGTGAGCCGTGTGCCGGCGCGGCAACCCCCTGGCGGTGGTGGCCTGAACCTGGCGCGGAAATAAGAGGGCCGGCGACGGCTGGGGGAGAGGCCTTGGTCTCAAAGGCCTCCTCGTCGCCGGCCCCGCTTAATGCCCGAGTCCTTCGGACCGGGAAATTTGAGCTTGCGTATCTCGCATGCATTACGTCTCACACCCCCTCGTGAGTCAAGTACCGCGAGTCGAAAATGACTTGTCTTTGTGAAAAACCTAGTTCCGTAGCCGCCCAGGGAGAACGCGTAACCGGTACTTGTCTTTGAGATTAGGTATTACTTGGTTTTCGGCTTGCGCTGCCTCCTTCGGTGTCCTCGCAGGTGGGTGGCCCTTTCCCGCCCTGGGCTGCTGAAGCACGTTGCCGGGGGCAGGCCTCGGGACCCGGCTTGACTCCTGACAGGCTACCCCCAACAATACTTCTATAACGTTGTAAAGATCGAGCGGAATCCAGGAACGAGGACGTTTTCGTGGCAGCAACAGAACCCGCCGGCCCCACCCTGCCCAGCCAGGCAGGACCGGCCGCAGCAAAGATCACCATGGATCCCGCCTTTGTGGTGGGACCCGTCCGCCGCCGCACTTTTGGTGCCTTTGTGGAGCACCTGGGACGCTGCGTCTACACCGGCATCTTCGAGCCGGAGCACCGCACTGCGGACGAGGACGGGTTCCGCGGGGACGTGCTGGAGCTGACCCGGGAACTGGGGGTGTCCACGGTCCGCTACCCGGGCGGCAACTTTGTTTCCGGCTACCGTTGGGAGGACGGCGTTGGCCCCGCGGACAAGCGGCCGGTCCGCCTTGACCTCGCCTGGCACTCCACCGACCCCAACCTGGTGGGTGTGGACGAGTTCGCCAAATGGTCGGCCAAAGCCGGCGTCGAAACCATGATGGCGGTGAACCTCGGCACCCGCGGCACGCAGGAAGCGCTGGACCTGCTGGAGTACTGCAACATCGAGGGCCGCACGGCCTTTTCGGACCAGCGCAGGGCCAACGGTGCGGAAAACGGCTACGGCATCAAGATGTGGTGCCTCGGCAACGAGATGGACGGGCCCTGGCAGATCGGGCACAAGAACGCCAAGGAGTACGGCCGGCTCGCTGCCGACACCGCGCGCGGCATGCGGATGATCGAGCCTGACCTGGAGCTCGTGGCCTGCGGCAGCTCCGGCCCCACCATGAGCACCTTTGGCGAATGGGAGCGCGTTGTGCTCTCCGAGACCTACGAGCTGGTGGACCTGATCTCGGCTCACCAGTACTTCGAGGACTTCGGTGACCTGCAGGAGCACCTTTCCGCGGGCCACCGGATGGAAGCCTTCATCCACGACATTGTCAGCCACATTGACCACGTGAAGTCGGTGAAGAAGTCCACCAGGCAGGTGAACATTTCCTTCGACGAATGGAATGTGTGGCACATGAGCCGGGACGAGTCCCGGGCTCCGACCGGCAAGGACTGGCCGGTGGCCCCCGTCCTGCTCGAGGACACCTACACGGTTGCGGACGCCGTCGTCGTCGGAGACCTCCTCGTCACCCTGCTCAAGAACACCGACCGCGTCCACTCCGCCAGCCTCGCGCAGCTGGTCAACGTGATCGCCCCCATCATGACCGAGCCCGGCGGCCGCGCGTGGAAGCAGACCACCTTCCACCCGTTCGCGCTGACCTCCCGGCACGCCTCCGGGACAGTGCTGCAGCTCGTCGTCGAGTCCCCGCTGGTCAGCGGTGGCAAGACGACGGACTTTGCCGCGGTGTCCGCCGTCGCAACCTACGACGCCGGGAAAGGCGAGGCCGTGGTGTTTGCCGTCAACCGCTCCGCCACGGAAGCGCTGGGACTGGATGCCGTGGTGTCCGGGCTGGGCAACGTGCGCGTTGTCGAGGCAGTCACGTACGCCAACAAGGACCCGTACTGGCAGGCTACCGCTGACGATTCGACGTCCGTCCTGCCCGCGGAGAACGTCTCCGTCAAGGCCGACGGCGGCTGGCTCACCGCCGAGCTGCCGGCCGTGTCCTGGTCCATGATCCGGCTGGCCGTGGGCGGCTGATCCCCAGCGTGTTTTTGTCGAGCTACGCGGGCATCCATGGGCGTCAAAGCCTGCATAGCTAAACAGAAGTGTCGGGGGAGGACGACGGCAGGACGACGGCGGCTGACGCACCTGCCAACCTCTGGGAGGATGGACGGCATGGAACTGCACATCACGGGCGATCCCGCCGCGGACAAATTGTTGAGCGAGGACGCCTTCGCACTGCTGACGGGCATGCTGCTGGACCAGCAGGTGACCATGGAATCTGCGTTCGCCGGTCCCGAGAAAATCAAGAGCAGGATTGGGTCCATGAAGCCGGAGGCCATCGCCTCCCAGGACCCGCAGGCCTTCGTCGAGATGTTCAAGGAACGGCCCGCCGTCCACCGTTTTCCGGGTTCGATGGCCGCACGCGTGCAGGCGCTGGCCGAAACCGTGCAGAACGAGTGGGAGGGGGATGCCACCGCAATCTGGACCAAGGGTGATCCCGACGGCCAGGAGGTGCTGCGCCGGCTGAAGGCCCTGCCCGGCTTCGGCGAGCAGAAAGCGAAGATCTTCCTGGCACTCCTCGGCAAGCAGCGCGGTCTCCAGGCGCCGGGCTGGCGCGAAGCGGCCGGACACTATGGCGAGGAAGGGGCCTATCTGTCGGTTGCCGACATCGTGGATTCGGAGTCGCTCACCAAAGTGCGGGCCAGCAAGCAGGCCGCCAAAGCGGCGGCGAAGGCAGCAAAAGCCAAGGACTGACGGGCTCCCCCTGGCGCCCTTTGCAGCGGCCCGTTCCCGTACGGATGGCATGGTCTGCAACGATGTATGCCAGGAACAGCGGAACCACAAGAAGGAGCCACGATGGCGGTCACCATGAACGACGTAGCAAGGGCGGCGGGGGTCTCGCTGAAAACGGTGTCCAACGTCCTGAACGACTACGAGTTCATCCGTCCCGCCACCAAGCAGCGGGTCCAGGACGCCATCGCCGAACTGGGGTATGAAGCCAACCTGACGGCCCGCAGCCTCCGCTCCGGCAAGACACGCATGCTGGGCCTGGTCCTGTCCGACCTCTCCGCACCCTACTACGCGGAACTCGCCTCCCGGCTGATGAAGGCTGCTTCACAGCGGGGCTACCGGGTACTTGTGGAGCAGTCGGATGCAGTGGCGGAGGTGGAACTGAACGCCCTGCAGGGGCCGTTCCGGCAGCTGACCGACGGCCTGCTGTTCACACCGTTGATGATCGACGCCGATGCCATCGCAGCCCGCCTGGGCAAGAAACCCCTGGTCATGCTGGGCGAACACATCCTGGATCCCCGGTTCGACCTCGTCACCATGAAGAACGAGGAAGCCGCCGCTGCCTTGACCGCCCACCTCCTGGCGGCCGGCCGCCGTCGGATCGCTGTGGTCGGTGCCCGCCCGGAGGAGTCCACGGGGAGTCCCGGCCTGCGCCTCAACGGCTACCGGAAGGCGCTGGAGCGGGCCGGGGTCCCCTTCGATCCGGCACTGATCGCACCGTGCGCGTGGCGCCGGGACAATGGCGCGGCCGCCGTGGCCGGACTGCTGGAAAAGGGCGTGGAGTTTGACGCCGTGTTCGGCCTCAACGACGTTCTTGCGCTGGGCGCCTTGCACGAACTGCTGATCCGAGGGGTCCGGGTGCCGGACGAGGTGGCCGTGGCAGGCTTTGACGACATCGACGAGGCCCGCTTTGCGTCGCCGTCCCTCACCACCGTCTCCCCGGGAATGGAGGAGATCGCCCAGCGTTCCATCGCCCTGCTGCTCGACCGGATCGAGGGGCAGGAGACGGCCGGCCAGGGCGTGCATGTGGAGGCGGGGTTCCAGCTGAAGGTCCGGGAATCCGCGCCCTAGGTTTCGCCCGGCCGGCCTCAGGGTACCTTTCCCGCAGAGCTCAACGAGGGAAAGGTGCCACATGATTGCACTTCTTGTCATCGACATGCAGAACGCGTACTTTGAGGCGCCGGAACTGGCGGCGCACCAGGAACAACTGGTTGCCTCCTGTAACAGGTTGCTTGCAGCCTTCAAGGCAAGCGGACACAAGGCGTTGATGGTGGGAACCGAGCACGAGCGGGACAAATCCACCTGGACCCTGAACATGCTTGATGATGATCAGGGCTTCATTTTCCGCGGCAGTGAGCAGGCCCGCGCCGTGCCTGGCCTTGCCATCGACGGCTTGCCCCAGCTGAACAAGACGCGTGACAGCGCTTTCGTCGGCACCAACCTGCTGTCCCGGCTGCGCAACTGGGGCGCTGACGAGGTGGTGCTCGCGGGAGTCTCCACCCACAACTGCATCGCCCAGACCGGCGCAGATGCGTTTGCGCACAACATCCGGGTCACCTATGCGAAGGACGCCATGGCCTCGGAAGACAACCAGGACGCCAAGGACATGCTGCGCATCCTCTCCACCAGTTACCGCCAGCCGGTCCAGTCCACGGACGAGATCCTGGCCCGGCTCAGCCGCTGAATCTCCCCACCCTTAAGGACGGACGACGGCGTATCCCGGCGACCCGCCGTCGGCATCGCCTTTCCGGCGTGGGAACCTGGGGAGATTCAGCGCTTTGCCGGAGACTGGTGCACATTCCAGGGGGTGAGAGCCGGGGATAACAAACCTGAAACGTGGCGGAAACCTCCGCCCCCTACTGTGGGTCCCACGCCGTCCGCTGGCCGCCGAAGGGACCCTCATGCATTTGATGCCACGTGAGCAGGAAAAGCTCTTGATCGTGGTGGCCGCCGACCTTGCCCGGCGGCGCCAGGCCCGCGGACTCAAGCTCAACTACCCCGAAGCCGTTGCCATCGTCAGCTACGAGCTGATCGAGGGCGCACGGGACGGCCGCACAGTTGCTGACCTCATGAGCTACGGCACCACGCTGCTGCGCCGGGAAGACGTGATGGAAGGCGTACCCGAGATGATCCATGACGTGCAGATTGAGGCAACCTTCCCGGACGGCACCAAGCTCGTCACCGTCCACGATCCCATCCGCTGAAGGGCAGGCCAATGATTCCAGGAGAGTACGTCCTAAGGCCGGAACCGGTGACGGCGAACGCCGGGCGGAAGGCGATCGACGCCATCGTGGTTAACACCGGCGACCGGCCTGTGCAGGTGGGGTCGCACTTCCACTTCGCCGAAGCGAACGCGGCCCTGATGTTCGACCGCGACGCTGCCTACGGCCGGCGGCTGGACATTCCCGCGGGCACTGCGGCGCGCTTCGAGCCAGGGGACTCCCGGAACGTGCGGCTGATCGAACTGGCCGGCGCCCGCGAAGTGTACGGGCTGGGCAACGCGGTCAACGGTCCACTGACGGCGGTCACGGGGTCCTCAGGCGCACGGTCCGAAAAGAACGAAGGCGGCAAATGAGTTTCGAGATTCCCCGCCGGCAGTACGCCGACCTGTACGGCCCGACGGCGGGGGATGCCATCCGCCTGGCTGATACCGACCTGTTCCTCGAGATCGAGAAGGACCTCACCGTCTACGGCGAGGAGGTGGTGTTCGGCGGCGGCAAAGTGATCCGGGACGGCATGGGCCAGAACGGCCAGGTGACACGGGACGGTGTTGGTTCCGGCGGTGTTGGCTCCGGCGACGGCGTGCCGGACACCGTCATCACCAACGCTGTGATCCTGGACTACACAGGCATTTACAAGGCTGATGTGGCCATCAGGGACGGACACATCTTCAAAATCGGCAAAGCCGGCAACCCGCAGATCACCGACGGCGTGGACATCGTGATCGGGGCGAGCACGGAAATCATCGCCGGCGAGCGCAAGATCCTCACCGCCGGGGGAGTGGACACCCACATCCACTTCATCTCCCCGGACCAGATCCCCACGGCACTGACCAGCGGCATCACCACCATGATCGGCGGCGGCACCGGCCCGGCCGAAGGCACCAAGGCCACCACGGTGACGCCCGGAAAGTGGCACATCCAGCGGATGCTGCAGGCGGCCGAGGGCTTCCCCATGAATATCGGGCTGTTCGGCAAGGGCCATGCATCCGCCGTCGAACCCCTGGCTGAGCAGATCCGCGCCGGTGCCATCGGCCTGAAGGTCCACGAGGACTGGGGGTCCACCACGTCGTCCATCGACACGTCCCTGACCGTCGCCGACGAATACGACGTCCAGGTGGCCATCCACACTGACACCCTGAACGAGTGCGGCTTCGTGGAGGACACCATCCGCGCCATCAACGGCCGTGTCATCCACACCTTCCATACCGAGGGCGCCGGCGGCGGGCATGCCCCGGACATCATCAAGATCGCCGGGATGCCCAACGTCCTGCCCGCCTCTACCAACCCCACGCTGCCGTACAC
>JBKJVX010000238.1:0-17550 GCA_046717065.1 Arthrobacter sp. | reverse complement strand
GACATCACCGATTTCGTGACGAAGTACAACCATCTTGCGCTCCTTCTGTTCGCTCTTAGCCTGATCGGCGAGGCCCACATCCTTCCAGCGGACAACGCCGTTTACGGATACGGGCTGCTTTACCATCTGTATCGCCTTGCTCCTTTTAGTCGGTTCGCCGTAGAGCGAACCATGGTGGTGGTTTTATCCTAGGCGCCCCCGCTCTCCGGAAGCGACACAATGTAATAACTAATCGGTACCGGCTTTTGTTCCCACCAACTTTACAGGCGGGTAACTTCAGGAAGCCAATGCTTCCAGTAGCCTTTCCAGGGCAACGCCGCATGCCTGCCCACGGATTTCGGACCGGTTCCCGGAAAACACATACTCAAAGCCGGCACTTCCCGCAGCCGTAGCAATGCCGATGTACACCGTTCCCACTGGCTTTCCATCATGGGCTTCCGGTCCGGCAACTCCGGTAGTAGAGATACCGATATCGGCGCCAAGGGCGTTCCGGGCGCCGGCGGCCATGGCGGCGGCAACAGCGCTGTCAACGGATCCGGCGTCGGCGAGCAATTCCGGGGAAACCCCCAGGACCTTCTCCTTCACCGAGTTCTGGTACGCCACCACGCCGCCCTGCAGCATCCCGGAAGCGCCCGGGGTGTCAGCGAGGACAGCTGAGACCATGCCGGCCGTCAGCGACTCGGCCGTGGCCACGGTGCGGCCCAGTTCCAGCGCCTTCCTGACTGCCTGTTCCGACAGATGGTGAAGGTTTGTCATGCCGGCTCCTGCCCGTTGGCCGTTCCCTGCAGCTTTCCCTTGGACCGCAGGCGCAGCGCCTCGACGACGTACTCGGCGCCGGTCCAGACGGTGATCAACACGGCCACCATCATCACGGCGAAAGCTGCCCATGTCAGCCACGGCATAACGGCCGCCAGCGGCAGGAGGTACAGGAAGATGGCCGCCGTCTGGATAACCGTTTTGAGCTTGCCACCCCGTGACGCGGGAATGACTCCGTAGCGGATCACGAAGAAACGCAGCGCCGTGATGCCCCACTCACGGACCAGGATCACCACCGTGACCCACCAGGGCAGTTCGCCGAGCACGGACAGCATGACCAGCGCGGACCCGATCAGCAGCTTGTCCGCAATCGGATCGGCAATCTTGCCGAAGTCGGTCACGAGGTTCCGGCTCCTGGCGATGTCGCCGTCGAGCTTGTCCGTATAAATTGCGACGGCGAACGCCGCCGCCGCTGCCCAGCGCCACGGCCCAGCCTCGCTCTGCAGGCCCGGCGCGTCAGCGATCAGGAACCAGACGAAGAACGGCACCAGCGCGATGCGGAGCATGGTCAGGACATTGGGAAGGTTCCAGACCCCGGCACGGCCTGAGCCGGCGGCGGTTGCATCGGTGCTAGTCACCTTCCTAGGCTACATTCTTTGGGCTAGCGCCCGGTCAGGGACCAGGCGTCTTCCGAGCCGTCTTCGTCGTCATACCCGCCGGGAGCGGAATCAGACCCGTCGTAATACTCGACGTTCTGTTTCCGCTGGTCCAGGTCCGCCGCCACCAGGTCCTCGGCGTAGCCGCCCTGCGCGATATTGGCGTTGGCGTTGTCGCTGAGGGCTGCCGTCTGCGCATCCGGTGCTTTCGGTGCCTCCTGGCCCCTCATGGCTGCGAGGACCGGTGCCAGGTCGTCCGGCTTCACCAGGACGTCGCGGGCTTTGGAACCCTCGGAGGGGCCCACCACTCCCCGCGATTCGAGCAGGTCCATCAGGCGGCCGGCCTTGGCGAAGCCGACCCGCAGCTTGCGCTGGAGCATGGATGTGGAGCCAAACTGCGTGGTAACCACCAGCTCGGTGGCCTGCAGCAGCACCTCGAGGTCGTCCCCGATGTCGTCGTCGATCTGTTTCTTGGGCGCGTCGACGGCGACGTCGTCACGGTAGGCCGCCTGGAGCTGTCCCTTGACGTGCTCAACCACCTTGTGGATCTCGGACTCCGTGACCCAGGCACCCTGGACGCGCATGGCCTTTGAAGCACCCATGGGCAGGAAAAGGGCGTCACCCTGGCCAATGAGCTTCTCCGCGCCCGGCTGGTCAAGGACCACGCGTGAGTCGGTGACGGACGAGGTGGCAAACGCCATTCTCGAAGGAACGTTGGCCTTGATGAGGCCGGTGACCACGTCGACGGACGGCCGCTGCGTGGCCAGGACGAGGTGGATGCCGGCGGCGCGGGCAAGCTGGGTGATGCGGACGATCGAGTCTTCCACATCGCGCGGCGCCACCATCATGAGATCGGCGAGTTCATCAACGATCACCAGCAGGTAGGGGTACGGGCGGATCACCCGCTTGGAATCGACCGGCGGCTGGACCTTGCCGGCGCGGACCGCCTTGTTGAAGTCGTCAATATGCTTGAAGCCGTAATTCGCGAGGTCATCGTACCTGGCGTCCATCTCGCGGACCACCCACTGCAGGGCCTCCGCGGCCTTCTTGGGGTTGGTGATGATGGGTGTGATGAGGTGCGGGACGCCTTCGTAGGCCGTGAGTTCCACCCGTTTGGGGTCCACCATGACCATCCGGACTTCGTCCGGGGTGGCGCGCATCAGGATGGACGTGATCATGGAGTTCACGAAGGACGACTTACCGGCACCGGTGGCGCCGGCCACCAGCAGGTGGGGCATCTTGGCAAGGTTGGCCACCACGTAGCCGCCCTCAACGTCCTTGCCCACGCCCATCACCATCGGATGGTCGGTGCGGCGGGCGTTCTGGCTGCGCAGCACGTCACCCAGCGAGACGGTCTCACGGTCCGTGTTGGGGATCTCGATGCCGATGGCGGACTTGCCCGGGATGGGGCTCAGGATCCGCACGTCGCTCGAGGCCACCGCGTACGAGATGTTCTTCGACAGGGCGGTAACCCGCTCCACCTTGGTTCCCGGGGCCAGCTCGATCTCGTACCGGGTGACGGTGGGACCGCGGCTGAAGCCTGTCACGGTGGCATCCACGTTGAACTGCTGAAGCGTGTCGGTGAGGGCAGCGACGACGGCGTCATTGGCCTCCGTGCGCTCCTTGGGGATTGAGCCCGGGGTCAGGTAGTCGGAGGCCGGGAGGGTGTAGGTCACGTCCCCGGCAAGCGACAACTGTTCGGTCCGCTGCGGGATGGGAACGGGCGGCGGTGCGGGAGCCACAGGGTTGGAAGGCACGGTGGGCGCCGCGGAACCCGCCTGGCCACCGGAGGCGGACATGCCCGGGGTGATCATGGGGATGGCTTCTGTGGCGTTCTCCCCCGGTTCAGCGGAAGCAGAAGCGCCGAGTCCCTGCGCCGCCTTGATCTTCTCGACGGCGATCTCGGCCTGGGTGGGGCGGCGGACTCCCGGGGCGGGGCGCGGCGGCTGCGGTTCGTCGTCGTCGATGACGGCGTGCTCGAACGCTTCGTCGCCCACATAGCCTTCCAGGCCGGCGTCGGCATCCACGTCCTTGCCGAACAGGCGGCGCTTCTTCTTTCTCGGTGCGGCGGGCGGGGTCCGCTCAAGGTAGCTGCGGTCGTGACGATCGCCGTCCTCCTGGTCCAGCAGGTCGATGCCCATGAGGTGCTCGTAGGCACCGCGAAGCCGCCGGGGGATGGCACCGAACGGCGTAGCGGTGATGATGAGCAGTGATACGAAGGCGAGCAGCCCGTAGAGCACCAGCGGCACGGCCGGATGGATCGCAGCCAGTGGCGACGCCCCCAGGAATCCCAGCATGCCGCCGGCCTGCCGCAACCCGTCAAAACCCTGGGCGACGGTGGGCTGGCCACCCAGGACGTGCGCAAGGCCGCACCCTGCGAAGGTCATGATCAGAAAGCCGATGCCCACCCTGTTGTTGCCCCGGCCGTCGGAGGGCTGCCGGAACAGCCGGAAGGCGCACACAAAAAGCATCAGCGGGAGCAGCAGCGAGATCCAGCCAAACGTACCGTTAACTACGCTGTAGACGGCGTCCGGGAACCAGCCGGTGAGCCCCCACCAGGCGAAGGTGGCGATGAAGACGCCCAGGGCCAGGTTGAAGAGGGCGGCACCGTCACGGCGCTCGTCCGCCGGAAGGTCGCTGACGTCATGGCCAATGCGCCGCACTCCCCCGCCCACGAGGTGGCCGATTCCCAGCCATGCTCCGCCCACTACCCGCAGCAGCCAGGGCTGGTGCTGTTCGACGGCGGGAAGCTGGCGGGTCCGCGCCGTGCCGGAACTCCCGGTCCGCGCTGACTTGGACGCTGGGGATTTCGCTGCCGTGGAGCCGGAACCGCGGCCGCCGGAACCGCCGGATTTGCTGCCGGAGCTGGCCCTGCTTGAACCATTGGGCGCGGAAGTAGTACGAGTGGCCATAGTAGCCACGGTACCGGAACGGCCGTGGTTTTCCGGGGATTTGGGAGCCGGTGGATGCCGGTTCTGAGGGCTTAAACACGTCCGGCCCGCATTCCTGGTCAGGACCAGGAGCACGGGCCGGTGCCGGCGGGGGGAAGGCTATGCCTCGAGCACCACGGGAATGATCATGGGCTTGCGGCGGAGCTTGCGGTTGACCCACGTGCCCACCACGCGGCGGACCACCTGCTGGAGCTGGTGTGTGGTGTGGTCTGTCCGGTTCAATACGGCCTCTTCCAGCGCGGCGTTGATCTTGGGGATGATCTCGTCGAAGACGGAATCGTCTTCGGCCACGCCGCGGGCGTGGATTTCCGGCCCGGACACCACCTTGCCCGTAGCTCGGTGGATGACCGTGATGATGGAGATGAAGCCTTCATCGCCCAGGGTCTGGCGGTCCTTGAGGTCGGCTTCGGTGACTTCGCCAACGCTGGAGCCGTCCACGTAGACGAAGCCCACTTCAACCTGGCCCACCACATCTGCGCGGTGGTCCTTGAGGTCGATCACGGTGCCGTTGTCCGCGAGGATCACGCTGGCTTCCGGCACGCCTGACTCGATCGCAATCTTGCCGTTGGCAATGAGGTGGCGGGTTTCACCGTGCACCGGCATCGCATTGAGAGGCTCGAGGATGTTGTAGCAGTACAGGAGTTCGCCGGCTGCTGCATGCCCGGAGACGTGGACCTTGGCATTGCCCTTGTGGATGACGTCGGCACCAAGCTTGAGCAGCCCGTTGATGATCCGGAAAACGGCGTTTTCATTTCCGGGGATGAGGCTGGATGCGAGGATGACAGTGTCACCGTCGCCCACCACCACGCGGTGGTCGCCGTTTGCCATGCGGGACAGTGCCGCCATCGGTTCACCCTGGGAACCCGTGGACATCAGCACCACGCGGTTATCCGGCAGGTTATCAACGTTCTTGATGTCCACGATGAGGCCCGGCGGGACGTCCAGGTAACCGAGCTTCTCCGCGATAGCCATGTTGCGGACCATAGAGCGGCCAACGAAGGCCACCTTGCGGTTGTGCTTCGCGGCCGCGTCCAGGACCTGCTGCACCCGGTGCACGTGGGAGGAGAACGACGCCACTATGATCCGCTTCGTGGCTTGGCCGAAGAGGCGCTCGAGTGTGGGGCCGATTTCCTTTTCCGCGGTAGTAAAACCGGGGACGTCAGCATTGGTCGAGTCCGACATAAAGAGGTCAACTCCCTCTTCGCCGAGCTTGGCGAAGTGCCGCAGGTCGGTAATGCGGCCATCAAGGGGAAGCTGGTCCATCTTGAAGTCGCCGGTGTGCAGGACGGTGCCGCCTGCAGTGCGGAGGAACACGGCCAGGGCGTCGGGGATGGAGTGGTTGACCGCTACGAACTCGCATTCGAACGGGCCGAACTTCTCCACTTGGCCTTCCTCGACGGTGAGGGTGTAGGGCCGGATGCGGTGCTCCTGCAGCTTCGCCTCGATCAGGGCAAGGGTCAGTTGCGAGCCGACCAGCGGGATGTCGCCGCGGAGGCGCAGCAGGTACGGAACAGCGCCGATGTGGTCCTCGTGCCCGTGGGTGAGGACCACAGCCACGATGTCGTCCAGCCGGTTTTCAATGTAGGAGAAGTCAGGCAGGATCAGGTCGACGCCGGGCTGGGTTTCCTCCGGGAAGAGCACGCCGCAGTCCACGATCAGCAGTTTGCCGTCGATTTCGAACACGGCCATGTTCCGGCCGATCTCCCCCAGTCCGCCGAGCGGAACGATCCGCAGCGTGCCTTGCGGCAGGCGGGGAGGGGTGACAAGGCCGGTTAGGGCGTTTTGGGTCATATTGCACTACTTTCCAGGCGCAAGGGCGCCGGTCTCAGCCCTCAGGAAAAGACCAGCCCCGCTTCCGCCAAATCCCCGCGGATGGTTTCGATCTCGGCTTCGTCCGGCTCCACGAGGGGCAAACGGACAATCGAGTTGGGCAGGACTCCCTGCCATTTAAGAATCTGTTTGGCCGCAACGGCCCCCTGGACCCGGGTCATGGTGGCGCGGACCACGGGCTGAAGCTCGAAGTTGATCTTCCGCGCGGTTTCGAGGTCGTTGGCGTTGACCGCATCGATGAGGTCGCGGAACTGGCGGGTGGCCACATGCGTGGTGACGCCGACAAGGCCAACGGCACCCAGCGCCATCCAGGGCAGGGTCAGTCCGTCGTCGCCGGAGTAGAAGAGCAGGTCCGTTTCGGCCATAACGCGGGTGGCCGCAACGAAATCGGCCTTGGCGTCCTTGACGGCCACAATGTTGGGGTGCTGCGCCAGGCGGATCATGGTCTCGGGTTCGATGGCGATCGAGGACCGGCCTGGGATGTCGTACAGCATAACGGGCACATCGGCGGCGGAGGCGATGGCCTCGAAGTGTGCGCGCAGTCCGGGCTGGCTGGGCTTGTTGTAGTAGGGCGTGACCAGCAGGATGCCGTCAACGCCGAGGGCCGCAGCCTGCTGGGAGAGGTGCACTGAGTGTGCGGTGTCGTTGGTGCCGGTGCCGGCAATGATTGCTGCCCGGCCTCCGACCGCTTCCTTGACGGCCCGGAACATGCCCAGGTTCTCTTCGTCCGTGAGGGTGGAAGTTTCGCCCGTGGTTCCGGTGACCACCAGGCCGTCGCAGCCGTCGTCCACCAGCTTGCTGGCCAGTTCCGCGGCCTGCTGGTAGTCCACTGTGCCGTCCTTCGTGAACGGCGTGACCATGGCGGTCAGGAGGGTGCCAAGGGCAGGGATGCGCGCGGAAGTGTCAGCCATGGAAAAAACGTTACCCTGTCCCCGGCCGGTTAGGACAATAGGGACGGCGTGATGAACGTCAAACAGCCGCCCCGCCGGAGGGGCCGCCGGTGTGCTTGCGGTATTTTGCGAGGCGGCTTCGCTGCAGGATGCAGGGAACAACTTCGGTGCCGGTTCCCGCGGCTTGCTTCAGCGCAAAGCCGTCAGGACCCCACAAGCCGCTCAAGCCGCACGATTCACCCAAGGTGCTCCTGCCGCCGAGGTTGGCGAGCAGCGTGAACATCCTGTTGTCCATGGCCCGCGCTCCGAGGTGGAGGGCCAGCCGGTGTTCCTCGTCCCTGGTGTAGAGGGCGGACACGCAATACACGTCAGCTCCGGCTGCAGCGGCGTGGGTTGCGTGAGCCGGTACGGAGGTATCGAAGCAGAGAGCGAGTGCAATGGTCCACCCGTCCACCATGATCAGGGTGGCGCCTTCCCCCGGCGTGAACAGCTCTTGCTCCTGGCCGTGCAGGTGCGTCTTGAACGCCGTTTCCGTGCTGCCGTCCGGATGAATGGCTACTGATGCCAACCGCGCCGCACCATCACTTTCGCGGAGGGCAGCGCCGACAACAGCCGTGATCCCGGTCCTGCGGCAGATCTCCCGGACATCGCCGAGGCGTTCATCATCCTGCATCAGCCAGGAGTCGGAGTCCTTGAGGAGATCCAGCCGGTAGCCGGTGAGGGACAGTTCCGGGAAGACCACCAGGCGGGCGCCGTGGTCATCGGCATCCTCGATGAGGCGCACATGCTCGGCAGCGTTTGCGGTGATTCCTCCGTCCAGGGGCTGGTACTGGATGGCGGCGACGGGGAGGGTGTCTGTCACGCCTCCATCCTAGGCAACTGCCCCGACGCCCACCTCAGCAGCGGTCCTTTTGAGCGCGTGGCGGTTCACCAGGACCAGGCTGGCAGTACCTGCCGACTGCCGCCTGCCTCAGCCCTTCCGCCCACGCGGCCAGCCGCTGGGCTGCCCGGACGTAGTGGAACAGTTCGACCGGAGTCAGGGCGTCGATATCCGTCTCGCCGAGCCGGCGCGCGAGCTCCGCCCCCTCCGGTTGAGCCGACAGGCTGACGCCCTCCTGCTCCCACTGGACATCCTCGGAGGAATTTCCAGTCACCAGCTGGCGGAAGAGGTAGTCAACAACACCCGGGCTCATTGCCTTCAGTGGCCCGGCATGCTGTGACTCCGAAGCGGGGATTTCGGGTGATGGGGTTTGCATGCCCTCCATATTATTCGAACATATATTCGAACACAAGGGAGTGTTTGTTGACAGCTCCGGTACAGGCAGGTGTGAGACGATCTGGGCATGACCTCCCGTAACGCCGCCACCTCTTCCAGGACGGCCGCCAGCCGGTCGGTGCCCGGCCGGCTGTATGGCATTGACGCGGCGCGCGGGCTGGCCCTGCTGGGGATGATGGCCACCCATCTGCTTCCCACATTCGAGTCGAACGCCGATCTGACCCCCACCTGGATCGGCCTGACCTTTTCGGGCCGGGCAGCCGCACTGTTCGCAGTGCTGGCAGGCGTTGGCCTTGCCTTGTCCACTGGTAAGCACAGGCCTCTGGACGGCCCGGACCTGTCGGCAGCCCGGTCCGGCATTGCCCTGCGCGCCCTGGTGATTGCCGCCGTCGGACTCAGCTTGGGCGGCGTCAAAGTCAACCTGGCCATCATCCTGGTCCACTACGCAGTGCTGTTCCTGTGCGTCCTGCCGTTCCTGGGCATGAGGCTGAAGCCGCTCGTCGGTTTCGCGGTCGGTTGGATCCTTGCCTCGCCGGTTTTGGCATACCTGCTGCGCCCCTGGCTGCTGGCTGCAAACCCGCCGCTAAGGCTCGGCCACAACCCCTCCTGGGAGGATCTGTCCACCCCCACCCGGCTCCTGGCGGACCTCTTTTTCACCGGCTATTACCCCGTCTTCCAATGGCTGGCCTACCTGCTGGTGGGGCTCGTCGTCGGCCGCCTGATGCTCAACAAGGCCCTCGTCCCGTGGGTGCTCCTGATCGGCGGCACCATCGTTGCTGTCCTGGCCAAAGCCCTGGGAACCACGGCGATGGAAGGCTGGGGCGGCCGGGCTGCCTTGGAAAAGTTGCTTAATTCCCCGGGCTATCCCTTGCACAGCGTGCTGCAGGTAAACCTGACAGGCATCCCGCAGGAGGGGTCCTGGTGGTGGCTGGCCTCGGCGGCTCCCCATTCGGCCACGCCGCTTGACCTGCTGCATACATCCGCCTTGGCAGCGGCGGTAATTGGGGCCTTCCTCCTGCTGGGCAGGCTGGCCGACTGGGTGGCCCTGGACCTGTTGCTGCCGCTTCGCGGTGCGGGGGCCATGACCCTGACCCTCTACTCCGTCCACGTGTGGGTGGTTTCGGGCTTCTACCTCAAGCCGCTCCCGGCCGGGTGGACTGAGGACGCCATGTACTTCGCCCACGCCGCCACAGCAGTGATTGTGGGCATAGTGTTCGTACTTCTGAAGTGGCGCGGGCCCCTGGAATGGCTGGGGCACGCGGCAAACCAGGTGGGCCGCGGCAACGCCAAGGCCCTGCGTTAAATGCACCGCCGTTAGATGGCGCCGCTCTTAGATGCGGCAGGTCCGGACCGGTGCCGGGGCGCCTAGGCCGGAACCTGGCCGCGGAAGAGCTTGACGGCGTCACGCATGGAGGCGCGGGCGCGCTTGCGGTCGCCGGCGGCGTCGTAGGCGCAGCTCAGCCGGAACCAGGAACGCCAGTCCTCCGGTGCTGCTTCAGCCTCCGCCCGGTACTTCTCGAACTCCGCATCCGCTGCGGAACGGACAATCCGCCCCGCCGGGGTCCTGGGCAGCTCGTCCACGGGAAGGCCGCCCTCGGCCTCGAGGACCTTCGCCATCTGCTCGGTGCGGGCTCCGAACATGAGTTCCCGGGCGAGCGCCCAGGCACCAATCACCGGCAGCACGAGGTAGGCGGCTCCGATGGCGACGGCGGCAGGATTGCTGTCCGTCAGCAGCAGGACCGACCGCTGGAAGGACACCACCAGGTAGAAGACCAGGAGGAGCGTGACTGCCCCCACCCAGATTTTGGTGCGGTTCTTCCGGAAGCCCGCAACCAGCCCGCCCACGGCTACAGCCCCAGGTCCAGGTAGCCGTCAAGGCCCACCGTGAGCCCGGGATGTGCGGCGACGCCGCGCAGGCCAAGCAGTACGCCGGGCATAAAGGAGGCGCGGTCGAAGGAGTCATGGCGCAGGGTCAGCTGCTCGCCGGCGCTGCCGAGCAGGACTTCCTGGTGGGCGACGAGGCCGCGGAGCCGTACGCTGTGGACGCGAACGCCATCCACCTCACAGCCGCGTGCGCCGGAAAGTTCGCTGGTGGTGGCATCGGGGCTGGGCGGCACCTGCGCGGCGCTGCGTTCGGCGGCGATGAGCTCGGCCGTCCGGACTGCCGTGCCCGACGGCGCGTCCACCTTGTCCGGGTGGTGCAGCTCGATGATTTCGACCGACTCGAAGTATTTGGACGCCTTCGCGGCGAAGGCGGAGGCCAGCACCGAGCCAAGGGCGAAATTCGGTGCGATCAGCACACCGGTGTCAGGCCGGCTTGCCAGCAGGTCCTTCAACCCGGACAGCTTGCCGGCGTCCCAGCCCGTGGTGCCGACAACGGCGTGGATGCCATGATCGACGGCAAAGCGCACGTTCGCTTCAGTGCTTTCTGGAACTGTCAGGTCCACCACGAAGCGTGCCCCCGCAATGGTGAGCTGGTCCAGCGGATCTCTCCGGCCCAATGCGGCAACGAGCTTCATGTCAGGGGCGGCTTCAATGGCTTTTACGGCTTCGGCGCCCATGCGCCCATGCGCGCCCAGCACGGCAACGGGCATGGGAGCAGAGTGTTGTTCGGTCATGGCGTTAACCCTACCGGTGGGCATGCGGGGCACGGGAACTGCGGAGAGTGCGTTACCTCGCAGGAACAGGTCGGAGGGAGCTTGGGCAAAGCAGGCTGAACAGCAGGATCAGCTGCCCGCGCCTACCCATTCCAAAGTGCCGTCGGCGAAGAACTGTTCCTTCCAGATGGGCACCTGCTCCTTGATCCTGTCCACGAGTTCCGAGCACACGGCAAAGGCCTGGCCGCGGTGGGCTGCGGAGACGGCGCACACGAGCGCAGGATCCCCGATGTCGAGCATGCCAATCCGGTGGGCTGCCCAGATCCGCACGGGCTGCGAGGGCGTCCCCTCGTCCCCGGCAGCGCCTCCTTCGGCCTGCTGGGCTGCCTCCTGTCCGGCTGCCGTTTGTTCCGCTGCCAGGCGGGCAACGACGTCGGCCATCACCTGGTGGGCCGTGGGATGCGCACTGTAGCTGAGGCGGTTGACCGCCTTGCCGCCGTCGTGATTGCGCACCACGCCGCTGAAGCTGACCACCGCCCCGGCCGTGTCACTTTCCACTGCCGCAATGGCCTGGTCAACGGAGATGGGCTCCGCGCTCAGGACGGCGCTGACTACCTCGAACGCTGTTTCAGTGCCCATGTCCGCCTTCCAGCTGGTCGCAAAGGTGCCCGATCACCGGATCCAGGACGGTGAGTCCGTCCATCACCCCTTTGGGTGACCCGGGCAGGTTGATGATGAAGGTGCTTCCGGCGGCACCTGCGTAACCGCGGCTGAGTGCCGCAAGCGGAGTTTTCGCGGCGCCGGCGCGTCGGATGGCTTCCATGATGCCGGGGATCTCGCGGTCCAGGAGCGGCAGCGTGACGTCCGGTGTCCGGTCGTCCGGGCTGAGGCCCGTGCCTCCGCTGGTAATGATGACGGCGGGGCGTTGGGTCAGCAGGGCGCGGATGGCTGCGCCCACGGGCTCGCCGTCGGGAACCACCATGGCAGGGAAGACGTCAAAGCCGTGTTCTGTCAGCCAGTCGGTGATCACAGGGCCGGTTTCGTCGTCGTAGATTCCGGCGGCGGCCCGGGTGGAAGCGATGACGACGCCCGCCTTCCGCCCTTGGACGTCGCCGTGCCGGTGGGGTTCCGGGGCATTCAGGATGCTGGGGCTGCTCACAGTGTCCAGTCCCCGCTCTTGCCGCCGCTCTTGGCAAGCACTTTGATGTCATTCAGAACGGCGTGTTTGTCCACGGCCTTGATCATGTCGTAAACGCTCAGGGCCGCGACGGAGGCTGCCGTGAGGGCTTCCATTTCCACGCCGGTAACGCCGCGGGTCTTGACCGTTGCGAGGATGGCGACGGACTCCGTGCCAAGCTCAAAATCCACCGTGACCTTGGACAGCGGAAGCGGATGGCACAGCGGAATCAGTTCCGGGGTCTTCTTCGCGGCCATGATTCCGGCAACGCGTGCCACGGCCAGGGCGTCCCCCTTGGGCAGCCCTCCCGAGCCGAGCAGGGCCATGACCTCTGCCGTGGTGTGGACCGTGGCGGTGGCGGTGGCCTCGCGGGTGGTTTCGGCTTTGGCGGACACGTCCACCATCTGGGCGCTGCCGTCCTGGCGCAGGTGCGTCAGTGAGGCCGGGGGTTGTTCTGCATTCACAGCATCCATACTTCCACCTCTGCCCCTTCCCCGAGCGCGGCCACTCCAACAGGGACATGAACCAGCACGTTCGAACCGGCGAGCGCGTGCATCAGGTGCGAGCTTTCCCCGCCCTGCAGTTCCACCGTCCCGTCGGGCTGCAGGGTGCCGCGGCGGACCTGGTGCTTGTGTTCAGGAGCCGTGAGGGACTGGCCGAGGCGGGCACGGAGGGGCAGGCGCGGCGCTGGTGCGCCGAGGAGGCCGGCCAGGACGGGGCGGAGGAACATTTCAAAGGACACCAGGCAGCTGACCGGGTTTCCCGGGAAGCCCAGGAATGGGCGTCCCTCGAAGGTGCCGATCCCCTGCGGACCACCCGGCTGCATGGCCACATGCAGGAAGTCCACGGGCTGGTCCTGCATCGCCTGCCGGACTACCTCGTACGCGCCCTGGCTGACTCCGCCGGTGGTGACGATCAGGTCCACCTCGTCGTGCTCGGCGCGGAGCAGCGTGCGAAGCCGGTCCGGGTTGTCTGTGACGATGCCTGTGCGGCGGACGTTCAGTCCCGCTTGCTTCATGGCTGCTTCAAGGAGGGTGGCGTTGGAGTCGTAGATCTTGCCGGCAGGCAGCTCCTGGCCGGGCTCCACCACTTCGTCGCCGGTGGTGACCAGCAGGACAGTTACTGCTTTGAAGACCGTAACCTCCGGAATCCCCAGCGCCGCGAGCAGCCCCAACTGCGCCGGGCCCAGGAAGGTTCCGGCGGCCAAGGCTGTCCTACCCTCCTCCACGTCACTGCCTGCTGCCCGTACGTAGGTGCCGGGCGCTGCTGGTGGCAGCCGCACCGTGGCCTGCTCAGTGTGCGGCTGGAAACGGTCCGGAATGGCCCGTTCAATGGGGACGACGGCGTCGGCCCCCTCCGGGAGCATCGCACCGGTCATGATGGGAGCAGCCATCCCGGGTTGGAGGGGCGCAGGGCTTGCTCCGGCTGGAACGGGAGGCATAACCCGCAACTCCGCGCCGCCGTCGGGCACGTCAACAGAACGGATGGCGTAGCCATCCATCTGGGAGTTGGCGAAAGGCGGCAGGCTCATGGGAGCGCGGACGGCGCTCACCAGGCCCCGGCCCAGCGCCTGGTGCAGGGGCAGCAGTTCCGCACGTTCCGGCGCCCGCAGATGCTGCAGCAGTTCCGCAACCGCGGCGGCATGGTCAGCGACGGACCGCGCCTGGTGCCCGCCCTGATGCCGCCGGTGTGGCCCCTGGGCGCCGGGCTGGTGTTCCGGCTGGGGCGAGGCCCGCTCTACAGGCGTTCCATGGTGTTGCGGGCTGGTCATGGTTCCGCCTTCGGTAGCCGTCAGGGTTTCACGTCCACTCTAATCGTGTGGAACCCGGTGGCTCCGTCCGGGGCGACAGGCCGGCTCTCCTCGTCCTGGGCCTTGCCGGCCAGGTCCGTGGCGCGGACCTGGAGTTCGTACTGGCCTTCCGACAGCTCCAGGGCCAATTTCCATTGGTACCAGGTGTCCAGCGAGATACCTTCGGCCAACTCCGCCCGCTGCCACGGGCCGCGGTTCACGCGGAGCTCCACTTTTTCGATGCCGGTATGTTGGGCCCAGGCGATGCCGCCGACCATCACCGTTCCCGCGTTCACCGGCCGGCCATCTCGTGGCACATCGATCCTTGAGGACGTTTTGATCGGGCCCCGCTCCGACCAGCCCCGGGGAGTCCAGTAGGCGACGTCGTCCGCGAACCGGGTGACCTTGAGCCCGGTGACCCATTTGGTGGCCGACACATACCCGTACAGCCCTGGCACCACCAGCCGCACCGGAAATCCGTGCTCAAGGGGCAGCGGTTCACCATTCATTCCGACGGCCAGCAGGGCGTCCCTGCCATCCTTGAGCACCTCAAGGGGGGTGCCCGCGGTCCAGCCGTCCACGCTTCGTGAGAGCACCATGTCTGCGCCGGGCTTCGGGCCTGCGAGGTTGAGCAGTTCGCGGACCGGCCAGCCCAGCCAACGGGCATTGCCAATAAGGTCTCCGCCCACATTGTTGGACACACAGGCGATGGTTATGTGGCGTTCCACCATGGGCTTGGCCAAGAGCTCGGCGAAGGTCAACTCCACCTCCTTGTCCACCATGCCCGTGACTTTCAGGACCCACGTGTCCGGGTCGACGGCGGGAACCGCCAGCGCGGTGTCGATGCGGTAGAAGTCGGTGTTGGGGGTGACCAGTGGTTGCATGCCGTCGACTTTCGCCTCCGCGGTTGGCGGTATAGGCGGCGCCAGTGATGCGGGGACGGGCAGCGTCACGCGGCTCCGGGCTTCGCTGGCCACGGCGGCGGCACCGCGCCACACTCCCGCCAGCGCCCCGCCGATGACAGTGAATGCGGCTCCGCCTGCCATGGCCTGCAGGAAGCGACGGCGGGCCGGCGCTTCCTGGGTCGCTGGTTCCGCTCCGGCGCTCCCCCACTCCTGCAAACGGCGAATTTGGAACCTGAGCAGCACTCCGGCGGCGACGGCGGTGAGTACTGGCAGCACCATCGCGTTAAGGGTGACCTGGGCGCGGGTCAGGACAGCCACCAGGCCCACGAGCCCAAAGACGGCAACCACCACGGCGCCCATAAAGCGGCGGCGATACTCCACCACCCCCGCCACCGCGGCAAGGGCGGCCATGACCAAAGCCATTCCCGCCAGGAGAGCCACCTTGTCGGCAGTACCGAACAGCGCCACGGCCCAGTCCTTGACACCGGGAGGAACAGCATCGATGACCGCACCGCCAACAGCGGTCAGCGGCGACAACGACGGACTGAAAATACCCGCCAACAGCTCCCCCAGCACCACGGCGCTGCCCACCGCAACTGCCCCTGCGGCCGCTGCCCACCGCCCCATCAGGCGTGGCGTTGACTGGTGCGGCAGCGAAGGGTTCGTGGGCTCACGCAGCCCGGCCCCGCCGTCGTGCGTTGCCTGCCTTGGCTGGGAGCTGTCCACACCTCCAGCATAGGTTCGCGGAGTTCAGGTGGCGCCGGCCCTGCCGTGAATTCCGCTGGGTATTCTGCTGCGCCCTTCGCGCTGTCACGGGTGTGATGCACAGCCCAACGTGGCGTAGCCTGAACTCATGAGCATCCAGCTAGGCATGCCCCAGCCGCGGGAGGAAGCAGCGTCCCTGCCGTCGGCTCCCGCTGCCCGCCCCGCCGATGCTCCGGCCGGACTGGCAGACCGCTATGGACGCCGCGCCACAGACATGAGGCTGTCCCTGACGGACAAATGCAACCTGCGCTGTACCTACTGCATGCCTGCAGAGGGCTTGGAGTGGCTGGCGAAGCAGGCGGTCATGTCGGCGGAGGAAATCGTCCGGATTGTCCGCATTGGCGTGGAGCAATTGGGAGTCCGGGAACTGCGGCTTACGGGCGGCGAACCACTAGTGCGGCACGACTTGGTGGACATCATCGCCGCGCTGCGCAACAACCACCCCAGCCTGCCCATCTCCATGACCACCAACGGCGTGGGCCTGGCGAAAAAAGCGGCGCCGCTGAAGGCGGCAGGGTTGACCCGCATCAACGTGTCACTTGATTCCCTGCATGAGGAAACCTTCACCCAACTGACGCGCAGGCCGTTCCTGAACCAGGTACTGGCCGGGGTGGACGCAGCCTGGGCAGCCGGCCTGGGCCCGGTCAAGCTCAACGCGGTACTGATGCGCGGCATCAACGACGCCGAGGCGCCATCGCTGCTCGCCTGGGCACTCGGACGCGGCTATGAACTGCGTTTCATTGAGCAGATGCCGCTGGACGCGGACCATGGCTGGACGCGGCGGAACATGATCACGGCCGCCGAAATCCGCGAGTTACTCTCCACTGATTTTCTCCTCAGCGCTGATCCCCGCGCGCGTGACGGCGCACCGGCGGAGCGCTTTGAAGTACGACGGCGGGTGGCCGGGTCCGCTGATGGCGCTGCCGGCCCTGTGCTGGGAACCGTGGGCATTATCGCCTCGGTCACGGAGCCGTTCTGCTCAGACTGCCGCAGGACGCGGATCACGGCAGAGGGCAAAATCATGAGCTGCCTCTTCTCCCGGGAAGAAATCGACCTGCTGGGCCTCCTGCGTTCGGGGGCCAGCGACGATGCCCTTGCCCAGCGATGGCAGGATGCGATGTGGATCAAACCTAAGGCTCACGGAATGGACCACGTGGGACTTGATGCTCCGGACTTCGTCCAGCCGGACCGCAGCATGAGCGCCATCGGGGGCTGAATCTCTTGAACGTACGATACTTCGCTGCCGCGCGCGCTGCGGCAGGGGTGGAGGAAGAGCGCTTCGACCTGGCACCGGGCTCCACGGTTGCTGACCTGCTGGAGACCGTCCTGTCGGTGGAGCGCCCCGAGCCTCCAGCCGGCACTCCCCCGCTGCCCCGCATCCTGTCCCGAAGCAGCTTCCTGCTGAATGAAGTCGCCGTGCGGGACCATTCCGTTGTCCTCAACACCAATGACGTGGTGGATGTGTTGCCTCCCTTCGCCGGGGGCTAGGAGCAATTTTCCTCGGTCGGTCCCCGGGCCCCGGAAAGGTCAGTGCCTCCCTGGATGATGTTGGTATGCGGACAGGGGCAAGCGGCCACGAGACAAGCGCGGATGGACTGTTTTCCGCCGCGCCCACTGCGCTGGTCCCTCCATCAGCCGCAAGCACTCAAAATGTCAGTGCCTCGCTGGATGATGTTCCTATGGAGATTCACCCGACAGCCCAGGCGGACGGCGCGGCAACGCTTTTTCCTGCCCCACTGGCCGCTCGGGTCCGCTCTTCAACCACACCAGGACCCGGACCCGGACCAATTGTCAGTGCCTCCGTAGATGATATTCATATGGGACACGGCGTGGATGGGACAGCAGCGATGGAGGGCATTCAGGCCTCTGTTGATGCCCTCCAGGCGCTGTTCCTCGAGGATGCGTCCTTGGAGGCTGCAGCGGCAGCCGCTGCAGGGGTTGACGTGCTGCAGCGCGGG
>JBKJVX010000237.1:0-8707 GCA_046717065.1 Arthrobacter sp. | reverse complement strand
TTCCAGATCTTCGCCTCGGCCTACATCATCTCCAACGGTGAAGGCGGCCCGGCCGGCTCCACCCTCTTCTACACCCTCTACCTGTACCTGCGGGGCTTCAGCGACTTCCGGATGGGCTACGCCTCGGCGATGGCCTGGCTGCTGGTGATCGTCGTCGGCATCATTACCCTGATCTTCTTCCGCACGTCCAAGTCCTGGGTCCACTACAGCGGTGATGCAAAATGACAAGCACGGCAACCCCCACGCAGTCCCTCCCGGACGCACAGTTGGCGCACTACAATCCCAAGTCCGAGTCCGCAACGGTTAAGCGTGCCAAGAGCACCATCTTCCACGTGGTGGCCCTCGCACTGACGGCAGTAGTCCTGTACCCGGGCCTGTGGATGATCGCCTCCTCGTTCAAGCCGAACTCGGAGATCGGCGGCGCCAACACGTCGCTGTGGTCGAACAACTTCAGCTTCGACAACTTCGTCACCGCGATGGACGGCATCGGTGGCGTGTCCACCCTGCAGTTCTTCACCAACTCGCTGGTCCTGGCCATTGGTGCCGTAGTGGGAACCATCCTTTCGGCCAGCGTCTCGGCGTACGCGTTTGCCAGGATCAAGTTTCCGGGCCGCAGCATCTTCTTCGGCATGATGATCGCAACCCTGCTCCTGCCGTTCCACGTGGTGATCATCCCGCAGTACATCGTGTTCCAGCAGCTTGGCCTGGTGGACACGTACGTGCCGCTGCTGATCGGCAAGTTCCTGGCCGCCGACGCGTTCTTCGTCTTCCTGATGGTCCAGTTCATGCGCAACCTGCCGGCTGAGCTGGACGAGGCAGCCAGGATCGACGGCGCCGGCCACGTCCGGATCTTCACCTCCATCATGCTGCCGCTGATGAAGCCGGCCCTGATCTCCACGTCGATCTTCTGCTTCATCTGGAGCTGGATCGACTTCCTGGGCCCGCTGCTTTACCTGAACACCCCGGACAAGTACCCGCTGCCCTTGGCTTTGCGATTGTTCGTGGACCAGACCCAGAGCTCGGACTACGGTGCAATGATCGCCATGTCCGTCCTGGCCCTGCTGCCGGTGCTGATCTTCTTCCTGGTCTTCCAGCGGTACATCGTTGAAGGCGTCTCCACCCAGGGCCTCAAGGGCTGACGCCCGGAAGCCGATACAGAAAATGAGCGTCATGGACAGCACCACACCCGCCCCCAACCACCACGAGCCCGTCCCGGTAAACCGCTTCGCGTTGTTCTCCGAGACCCTCCTGGCAGGGGTGCTGGTGCTGGTGCTGTCCATTCCGCTGGTGACGATTCCCGCCGCCTATGCGGCGGGGATCGCCCATCTGGAACGGCACCTCTCCGGCCGGGACGATTCCGTCCGCGGCCTGTGGGGCACGTTCAAGGCTGCCCTGCCGGGCAGCTGGAAGCTTGGAATCACGACGGCGGTAGCCGCCGTCGTGATTGTCCTTAACCTTTTGCTCGCTTGGGTAGGGCAGCTGCCGGGCCGGGAAGTGGTGCTGCCGGCAACCCTGATCCTGGCTGCTGCGGCAGGCATTGTGCTCCTGCGCGCTGCCGCCGCATGGTCTGACTTCGCCGGGTCCCGTGCCGATGCACGCAGCGCCTGGCGCTCCGCGCTCGAGACTGGCCAGGCCCTGTCCCTGAAGGACTGGAGCGGGTCGCTCCTGCTGGCCGCCGCGCTCTTCGGGGCTGTGGTGTTCGTCTGGATGCTGGCAGCACTGTTCGTGGTGGTTCCCGGCACCCTGATCCTCGCCGCTGCAGCGGTCAAACTGCGCTCCACCCGCTCCTGAGGCACAAGCCCCCTCAGCGCTGAGTTTCACCAGCGGCCGGCAACTCCCGCAAGCTACAAACATCTCCTGGTTCTACCCGTCACTAATGTGAGTTGAGTCCGACGTGTCTTCCGACCGCCAGCGTTCCGAACAGTCCCTCCGCTCAACGAAGAGCCAGCGCCCCTGGTACCAGCCCCTCAAGCAGCGTAACTACCGGCTCTTCCTGGTCCTCGTGTTCACCGGCAGTGTAGGGGTGTGGATGCAGCGGCTGGCCCAGGATTGGCTGGTGCTGCAGCTGACCGGCAGCCCGGCCGCCGTGGGTGTGGCGGTGGCACTACAGTTCCTGCCGATGCTGATCGTGGGACCCCTCAGCGGCCTGCTGGTGGACATGTTTCCCAAACGCCGGATCATGATGGCCTGCCAGGCCGTTATCGCCTTCCTCGCCCTGGCCCTCGCCTTGTGGGCCGCGACTGGAACCGTCACCGTCTGGGTCGTCTATGCCAGTTGCGTGGCGCTTGGCGTAACGTCAGCCATCAACCAGCCCGCCAGCCAGGTGTTCGTCAACGAAGTAGTGGGCGACGCCGCACTCAGGCCCGCAATCGGCATCAACAATGCCATCGGCCAGCTGGGCGCCATGGCCGGGCCTGCGCTGGCTGGAATCGTCATTGCACAGCTCGGATCGGCCGCAGCGTTCGCCGCGAACTCACTGCTGTGCCTGCTGGTGCTTTGCCTGATCGCCGCTATCCGCCCGGCCGAGCTGCACCCGAGCATCCCGGTGGAACGGGGGAGGGGCCAGCTCCTGGCGGGGTTCCGCTACGTCCGGGAACGGCCGTCACTCCTGCTGGTTATTGCCTTGGCCGGACTCCTGGGGATGTTCGGCATGAACGGGCCCGTGGTGCTGGCGGCCTTTGCCGAACGCGTGTGGCACAACGGCGTTGAAGGGTTCGGGCTGTTCAACACCGTCAGTGCCGTCGGAGCCCTGGCCGGTGCGTTGCTGGCCGCCCGCCTCCGGAGCCTGGGCCGGAAGGGGATCGTGCTGGCTGCAGGCCTCTTCGGTTTCTCCCAGCTGGTGGCGGCCCTGATGCCCAACCTCATCCTCTTCATTGTCATGCTGGTGGTGGTGGGCCTGATGACCCTGCTGTTCCTGACCAGTGCCGCCACCGCCGTGCAGTTGGAGGCCGGCCCGGAGATCCGTGGCAGGGTGATGGCTTTGTACCTGCCACTGCTGCTGGGAGGACATGCCCTGGGCGGCCTGCTGGCCGGCTGGCTGACCGAGCAGTTCGGCGTACGGCTCGGACTCGTGACCACCGGTGCACTGGGGATGGTGTCCGCCGTCGTGATCGGTGTGCTGCTCTGGCTCAACGCCCGCCGCCTGCGGCGCACCTGACTCCTTAGGCCACCCCCGCCGGCGTGAACGTCCAGGTCCCGGCGTGCACCCTGAAAACCCGCGTAGGGTGCGCGGCCGGGGCGTTCCCGGCGGCAGCAGCCCCGCCTTCCGCAGTGGAAAGAACGACCCGGGGCCGGAGCTCCGGACGATGACCCCGGCCATGCCCATCATTGGCCGGACGCGTGCCTGCAGCCGAAAAGCGCGAAGCGGAGGGCAGGGGATGGGCAGGAACGGCGTGCCGGCTACGCGCAGCGCGCCGTCCAGGACCTCCAAGGGGAGCATGGCAGTCCGCTCCCCAGCCGGCGTCCGAGAGGCCGGTGCTGAACTGCTGCGCTTTCGACCAGGCTCCCGGCAGGCCCGCCGCGTCCCACACCCGGACCCGCCACACGTAGTCCGCATCGTCGTCGAGCGCTGGGCCCTCATTAGGCAGCAGAAACGGGGCAGTCGGAAGCAACCTGGCCGGAATTCCACACCCGGGACCCTGCGGCGTCCTGCACCACGATTTCGTAGCCGGTCTGCCGGGCACGGGACGGATCCGATTCCTCGGGCTGCACAAGCTGCCAGCTGAACGAGGGGCGTGTTCCAGCCGTAAGGCAGGGGGAGAGCCCGTCCGTCAGCAGGCGGTTGGCCTGCAGGTGCCCTCGTGCAATCACGGAAGTCACCGGCTGTGCAGTTGGGGTGCGGGGCATTCAGGAGTCCGGCAGGGTGAAGACGTGCGGGGCGGTACCGGCCCAAGGGAGCCCGAGTTCGCTGAAGGTGGCGTGCTGCCTGGCGGCACGTGCCAGGGCATCTTCGATGCCGGTGAGCACAGCGTGTGCCGCATCTCCCTCGCCTTCCCACCGGAGGTATGCCTCGTCGATGGGGGCCGGCAGCGGAGCGGTCCGGATGGCTTCCAGGACGAGCATAAAAGCGCCGCTGTCCAGGAGCGGGCTGATGAGCGGAGCTCCGCTGTTGCGGTGGGCAAGCAGGTTTTCGGTTAGGTCGTCCCGGCCGAAAGCCTCCTCGGAGCTGCCCCCGGCGGTTTCCACAGTGAGCCGGTCCTCCGTGTAGTGGAAGACGGCGGTGCCCTTCGATCCTTGCAGGGTCACGTAGGGTTCCACGGATTCGGTGGCGCACAGTGTCAGGGCGCAGGTGATGGGCAGCCCTGAGCTGGTGCGGATCCGGATCACCGAGGTGTCATCGGACTCAATGTCGTTGGCACGGTAAAGCTCGGTGTCAAGGGACGCAATGTCGGCTGTGGTGCGTGCTCCCGCAATCCGGAGGGCTGTTGCCACAGCATGCGCAAGGGGGTTGGTGGCCACGCCGTCCACCACGTCCACACCGTCGATGGTGCGTTTGCCGGCCCAGCGTGACCGCTTGTAGTAGGCCCGGTCCCGAACCCAGCGGCCGGTTGCCGAGATACCCTCCAGCCTGCCGATGGTTCCGTCGGCGAGCAGCTTCCCGATCGCCTGCAGTGCGTGGGAACCCAGGCTCTGGAAGCCGATCTGGACGCTGCGTCCATTGGTTTCGGCAGCGTCGCAAAGCTTGGTGAAGTCCGCGAGTGATGCGACCGGCGGCTTCTCCAGGTAGAGATCGGCGGCGGTGGCCAGTGCTGCGAGGCCCAGCGGGGCATGGGTCTGGATGGGGGTGGCGACAATAATGAGGTCAAGCCCACCGGTCTCCGCAAGCAATTCAGCCAGCCCCGGAAAAACGTGCGTTGTTGCGGGGACCGAACCCGGCGCAGGGGGATTGGGGTCAGCAACGGCAACAAGGTCGACGACGCCGGCCGCCTGGAGGCGCTCAAGATTCCGCAGGTGGTGGGTGCCGAAGCCGTGGACACCTACCAGCGCCACCTTGGAAGGCCGTCCGCGGGATTGCTCCGCCCCAGGCCCGCCGGCTGGCTGCGCCCTGGCTGCTGCTGAGGTAATGAGGTCCCGGGGCTGGGTCCCGGCGACGGTGCCGGCTGGCGTTCCCATGGTGCTCCATTCCGCCCGGACGGGGGCATCTGTTCCTGCAAGCGCCTCGGGGCAAGCGCTTTCCGCTTTCAGTGTGCGCCACGAGTAGGCTCGCAGTCTAGTTATGTAACGATTCAAAAAATTAGCTTGACCTGCGCGGCGGCGGGGGTCTAGATTTTCGAGAAACCGATTACTTCCGTGATGCGGGCCACTCCGGTCCCGTTTCTGCAACGATGGAGAACCGAAGGGAGGCGTGCCATGTCAAAGTCGTCGTGGAGCGCCGGCGCATACTCGTTCTTTGACACCCTCCTGTGGATCGCTTGCCTTAATGCGCTGTGGCTCGCCTTCACCGTCCTGGGACTCGGTGTCCTGGGCGCGGGCCCGGCCACCGCAGCAGCGCAGATCCTGGTCCGCAAGAGAGCCAGGGGCGACGCTGCACGCCTGCTGCCCGGTTTCGCCCGCGAGTACTGCCGCAATTTTGTCCGCGGCAACGCGCTGGCCCTCCCCGTCATGGGGGTCGCCGTTGCCCTCGCGATGAACTGGAACTACTTTTCCGGCTCGGGCGGCTTCCTGTCCCAGCTGGCTGCCGCTGCAACCTTTGTCGGAGCCATCTTTGTTGCGGGCGCGGTGTGCTACCTGTTCCCCATGTTTGCCCGGTACGAGCTTCCCCTGGGGCAGTACTTCCTGATGTCGTCACGGTTCGCCCTCCGGCACCTCGCGGGGACAGTCATCCTGCTGTTCGTCTCCGCGGCGGCGGTGTACGCCAGCGGTGCAGTCCCAGGCCTGATTCCGTTCTTCAGCATCGGAGCCTGGCTGTACCTGACCGGCTGGCTGTGCGACCGCTTCTTTACCGCCAACGATGATTCGATGGCGGCCGTCACGGAGCAACAGCAGGCCGCGGCCACCGGCCTACCCCATAACCATGCGCTGATAGCGCGCTGAACGCCCGCCCTTAACCAAAAACTGACCTCATGCTGCCCGGGCTCAACACTGCCCGGTGACAGCAAAAACCGACCCCGAAGAAGTGGAATAGGAACAACATGATCCGCAGAAGAATGTCCCTGGCCGCCGCCGTCGTAACTGCCACGGCGCTCACCCTGACGGCCTGCGGCGGAGGTGAAACGCAGTCCGCAGACATTTCCACCGTGAACGTTATGGCTCCCTTCCTCGAGGCGCAGCCGCCTTCTGCAGACGGCGCCGTCCAGAAGAAGCTCGAGGAACTGACGGGCAAGGACGTCAACATCACATGGGCTCCCAACGCCTCCTACGAGGACAAGACCAACATCACGCTGGCCTCCTCCGAGATCCCGCACGTGATGGTCATCCAGGGCAAGACGCCCGGCTTCGTCAAGAATGCCGAAGCCGGTGCCTTCTGGGACCTGACGGACAAGCTGGGTGAGTACCCGAACCTGAAGACCACTTTCCCGGACATCCAGCAGAACGCGAGCATCAACGGCAAGGTGTACGGCGTGTACCGCGGCCGTGCCCCCATGCGTGCTGCCGTAATGTTCCGCCAGGACTGGCTGGACAAGCTGGGGCTTGAGGCTCCCAAGACCTCCGAGGACCTGTATGAGGTAGCGAAGGCATTTACCGAAAAGGATCCGGACGGCAACGGCCAGAACGACACCTGGGGCATCACCATCCCCAAGTGGGGCGCCCTGGGAACCAACAGCCCGTACGACTTCATCGAGACCTGGTATGGCGCGGGCAACCGCTGGACCGAAAAGGACGGGAAACTGATCCCGAGCTTCGAAACCGAGGAGTTCCTGGAAGCCAACCGGTTCGTCAAGAAGATGGTGGACGAAAAGCTCATCAACCCGGACTTTGCCACGTTCGACCCCACCAAGTGGAACGAGCCGTTCCTGAACGGCAAGGGCGGCATCATTGTCGACGTCGACTCCCGGGTGAGCGTCCTCATCAACCTGTTCAAGCAGGCAGACCCGAACAACTTCGAAAACAAGGTGGGCTTCGTTGGCAACCTTGAAGGCCCGGACGGCGAGCTCAACGCCCACCCCACCGACGGCTACTCCGGCTTCCTGGCCATCCCCAAGTCCAGCGTCCGCACCGAGGCTGAACTGAAGACCGTGCTGGAGTTCCTGAACACCATGAACGGCAAGGACGTGGCCGTGCTGCTCAACGACGGCATCGAAGGCGTGAACTTCTCGCTGGAGGATGGCAAGGCTGCCACCATCAAGCCCGAAACCGAGGAAGCCAAAGCCGTCAACACGGACATCAAGAGCTACGCACAGCTGGGCATGAACGTTGCCGGAAACACCTTCTACCCGGTCAAGCAGGCTACCGACTACGAACAGCAGGTCTTCGACAAGCGGATCGAAGTGATGGCCGAAGACCTGAAGAGCGCCGTCTACAACCCGGCCGCCCCGTACGTGTCCGCCACCTACGTTTCCAAGGGTGCGCAGCTGGACAACATCGTTGCCGATGCCCGCATCAAGTACCTCGCCGGCCAGATCGACGAGCAGGGCCTGAAGGACGCCATCAAGCTGTGGAACACCAGCGGCGGCGACAAGGTCAAGGAAGAGATCAACAAGCTCTGGCAGGACAACAAGTAAATGACAGCCCCTGTCATTGCCACCAAAGCCGGGGAGCGGGCGCAGCCTCCTGCGTCCGCCCCCCGGAAGCGGGGCAGGTTCTCCGTCCACTTCGCGCACTACAAGTGGCTGTACCTGCTGCTGCTGCCTGGCGTGGTGTACTTCGCCATCTTCCGTTACGGCCCCATGTACGGGGTCAGCATCGCCTTCAAGGACTACGTTCCGTTCCTGGGCGTGAACGACAGCCCGTGGGTGGGGTTCCAGCACTTCCAGGACTTCTTCTCCAACCCGGACTTCCCGCGGCTGTTGGGCAACACCCTGATCCTGGCGTTCCTTAACCTTGGTATCGCGTTCCCGTTGACCATCGTCCTGGCGCTGCTGCTGAATGAAGTCCGGCTCTCGATCCTCAAGCGCACCATCCAGACACTCGTTTACATCCCGCACTTCCTGTCCTGGACCATTGTTGCCTCGTTGAGCTTCCTGCTCTTTGCCCTGGACTTCGGCCCGCTGTTCCTGTTCCTGAACTCGGTGATGGGCACGAACATCGACTTCCTGTCGGATCCCAACTGGTTCCGCCCCCTGATTGTGCTGCAGGAGATCTGGAAGAACACCGGGTGGGGCACCATCATCTTCCTCGCCGCGCTGGCCACCGTTGACCAGGACCAGTACGAGGCCGCAATCATCGACGGCGCCGGCCGGTTCCGCCGCGTCTGGCACATTACGCTGCCCGGCATTAGGTCCACCATCATCGTGATGCTGATCCTGGCCATCGGGCAGATGCTGAACACCGGCTTCGAGCAGATCTACCTGATGACCAACGCCCTGAACCGCTCCGCGGCCGACGTGTTCGACACCTACGTGTACTTCGTTGGCATCACCCAGGGCGCCTACAGCTACTCCACCGCCGTCGGGCTCTTCAAATCCCTGGTGGGCCTCGTGTTGATCTTCGGCACCAACGCCCTGGCCAAACGCTTCAACCAGAGCGGACTGTTCTAGCCATGAAAATCCACAACACCACCGGCGGGCGGATCTTCGACGCCGCGAACTATGTGTTCCTGTCCTTGGTC
>JBKJVX010000236.1:0-12416 GCA_046717065.1 Arthrobacter sp. | reverse complement strand
GCCCGGGTGTCCGAACTGGTGGCAGCCTGCCCCTACCCGGACGATGACAAAAGCACCCACACCTACATCACGCTTTCCTCCGACCCGGCAATGCTTGACGAACTCGATGCAGCGGGGGCAGCGCTGGAGGGAACGGAGCAGACGAGGTTGGGGCCGGAGGCCCTGGCATGGCTGGCACCGGCCGGCGGGACGCTGGACAGCCCCTTCAGCAAAATCTCGGCCAAACCCAGGTTCAAGGCCTCCACCACAACACGCAACCTGCGGACCCTGATAAAGGTCCGGGACGCCGCTGCCGAACTCGCGGCCGCCGGGATTTAGCTGCTGCAGCCCAGCGGGCTTACTGCTGTGCTGGTTGCCGCCGCTGGTTCTTCAGTTCTATCCTGCCCCGGCCGTCTTCAACGCGGCATTAAAAGCGGCGAGCCTGCTGACTTCCACCTCCACCGGCTCCACCACCAACTCCTGGGCGACGGAGGAAACTGCGGCATTGAGCCGCTTCCGCGCCCTGGCGGCCCTGGCATTCGCCGCGGCAGCGGCAATAAAGCGTCCGGTGATGGCCAGGAAGATCCCCAACACAACCCCGGCTGTGATCATCAGCGTGGGCACGGGCCAGCCTTCGACCCTCGGCACCTCGGGAACGGGCATCTGGAAATAACCGAGGGCGGCCAGAACGCCGAGCCAGCCGAGGCCTCCCAACACCGTGAGCAGGGCCAGCCATTGCACCACGTTGAACGCCCCCCACCACCAGGACCTGCGGTTGGCGGCCAGGTCCGTTCCGGCGATGGCCTGGTCAAGGGCGTCAGGCAACTGCTCCCTGCCCTGGCGTGCGGCACCGCGGATCGCCGCCCGCCACGGGCCGGGGGCGCCCGCGCTGGCGGCGTCAGCGAATTCCCGGACTGCTGCATCCGTCCGCGCCCGTTCCGGCGCCCCTGCCGGCGGCAGCGAGGTCCGGTTCAGCTCTGACGGGGCACCGCTGCGCAGATTGAGCCGGCGCAGCGGATCCGGCCGGAACCTGGACAGCCATCTGGTGACCGGCCAGCCGGTGCGCTTGACTGACTCAAGCCGGTAGGACTGGCCAACCGCCCGGACCACGGTGGGTACGTTGGCTGCCACGGCCAGCTCGTCGGCCAGGCGTGACTTTGCCGCCGAGCGGACCCCGGCCGCCTCTCCCCCGCCGGAAACTGAACCCAGTTCCACGGTGGCCCGGATAATGTCGGCAGCGAGCCGCTGCGACTGGGCTTTGCGCTTCACGGCGACGCTCCGGATAGCGGCCCGGACCTTGTCCACTCCCGTACCTGTCAGGGCTGAGGCCGCCAGCACCTGGACCTTGGCAAGTCCGTCGCGGGCGAGGATGGAACGCAGCGATTCCAGGACGGGCTGAACATCATGCTCGGGGAGCCGGTCCACCTGGTTGAGGACCACCAGCGTCACGGCGCCGTGCGACGCCAGGCGCGACAGGTAATCATTATGTACGGCCGCGTCTGCATACTTTTGGGGGTCAAGGACCCACACCAGGACGTCCACGAGGCCCACCATCCGCTGGACCACTTCGCGGTTGGACGCGCGGGTGGAATCGAAGTCGGGCAGGTCCAGCAGGATCAGGCCGGTTTCCTCGTCAGCGAAGCCTTCCACAGGTGCCGCGTGGTGCCGGTTGCGAACCTCAAGCCAGTCGAGCAGCGGCTCGCTGCCTTCCGCTCCCCACACGCCCGCCAAAGGTTCCGACGTCGTGGGCCGGCGCGCGGCCGCCGTCGCGATGTCAGCTCCGCTGACGGCATTGAACAGGGAGGATTTGCCGCTTCCGGTGGCACCGAAGAAGCCCACCACTGTGTGGTCGGCCGACAGCGAGCGGCGTGAACTGGCCCGCTCCAGGACGGTGAATACTTCCTGGAGCGACGCGTCGGGCAGGACGCCTTCGCCAAGCTCGCGGGCGTCGTTGAGGGCCGCAAGCCGGCGGTCAAGCCGGGACTCATCCCGGGTGTCGCTGTGGCGGCTCATGCGGTATCCGCCAGGCGGACCAGGGCGTCCGCGTGGGCGGCAAGAGTCTGCGGAACGCGTTCATCACGCTCCGGAATCAGGGTGAGGAACTTCTGCCGCTCTTCCTCCAACAGCCGCTGGCAGCGGGCGTGCAGGTCCTCCCGCGCTTTTTCGGCCATGCGCCGCACTGCGTCCTCGCCAAAAACCGCTTCGAGAAGCCGCTGGCCCACAACGGCCGTTCCGCCTGCCACACCAACCTCGAGTCCTGTCAGTCCGGCGGTCATCGAGAACACTACGATCATCAGGGCGGCCCCCAGTCCGTTGATCCCGAAGGACAGCCAGCGGGCCTGGGTCCGCTTTCCCTGGCCTTCAGTGCGGATGAGTTCCATCAGGGCTTCCTGCCAGGCCCTGATTTCGGCGGCGGCCCGGTCCTCAAAGCCCGGCGTGGTCCCGGAAAGGTCGTCCGTCCCCAGCAGTTGCCGCCCTGCGGGGTCGGTACGCCACCGTTGGTCGGTGTCCTCGGCGGCATTTGCAGCTTCGTCGATGATGACGGCCTGCAGCCCCGTCTCGATGGCTGCCTCGACGCGCACCGCGGGCGGCGGCTCACCCCGGAAGAAGGCCCCCATCCGGTCGCGGAACCGTCCCACGTTTTGTTCCAAGGCCCGGAAGAACTCGCCGGTGCCCACGAAGTCCTGCCAGCGCGCAAGCACCTCACCCCGCAGCAGTGCCCCGTCCCTGGTAGCGTCGAGAATCCGGCCGGCAGCATCATGGTAGGCCGACACCGCGGCAGCTTCGAGGTTGTCCGCGGCGGCCTGCTGCTCCCGGGCCGCGTGCGCCACGGCTGCAACACGGGCGGCCAGTGCCCTGACGGTCCCGTTGAGCGTACGGCGGGCGATCTCCGAACGGCCGGCGGCATCGGCGGCCAGGTCCCCGAGCCAGGTCCTCAACGGGAGGACGGTGCCGGCCGGCAGCATACCCAGCGGATCCAGTGGGGTCTCCGGGATCATGAACAGCTGCGCGGCGTCCAGGCCCTCGCGGTCCAGGAGGCTGCGCAGGTCCTCGCTGACTTCCCTTTCCGCCTCCGGCGGTACGCGGTCCAGCACGACAGCCACCATGATGTCCCGCGAAGCTGCGTCCAGGAGCAGTTTCCACGGGACGGCGTCCGCGTAGCGGTTGGCCGTCGTGACGAAGATCCACAAATCGGCGGCAGCAAGGAGCTGTGCTGCCAACCTGCGGTTGTCGTCTGAAATGGAGTCGACGTCGGGAGCATCCAGGACTGCGATTCCTGCGGGTACAGCGGGGTCGGCCACAAGCACCAGGGAAGACATGGCGCCCGGGTCCGGAACGGCACCTGCGCGGCTGGCCGGCACCGGGCTGCTGGCGACGTATCCGCGGATTCTGCTCAGGCTTGGCAGAACGCGCTGGCCTTCAAACCAGGCTGCCTCGGACGGGTGGTGCAGGAGGATGGGCTGGCGGGTGGTGGGACGGATGGCGCCCGAACGGGTGACCGGGTGGCCAACAAGGGCGTTGACGAGTGTGGACTTGCCCGCACCCGTGGAACCTCCGACGACGGCCAGCAACGGGGCATCGAGGCTGCGGTACCGCGGGAGGATGTAGTCGTCGAGTTGGGCGACGGCGCCGGCGGCGTCACGACGTGCCTGCTCTGCGTCAGGCAGGGCAAGCGGCAGCGCCGCGGTGGCGAGGTCGTCCCGCACCCCTTCCAGAAGCGCTACGGCTGCAAGGGCACCGGCACTGCTCGAATGCGGGCCCTGCTCATCGTGCGGTTCGTCTTGCTCGTTCCGGGAGGTCACAGCAACATCATGCCAGTTGAGGGCGGGTATGGGGTGCCGCTTCCTGCCCAACGCCCCATCACCTCCCGCACCTTTCCCCGGAACGCCCCACCACTCCCGCACCTTCTGGCGCATCGCCCCATCAGTTTCTGGTGAGGTTCGACGGCGGTGCTGCCGCGGGCCGGGTTCGGGAGGGTTCCTCCCGGGACCGAAAGCAAGGAGCGTTCCAGGATTTGTCCCGGAACGTGATGGCGCGTTTCCCGATTTGTCGCGGAGATGGATGGCGCGTTTCCCGATTTGTCGCGGAAACGAAAGATGGTCCCGGGCGTTTGCCCGGGACCATTTTGTTGGTGACCCCAGCGGGATTCGAACCCGCGTTACCGCCGTGAGAGGGCGGCGTACTAGGCCGCTATACGATGGGGCCGTGTACTTTGCCGTACTTTTTTCAGCGTTTCCGCTGGTCAGCTCAGTGATTGTTTCACACACTTCGCTGTGGTTTCAACTCGGCGAACCGGCTGAAACCTTCTGCTTTTTGACCTGCAACGAGGCCTCCGAACAGAGCTGGGATACCAGGACTCGAACCTAGAATGACGGTACCAGAAACCGTAGTGTTGCCAATTACACCATATCCCAATGATACTTTCGGGCCGGTTTTCAGGGCCTTTGCCCTGCTCCGTGCGCCTCAGCACGAGAAATTACTTTACCCGAGACTTCGGGCTCGCACAAATCGGCGCGGTGTGACTTAGCTGACCAGCTGGTCCAGGGAGGTAACCATACCGCCGTCGAACCCTGCCCCCGACTCCCCCGCCCGGTTCAGCCAGACGCCCAGGAGGCCGGCCGCCGTCGAGCCCTCAGCGTCAAGGAGGCGGTTGTCTCCCACATACAGCGTATCGGCAGGGGCCGTGCCCAGAAGCCGGACCCCCTCGAGGTAGATGGCCGGATCCGGTTTGGCCACACCGAGGGTGTCCGTTCCCACCAGCCGCCTGACCCGGGCGAGTCCAGCCCCATCCAGCTTGGCGCGCTGGTAGTCATGCACGTTGTTGCTGACCGCCCCGTAGGGGATGCCAGCTTCGTCCAGGACATCCAGCAGCGGCATGACGTCCGGAAACGGTTTTACGTACGCCGGCTGTTTTTCCATGTACGCGCTAAGCCACTGGTGCGATTGCTCGCCCTCGGCAAGTTCAATCCCAAAGTGCCCCAAGGCCGCGCGGCCGCGCAGCAGCCGCTGTTCGTTGAACGTCAGCTCACCTGCCAGGTACCGGTCGTAGTAGTGCGTGGTCTCATGGGTGAAAATGCGTCCGAACCTCTCCCACCCGGCCTGGTCAAGGCCGGGCAGGAGGTGTTCGCTGACCTCCCGCAGGGCTGTGGTCATCGAGAATTCGAGGTCAACCAAGGTGTCATCGATGTCGAAGAGCACCCCGCGGACAGAACCGAAAGGCGTGTCCAGGACCGCGCCGCCTACCTGCATGGGAGCCGTCATCAGCCGCGGAATGAGCGAAGGCGGCGGAGGGAGGAATCCTTGCCCAGGATCACCATGGACTCGAACAGCGGCGGCGATATCCGCCGGCCCGAAACGGCTGTGCGCACGGGTCCGAAAGCGAGACGGGGTTTGATGCCAAGGTCCTCAACGAGGGCCTGCTTGAGCGCGGTCTGGATGTTGTCCGGCGTCCAGTCTTCAACAGGTTCGAGCGCTGCGATGGCTGCATCCAGGACTTCCGCCAGGTTTTCCGGGAGCCCCTTCCGGGCATCAGCGGCAACGTCGATGGCGCCGTCCGCTTTGAAGAGGAACGCCAGCATTTCGGGCGCCTCGCCCAGCAGGGTGATGCGCTCCTGTACCAGCGGCGCGGCCTCGGTGAGGATTTCCTCTTCCCGATCGGTCAGGATCTCCCCCACCAGGTCCGCTGCGCGCAGGTACGGAACGAGGCGTTCCCGGAAAACCTCAGGCGGGAGCATCCGGACGTGCGTGCCGTTGATCGCTTCAGCCTTCTTGAGGTCGAAGCGTGCGGGGTTGCCCAGGACGTCATGGATGTCGAAGTGCTCCACCAGCTGTTCAACAGTGAAAATGTCTTCGTCGGCGCTCAGGGACCAGCCCAGGAGCGAGAGGTAGTTCAGCAGGCCCTCGGGAATGAAGCCGCGCTCCCGGTGCAGGAACAGGCTCGATTCGGGATCGCGTTTGGAGAGCTTCTTGTTGCCCTGGCCCATGACGTAGGGCAGGTGTCCAAATTCCGGCATGTATTGTGCAACGCCCACGGCGTACAAGGCGCGGTAGAGGGCAATCTGGCGCGGAGTGGAGCTGAGCAGGTCCTCGCCGCGGAGGATATGGGTGATGCCCATCAGGGCATCGTCCACCGGGTTCACCAGCGTGTACAGGGGCGCTCCGTTGGCACGGACCACTGCGAAGTCCGGGACGGACCCGGCACGGAAGGTGATCTCGCCGCGCACGAGGTCATTGAAGGTGATGTCCTCGTCGGGCATCCGCAGCCGCAGGACGGCCTCGCGGCCTTCTGCCTTGAACTGGGCGAGCTGCTCCTCCGTCAGGTGGCGGTCAAAGCCGTCATAGCCAAGCTTCGGGTCGCGTCCCGCGGCACGGTGGCGCGCTTCGATTTCCTCCGGCGTGGAGTACGACTCGTAGACAAAGCCACCCTCCCGGAGACGGGCAATGACGTCCTGGTAGATTCCGCTCCGCTGCGACTGCCGGTACGGCTCATGCGGGCCGCCTACTTCCACGCCCTCGTCCCAGTCGATGCCCAGCCACTTCAGCGCGTCGAGCAGCTGGTGGTAGCTTTCCTCACTGTCCCGCGCCGAGTCCGTGTCCTCGATCCGGAACACCATGGTGCCCTTGGTGTGGCGGGCATAGGCCCAGTTGAACAATGCCGTGCGGATCAACCCGACGTGGGGAGTGCCGGTGGGCGACGGGCAGAAGCGGACCCGAACGGGCGTGTCAGCGGTGACGGGCGGGATGGAGGCAGCATTCGACGCAGAAGCAGTAGTCATAGTGGCTCCAACTTTACCGTCTGGCGCAAAGCCCCAGCGCGGCGCCAGGGTCAGCGGCGGACGATCGGGTTGGACAGGCGGCCGATCCCCTCGATCTCCACCTCAAAGCGGTCCCCGGCGCTGACCAGGCCCACTCCAGCCGGCGTCCCGGTCATGATCACGTCGCCGGGAAGTAGGGTAAACGCCTGGGAGACAACGGACACGAGTTCCCGTACTCCCCTGATCATCTGGCTGGTGCTGCCGTCCTGCCGCAGCTCCCCGTTGAGCCGGCCCTGGATCTGCAGGTCCTCCGTATCAAGGTCCGTCTCGATCCACGGGCCCAGGGGCGCCGAGGTGTCAAAGCCCTTGGCCCGGGTCCACTGCAGGTCTGTCTTCTGGACATCCCTGGCCGTGAGGTCGTTGCCGCACGTGTAGCCGAAGATGACATCGTCCACGCGTTCCTCGGGCACGTCCTTGCAGATCCGTCCGATCACGACGCACAGCTCCGCCTCGAAGGAGACTTCCTCGGAGAACTCGGGCAGCACCACGGGATCGTTGGGGCCAACGACGGCGGTGTTTGGCTTCAGGAAAAGGAGCGGCTGGGCGGGAACTTCGTTTCCGAGCTCATGGGCGTGTTCCACGAAGTTGCGGCCCACGCCGATCACTTTGCTGCGGGGAATGATGGGGGCGAGCAGCCGGACGTCTTCCAGCTTGTGCCGGACGGAGGTACGCTCCACTCCATTGAAGAAAGGGTCCCCGTGGATGACAGTGATTTCCTCACTGCCCGTGTCACCTTCGACAACGCCGTAGAGGGGATCAGAATCGACGACAAACCTGGCAATACGCATGGCTCCTACCCTACCGTCTCGCCACAGCGGCACCCGCCGTCTTAGGGCCTGTCGGCCCAGCCCCGCAGGTAGTGAAGCTGGGCGGCAACGGACGTAACAGCTGCGCGCCGCACGGAAGGGTCGACGTCGGAATAGACGGCGTCAGCGACGTCACCGACGGTGGCATCCCGGCCGAGCCGGTCCAGGGCCGCGCGGATCTGCGCCAGCCGTTCGAGGCGATGGGCGCGGTAGTTCCCGACGACGTCCGTCAAGGACTGCAGGACAGGGCCGTGGGCTGGCAGGACGATGGCCGGCCCCAGCGATTCCAGCCTGTCGAGGGAGGTCAGGTACTCCCCGAGGGTCCCGTCCGGATAGTCAAGCATCGTGGTGCCGCTGCCCAGGATGGTGTCCCCGGTCAGTACTGAACCGTGCGGGCCGTCGCCGGGGAGGTGGAAGCATACTGAATCGGAGGTGTGGCCCGGCGTTGCCACCACGCTGACGTCAAGGCCCGCAGATTGGAGTACCTCACCGCCCAGCAGCGGCGTGCCGTTGCCGTGGCAGTGCGCAGGGTCCGAAGCGCGTACCGGTGCGCCGGTCAGTTGATGCAGCCGTGCGGAGCCGGCGGTATGGTCGCCGTGGCGGTGGGTGATGAGGATGAGTTCAACGGGGCCGGCCCCGGCGAGTGCCTGGAGGTGGGCCTCGTCCAGGGGACCCGGATCAACCACGACGGCGCCCGGATGGCCGGGGTGCCGCAGCAGGTAGGAGTTGGTGCCGGCGAGGCTCATGGGCCCGGGATTGGGGGCCAGGACGAACTGCGTCAGGGCTGAGCTGCGCTGCAGGAGGGGGCCGGAAGCTAGAGTCACCATCCCATCTTTGCAGCCGGCGGAATAAGCGGGACCCTGCGGGGGGTTGAGGTTCTCAGAATAGTGACTCCCTACCGAAAGCACCGCCAACATGAGCACCGCACCAACTCCCTCCTTGTCAGAGCTCCTCGCCGGTGCTGCCGCGGCCGGAAACGACCACGCAGGAACCGAGAAGAGCACAGGCCTCCGGCACATCCACAACCATGCCACCGGCGCCGTGGTCTGGTTCCCCACCTGGCAGGCGTTCCGCCGGACAGAAGACTGGGCGGAGGCGGTGGCCGAACAGGAAGCCGTGCTCGCCAGGGCCACCGATAACGGGACGTCAGTTTCAGAGGCAGCCGCCGAACACCTGGAGCAGCAGCTCAAGATCCTGCTCGAGAGGGCTGCCGTATCCGACGACCCGAATGCGTTCCTGGAAGCCAACCTGGTGCCCCACCTGACTGAAACGTGGGCGGTAGCGGATGCCGTGGCACGGACCTCCGGTGAACAGCTTCCTAACGGCACTCCCCCGGCCGGGTTCGCCTGGTATCCCTATGAGTTGTACACCCAGGACGGTGCAGTTTTCGCCACCACACTATGGAACGACCTCCTTGATGCCCGACGCCAGCGGGCACTGGAGGAGGAAGCGGCCAGGAAGGCCCTGAAGCCCGTTTCCCGCAAGGCACTGAAGAATGCCGCCAGGAAAGCTGCCCGGCGCTAACCCCTCCCCCGTTGCACAAGGAAAGGCGCCTGCCGGGGATGAGCCGGCAGACGCCGTCGTAATTTTTCAGTCAGAGAAAAGCAGGCCTAGGCGAGCCGGGTCAGCCAGCCGTGCGTGTCGGGGACTGCGCCGGTCTGGATGCCGAGCAGCTTTTCGCGGATGGCCATGGTGGTTTCCCCAGCCTTGGCGTCCTCGGAACCGATGAACTCCGTGGTGTCCTTGAGGACCCCGATGGGGGTGATGACGGCGGCAGTACCGCAGGCGAAGACCTCGGCAATCTCGCCGGAGGCAACGCCGTCGCGCCACTCGTCCAGGGTGATCTTGCGCTCGGTGACTTCGCGTCCCATGTCCTTGGCCACCTGGATGACGGACATCCGGGTGACGCCTTCGAGGATTGTGCCGGTCAGCGCGGGGGTGACCAGGGAGCCGTCCTTCATCACGAAGAACACGTTCATGCCGCCCAGTTCCTCAACAGCGTTGTCATTGAACTGGTCCAGGAAGAGGACCTGCTTGCAGCCGTTGGCCTCGGCCTCCTGCTGGGCAATAAGGGAAGCCGCGTAGTTGCCGCCGCACTTGGCTGCCCCGGTACCACCACGGCCTGCGCGGGCGTATTCCCTGGAGATCCAGATGGACACGGGCTTGAGTTCGCCGCCGAAGTAGTTGCCGGCGGGCGAGGCGATGACCCGGAAGGAAACTTCGCGGGCCGCACGGACGCCCAGGAAAGCCTCGGTGGCGATCATGAACGGCCGGAGGTACAGCGCTTCGCCGTCGCCGGCGGGAACCCATTCCTTGTCGGCGGTAACGAGCTCCCGGATGGCCGCGAGGAAGTACTCTGCCGGCAATTCCGGAAGGGCGAGCCGGCGGGCGGACTTGTTCAGGCGCGCGGCGTTTGCCTCGGGGCGGAACGTCCAGATGGAACCGTCGGCGTGCCGGTAGGCCTTGAGCCCTTCGAAGATCTCCTGGCCGTAGTGCAGCACTGCAGCTGACGGGTCCAGGGAGATCGGTCCGTAAGCTTCCACCCGGGCGTTGTGCCAGCCGCCGTTGCCGTTCTCGTCCACGCTGTAGTCGACGATGGCGGTGTGGTCGGTGAAGTGATTGCCGAATCCCGGGTTGGCCAGGATGGCTGCGCGCTCTTCAGCAGACTTCGGGTTGTCCGAAAGCTGCTGCGAAAATTCGACGCCGTGGGCAGTCTGAGTCATGGTTCCTCCACGATCGGCCGCCTTGGCCTCAGCGGTGAACGTCAAGGCGGCATTTGGTGATTCGAGACAAGCTTACGCCCGTTGCCGCCAGCCCCAGGCGCGGCTAAAGGCCGGCGGCGATGGCGTCGCCCACCGCGCTGGTGGTGCGTGCACCGCCGTCGCGCTTTTCGACGTCGGCACTTACTGCCGCCTCGATCCTGCGGGCTGCCCGGGTGTAGCCGAGGTGGTCCAGCAGGAGCGCTGCGGACAGGATGGCGGCGGTAGGGTCGGCCTTGCCCTGGCCGGCAATGTCGGGGGCAGAGCCGTGGACCGGCTCGAACATCGACGGCGCGGTGCGGTCCATGTTGATGTTGCCGGATGCTGCCAGCCCAATCCCGCCGGTGATGGCTGCAGCAAGATCGGTGAGGATGTCGCCGAAGAGGTTGTCGGTGACGATTACGTCGAAGCGGGACGGATCGGTGACCATAAAGATGGTTGCGGCGTCCACGTGCAGGTAGTCGTGGGTGACCTCCGGGAACTCCTGTGCCACGGCCTCCACCGTGCGCTTCCAGAGGTGCCCGGCGAAGATCAGGACGTTGTGCTTGTGGACCAGGGTGACGTGCTTGCGCTCCCTCGCGCTGGCCCGGCGGAAGGCATCCCGGACAACGCGCTCAACACCGTGGGCGGTGTTCAGCGAAACTTCGGTAGCCACCTCGTGGGGAGTTCCGGCGCGGAGGGTGCCGCCGTTGCCGACATAGGGGCCCTCGGTACCTTCCCGGACCACGATGAAGTCGATGACGCCGGGATTTGCCAACGGGCTGCCCACGGTTCCATAAAGCCGGGAGGGCCGCAGGTTGACGTAGTGGTCCAGGCTGAAGCGGAGCTTGAGCAGCATCTCGCGCTCGATGATGCCGGACGGTATGCGGGTATCGCCCGGGGCTGCACCTACTGCCCCGAACAGGATGGCATCCCGGGTCCGAAGATCGGCCAGGACGTGGTCCGGCAAGGTTTCGCCCGTGGCCAGCCAGTGTTCGGCACCGAGCTTGTAGTGCGTCTGCTTGAGCTCGACGCCCTCGGAAGCGACAGCCTTTTCGAGCACCTTAAGTGCTTCCGCAATGACCTCAGGGCCAATGCCGTCGCCGGGAATAACTGCAAGATCGATGGAGGATGCGCTCATGCTTTCAGCGTAGCCAAGACATCCATATGCTGGTCAAGCCGTCTCAGTATCCGAACAGCCCGAGGTTGCCGCCGTCACTGGGAAAAACGGCAAACGCTCTCTCACCTTCCGCCCGAAAAGGTGAGAGAGCGTTCGCGGAAAACGTGCAGAAAGTGAGAGAGCGTCAGCCCTGAGCGGGCTCCTCGTACTTGGGGAACACCGGCGACGGGGCCGGCAGGTCAGTACCCGCAGCAATCGGCGTCCCGATGGCGGAGAACTGGCGGGCCTCCCCTTCCGGCTGGCCGAGGGTGCCAAGGAGCGCCGCTGTTGCGGTTGGCATAACGGGCTGGGCAAGGATGGCCACGATCCGCAGGACTTCCAGCGTCACGTACAGCACCGTATTCATGCGTTCGACGTCGGTCTTCCGCAGCACCCAGGGGGCCTGCTCGGCGAAGTAGGCGTTGGTGTCCCCGAGGACGCCCCAGATGGCCTCGAGCGCACGGCTGAACTCCTGCCTTTCGAAGGCGGCCCGGGCCGTTTCGGGGAGCCCGTTGGCCTGCTCCAGGATCGCGGTGTCTTCAGCCGTGAAGGCACCCGGAACCGGGATCCGGCCCTCGCAGTTCTTGGCCACCATGGACAGCGAACGCTGGGCCAGGTTGCCGAAGTTATTGGCCAGATCCGAGTTCATGCGGCCCACGATGGCCTCATGGTTGTAGCTGCCGTCGGCGCCGAACGGGACCTCGCGGAGGAAGAAGAACCGTACCTGGTCCAGGCCGTACTGCGCCACGAAGTCTGCCGGCGCCACCACGTTGCCGAGGGACTTGGACATCTTCACGCCGTTGTTGTGCAGGAAGCCGTGGATCATCACGCGCTTGGGCAGTTCGATGCCGGCGCTCATCAGGAAGGCCGGCCAGTAGATGGCATGGAACCGTGAGATGTCCTTGCCGATCACGTGCAC
>JBKJVX010000235.1:0-43704 GCA_046717065.1 Arthrobacter sp. | reverse complement strand
GTGGAGGCCAGGCGTCCGCCGGCACCCATGAAGAGGCCGACGCCGATGGCGCCGCCCATGGCGATCATGGTGACGTGGCGCCTGCCCAGGGTCTTGCTATAGCCCTCGGCGCTGAGGGTGGGGTCGACGGCGGTGGATGGTGCCGTGGTGTTCTGGAGATCTGTAGGGGTACTTTGAGGCACAACGATTCCTTGTGGGTTGGGGGTTGGCCGCATCCGGAGCACGGATGACTCCGCTCACAAATTCGGCGTCGCGCCCTGTTGGGCAACCGAATGTGATCGGAATCTCTCGTGGCGCCGAAGCTTCGCGCGGCTCGTCTATCTTACAAGACGCAAAGGGATGCTACGTGACGCGCACTACACGTCGGTCTGCAGCACCATGTTCCGGTCCCCGTCCAAGGTCACGTTGTAGCTGCGCAGCGGTTCCTGCCCGGTGGTTGAGCAGCCGGTCGTCAGGTCAAATGCGTGCTGGTGCAGGGGGCAGATCACCACTTGCCGGTCAATGGTGCCATCCGCAATCGGCCCGCCGCGGTGCGGGCAGACGGCGGCGAGCGCGCGCAGTGCGCCGTCCCGGAGCCGGAAGACTGCCACCTGTTCGCCGGCCACCCCAAAAGCCCTGCCCTCACCCAACGGAATCTGGTCAACGGGACCCAGGACGTGAAAGGCCTGGCTCCCATCTGCATCGGTGCTGTTCATTGAACCGGCACCTGGGGAAGGACCGTCAGGGGAAGTGACGTCCTGAACTGGCCGGGCGTCAGAGGATCATTGCGCTCGCTCCAGGGGTCCACGTAATTGTCTACGGAGGCCTGCATGGCGGTGTCCAGCCGCGCTGCAATTCCTTCGGAATCCTCAACAATCACCGCTCGCAGATGTTCAATGCCCACCCGGGGTACATAGGCGTAGGTCCGTTCCAGCCAGTTCGCCTGCTCACGGTAGTACTGCATAAACCGGCCGGCGAGGACTTTCACCTGCTCCGGATCGTCTACAGTCGCCAGCAGGTCGCCCTTGCGGATGTGGGCACCTGCCGCTCCCCCAACATAGATTTCCCAGCGGCCGCCTTCCACCGCCACGACGCCAACATCCTTCACCAGGGATTCGGCGCAGTTCCGCGGGCAGCCGGACACGGCGAGTTTCAGTTTGGCCGGCGACTCGATGCCCTGGAAGCGGGATTCGATCTCGATGCCCAGTTTTGTTGAGTCCCCTGTGCCGTAGCGGCAAAAGTCCTTACCAACGCAGGTCTTGACCGTGCGGAAGCTTTTGCCGTACGCGTAGCCGGAGGGCATGTCCAGGTCCGCCCACACCTGCGGCAGGTCCTCCTTCGGGATGCCCAGCAGGTCGATACGCTGGCCTCCGGTGAGCTTGATCAGCGGCACGTTATGTTTCTCGGCGACGTCGGCGATGCGGCGGAGCTGCTGGACCGATGTCACGCCGCCTTTCATTTGGGGCACCACCGAAAAGGTGCCGTCGCGCTGGATGTTGGCGTGCACCCGGTCATTGATGAACCGGGCGTCGCGTTCATCGATGTACTGGCCGGCCAGCATCATCTTCAGCAGCGAGGCCAGCCCCATCTTGGATTTAGCATCCTCTGCGCTGCCGGGAGCCAGGGCCTGGAACACCTGGGACACAGAACGCAGCCCGCGTTTCCGGATCTCTTCCATGAGCGCCGGCTTGTCCAGTGGGATACCCGGAACGTAGTAGCTGGCGGCCGGGTCCTCCTCCACGGCACCGCCGGCCGCCCACTCCACCACCTGCTGCACCAGCAGCTTGCAGGAGCCGCAGCCTTTGCCTGCACGGGTGGCGTCCATCGCACCGGCCACCGTGGTGCAGCCGCCCTTCACCGCTCCCACCAGCGCCTTCTTGTTGACGCCGTTGCAGTTGCAGACCTGGGCGTCGTCGTCGAGTTCGGCCACGCCCACGTCGCCGTCCGGGGTGCCCAGATCAAACAGCAGGCTGTGCCGCTCCTCCGGGAGCGGCAGGCCGCGATCGTAGGCCTGGGTCAGGAAAGCCACCTTGCGGCTGTCACCCAGGAGGGTCGCGCCCACCATCTTGTTGTCCCGGACCACAATGGACTTGAAGACACCTCGGCTGGGTTCTGAAAAGACGATGTGTTCATCGCTGTCGCGTTCCGGCCCGTGCAGGCCCATGGAAGCCACTTCCACGCCCGCCACCTTGAGTTTGGTGGCCGTCCGGGAGCCGAGGTAGGCGGCGCTGGTGTCCGCGCCGGTGACATGGTTGGCCAGCACCACGGCCTGTTCCCAGAGCGGTGCCACCAGGCCGTACACCTCGCCGCGGTGCTGGACGCACTCCCCCACGGCGTAGATGTCCTCCTCGTCCTGCACCTTCAGCCTGTCATCCACCACAATGGCCCGTTCCACCGGCAGCCCGCTGAGCACCGCCAGGTCCACGTTGGGACGGATCCCGGCCGCAACCACCACCATGTCGCAGCTGATGTCCGGCTGATCGCGGAGGCTGATACCGGTGACCCTGTCGGTGCCGAGCAGGGCAGTGGTCCGGCGTCCGGTGTGCACCTTGATACCCAGGGCCTCTACGCTGCGGCGAAGCACCGCGCCGCCGTCGGGCCCCATCTGCGCGTTCATCAGGTGCCCGCCCGAGTGGACCACCTCCACATCTATCCCGTAAGTCCGCAGGCCGTAGGCCGCCTCGAGCCCCAGGAGTCCGCCGCCGATCACCACGGCGCGGCGGTGATGCTCCTGCTGGGCATGGGCCACCATCCGCTGGGTGTCATCGATGGTACGGAAGCCGAAAACGCCCTGCTTTACGGAGCCGCCGGGCGTGTGGAGCCCGTCCATCGGCGGCATGTGGGAGCGGCTTCCGGTGGCGATAATCAGGACATCGTAGGGAGTGACCCTGCCGTCGCTGGAGAAGACGTGCCGGGTGAATTTGTCAATCCGTTCGGCCCTGACCCCGGCGTGGAGGGTGATGTTGTTCTCCCGGTACCAGGACAGGGAGTTCAGGAAGATGTCCGCATCACTTTCCTCGCCGGAAAGGACGTGGCTGAGCATGATGCGGTTGTAGTTCCCGTACGGCTCATCACCAAACATCGTGATGGTGAACTGGCCGGCGCCTCCCCGGGCAAGGATCTCCTCCACCGCCCGGGCGCCTGCCATTCCATTGCCGATCACCACCAGGCGGCGGCGCGGCGGGGCGGTTGCGTGCCTGCCTTGGGGGCGGTCCACCACGCTGGTCATCAGTGCTCCACCATCCCCAAATCAACAACAACCGAACCCTCAATGCCCTCGGGGGCCGCCAGATGGAGCTCGATGACCGAGCCGCCCTCGATGTCCTCGACAACGCGGAGCGGCACATGGACATCGCTCTTCGCTCCGATGGGGAAGTAGCGCATGGGTACGCCGTTACGCATCAGGACCACTGTGACCAGTTCACTGCTGGAGTTGCCGCCACGAAAGTAGAGGGTCTGGTTTATCACCCCGTCCGGAACGTAATGGGATAGTTCGCTGTGGATCGGGGCCGGTTTTTCCAGCCCTGCCCCCTTGAAGGGGTAGATGCCCTGCAGGAAAAGGTTCTTGGTGATCACGGACAGATCCTTTCGGCCGGCGGAACGACTGGCATGGGCCCATCATCCGCCGCCTATGTTTCCGGCCGCCGGTTTCCCGGTAACCATCTCTTAAAGCAATTCTCACCATCGTCGGGGCATGGGTGACGTGTGCAACCGGCGCTGCAGGTGAACTAGACCGGCGCGAGTACGCCCTTATCCATGGAGTAGCGGATCCAGCGCCCGTTGACGGCGTCCCCGCCGGCGCTCCCGGTGCTCCCGCCGTTCGCCGCTGCACGCTGGCACCTGGCAAACCACTCCCGGAGGGCCCGGTCGTGGCTGACCATCACCAGGGTTCCGGTGAAGGTTGCGAGCGCGGCCTCAAGCTGTTCCACCAGTACCGGCGCCAGGTGGTTGGTGGGCTCGTCCACAATCAAAGTGCTGTAGCCGCCCAGAAGCAGCCGGGCGAGCGCGAGCCGCCGCTGCTGTCCTGCGGACAGGCTGCCGATGGGAACATGGAACTCGCTGGTGCGGAACAGGCCCAACCGCAGGAGCGCCTCGGCATGCTCATCGATGTTGCCGCCCAGCCCTGACGCGAAGGCCGGCAGCAGCCGGAGGGAAGGCCGTTGCGGCAGCTCCAGTTCCTGTTGCAGGTAGCCCACCCGTTCAGGCCGGGTCACCCTTCCTTCGCTGGGCGCCAGGGTTCCCGCCAGCACGGACAGCAGCGTGGACTTGCCGGCACCGTTGGGCCCGGTGATTAGGACCTTCTGGCCGAGGCCGGCCTGGAAGTCTGTTGCTCGAAGCCGGCCGGGAACGCGGACTCCATGGGCGGCCAGCGGCGCAGCCATATCTTCGCCGGATGGAGCAGCGTGCAAAGACTCCGGCGCAGCCAGCCGCAGGGGCATCGGCGGCTGCTCCACCGGGCTGGCTTCCAGCCGCCGCAACCGTTCCTGTGCGTTCCGGACCTGGCTGCTGGCGGCTTTCTGCCACGTACCGGCCTTGAAATCGAAGCCCATCTTGTCGCCGTCCCGCTTGCGGCCGTACCCCATGGTCCCGGCAACCGTCTCTGCCTGCCGCTTTTCACCCTCCATGGCGTGCAGCCAGCCGTGGTACTGCTGGATCCAGCGCTGGCGTTCAGCGGCTTTCTCGCGGAGGTAGCCGTCGTACCCGTTGCCATAGCGGGCGACGGTACGGCGCTCGGCATCCACCTCAATGACATTTGCGGCCACCTTGCGCAGCAGCATGCGGTCATGGGAAACCACCACCACAGTGCCCCGGTGGGCCGCCAGCCGGTCCTCCAGCCACGCTGTTCCGCGGGCGTCCAGGTGGTTGGTTGGTTCATCGAGGAGCAGGATGTCCGCGGGATCCGCCAAAACGCAGGCCAGCGCCACGCGTTCCTGTTCTCCGCCGGAAAGCGATCCGAGGGCACGGTGGCGGTCCAGGCCGCCCAGGCCCAACCGGTCCAGCGCGGCCTCCACCCGGGATTCCGCGGCGTATCCTTCGCGCAGCTGGTACTCCGTCTGCAGCCTGCCGTAGGCTTCCAGGTCGCTCTCCTCCGCGTCGGCCAGCCCTGCCTCGAGCCGGTCCAGCTCCGCTTCCAGCGCCCGGAGCGATGCGAGGGATGCGTCGATGGCCCCTCCCACTGTCAAGGACTCGGGCAGCCCATGGGTTTGGGCCAGGTAGCCCACCCGGCCGTGTAAAGAGGCAGTCCCTTCCTGGGGCTGTTCGAGGCCGGCCAGGATCCGCAGCAGGGTGGATTTGCCGGCACCGTTCTCGCCGACCACCGCTGCGTGCTCGCCGGCAGCGATCACCAGGTTGACGCCGTCGAACAGCAACCGGTCGCCGTAGCCGTGGGTGACGTCCGAGAGGTTGATGTGTTCAGTCAAGGGAAGTCCTCGCAAAGTTCCGCAGTGTGGGCGCCGGAGCTGAACCGGGTTCATATGGTGCTCGACGGCGGCCTTGGATGGTGGGGAACAGTCCGGCGTGGCCGGCCTGCCGGGTTAGGACTTCATCGCTCCAGCCTGCCTGCCCCCGGGCGCCGCGTCAAGCAGTGGCGAGCGCGGCGGTTTTCCTTCGGCGGGCCTTCGCCAGCCGGGTGCCGATCAGCCCCTGCCTGGGGCTGAAGAGGTAGACGACGGCGAACACCACTCCCTGCGTTAGGACCACCATGGCCCCGGAGGCCGTGTCCAGGTAGTAGCTGAGGTAAATGCCGGCGAGGGAGCACACAGCGGAGATCACGGGGGCAATGACCAGCATCCGCGAGAAGCGGTCAGTCAGCAGGTAGGCCGTGGCTCCCGGGATGATCAGCATGGCCACCACCAGGACCACGCCCACAGTCTGAAGAGCCACAACGGAGGTCAGGGCCAGCAGGCCCAGGAGCAGCGCGCCAAGGCGTTGGGGTGAGAGTCCGATGGCGTGGGCATGGGTGGGGTCGAAGGCGTAGAGGGTGAGGTCCCGCCGCTTGAGGATGAGGATGACAAACGCCACCACGCCCAGCACCAGGACCTGGATCAGGTCCGGAACACTGACGCCGAGCAAGTTGCCGAAGATGATGTGGTTCAGGTCTGTCTGGCTGGGCGTCACCGAGATCAGCACCAGGCCCAGGGCGAACAGCGAGGAAAACACGATGCCGATCGCGGCGTCCTCCTTCACACGGCTGGTGTTGCGGACCACCCCGATCAACGTCACGGCAATCAGGGCGAATACCAGCGCGCCCAGCGCAAACGGCGCGCCCACGATGTACGCCAACACCACTCCGGGCAGCACGGCGTGGGACACGGCATCTCCCATCAGCGACCAGCCGATCAGTACCAGCCAGCAGCTCAGCACGGCACAGACAACCGCGGCCAGGGCCGTGGTGACCAGCGCACGGACCATAAAGTCATAGCCCAGCGGTTCGAGGAGTATCTCCATCAGTAGTCCACCCGCTTGCCGTCCAGAGTCCTGGTGCCCGAAACCCTACTGTCAGGCAGGTCCCGCTCCAGCACGTCCAGCCCGAACGCCATCGCTAGGTTTTCGGGCTGCAGCACCACGTCCGGCGGGCCGTGCATCAGTACTTTGTGCATTAGCAGCACGGCTTCGTCGCACAGCTGAGGCAGGGCATGCAGATCGTGCGTGGACACCAGTATGGTGCAGCCGTCCGTGGCAAGCTCCCGCAGGAGGCGGGTGATGGTTGCCTCGGACCTCTTGTCCACACCGGCGAAGGGTTCGTCCAGGAGCATGGTGGTGGCTCCCTGTGCAATGCCACGGGCCACGAAGGCGCGTTTCTTCTGGCCTCCGGAGAGCTGGCCGATCTGGCGGCCCGCATAGGGTCCCAGTTCCACCCGGTCCAGTGCTCCATCGACGGCGGCGCGGTCAGCCTTCGACGCACGGCGGGTAAAACCCTGATGGCCGTAGCGGCCCATCATCACCACGTCGCGCACGGACAGCGGAAACTGCCAGTCAACATCCTCGCTCTGCGGCACATAGCCGATGCCGCCCTCCTTGCGCGCCCTCGACGGCGACTGCCCGTTGATGCGTACCATGCCGGCGTCGGGCCTGACCATTCCCATGATCACCTTGAACAGCGTGGACTTGCCGGAGCCGTTCATCCCCACCAGGCCGCAAATCCGGGCGGGCTCAAGGGTCAGGGTTGCTGCATCCAGCGCCCGGACCTCGCCGTAATGGACCGTGACGTTCTCCACGAGGATTGCCGGGGAGGTCATGACCCTGCTCCGGTTGCTGCCCCCGCAAGCGCCTTGGTGATGACTTCGGCGTCGTGCCGGATGAGGTCCAGGTATGTGGGTACCGGTCCGTCCGCCTCGGAGAGTGAGTCGACGTAGAGGGTCCCGCCGAATGTGGCTCCGGTAGCGCCCACCACCTGCTGCATCGGGGCGTCGGAAACAGTTGATTCACAGAAGACGGCCGGGACCTTATTCGCCTTGACGTACTCGATGGCCCGGGTGATCTGTTGCGGCGTTGCCTGCTGTTCGGCGTTGACGGCCCAGATGTAGACCTCGGTCAGTCCGGCGTCACGGGCCAGGTAAGAGAAGGCGCCTTCACAGGTGACCAGGGCGCGCTGCGTTTCCGGGACAGTGGCGAGGCTGGACTTCATCTGGTCCTGGACAGCCTGCAGCTCAGCCTTGTAGGCGTCACCGTTGGCCTTGAAGGCCCCGGCGTTGTCCGGGTCCAGCTTGCTGAATGCCTTCACCATGTTGTCCACGTAGATCTGCACGTTCACGGGCGACATCCACGCGTGCGGGTTGGGCTTGCCCTGGTACGAGTCTTCGCTGATGGACATGACCTGCACGCCATCGCTCACCACGGCGTGCGGGACGTCCAGGCCTTCGACGAACTGCCCGAACCATGCTTCCAGGTTCAGGCCGTTGTCCAGGATCAGATCAGCCTTCGATGCCTTCCGGATGTCCCCGGGAGTTGGTTCGTAGCCATGGATCTCGGCGCCGGCTTTGGTGATCGACTCAACCGTGAGCTTGTCCCCGGCCACGTTCCGGGCGACGTCGGCGAGCACCGTGAAGGTTGTCAGCACCACGGGCTTGCTGTCGCTGCCGTTTCCGGCGGCACCCCCTCCGCAGGCGGTCAGCAGCAGGGAAAGCACGACGGCGGCTGCCGCGGTGGCGAGGGACGTGACCCGATGCGTAGAGCTGGTTCGGGCGGCTACTTTGGCGCGCCGAAACAAATATTTAGGCATACCGAACATTCTAGGCGAAGCCCGATTCCCCCGGCAACGCCAGTGGGGAGGTCGGGGGAAGCTAGGCTGAAACCATGGCCACCGCACACCGAATACCACCCGCACCACAGCCACAGCTTTACCGGTTTTCGCCCTTGGATGTCATCGCTGTGGTCCTTTACGTAGGCCTTGCAGGTTTTTTCGTCCTGGCCGGGCCACTGATCGCACCTGTCCTGCGGCAGGTGGCACCCACTCCTGCCGCCGCCTCCTACGCGACGAACCTGCTCTTCTATGCTGTGGTGGGCATACTCGCTGTGGTCGCCGCCCGACGGGTGGTGGGCCGTGACTTGCGGGTACTGGCCACCCGCCCGTGGTTCACGTTGCTGATGGTCCCGGCCGCAGTGATTGCCATGATGATCCTCTCCGCCATTGTGGTGGCGGCCAGCGGCAGTGTGGAGACCTCCGAGAACCAGGCAGGACTTCAGGCTTTGATGCAGCAGGTTCCGGCGTGGCTGATGGTCCCGCTGCTGGTGGTGGTGGGCCCGTTCGTGGAGGAATTCATCTTCCGCCACCTGCTGATCGGCAAGTTGAGCCGGCGGGTAAACGTCTGGGTGTGCTGCGTGTTGTCCGTGGTCCTGTTCGCAGCCCTGCACGTGGTGGGCCGCCAAGCCCTCACCCTCACAGTCCTGCTTCCCTATCTGGCCATGGGGGCAACGCTGGTGTTCGTCTACGTCTGGACCGGCAGGAACCTGATGTTCTCCTACTTTGTCCATGCTGCAAAGAACCTGCTGGCGGTGGTGTTCATCTACGCCATTCCGCCGGAATTATACGAACAGCTGCAGCAGGTCCCGGCCTGAGCAGTCATCCCAGGCGCCGGCCTAGGAGGACTGCCGGCTGAGGGCCCGCAGTGTCAAGACCTGCCTGCCCTTGGTCCTGCCGGTGATGAACACCTTTATGCCCTCTGAAGCATTTGTCCCGGCAAGGTACCTGTAGTTCTCGCCGGGATTGTAGGCCGGTGGTGTATCCGGATCCGCAGGAAGGCCGGGACCGAATTCGATAACGTCCGAACCCACCCGGTAGCGCCCCATTCCCGCCTCCAGTTGGAAGGCGTCAGGTGAACCCAGCGGCAGCACGCCGTCGAGCACTCCCCCGGGCCGGAAGGTGAGTTCCAGGGCAAAGGAGGTGTCCGCGCCGTCGAACCCGATGGTCAGGCGCGTTAGGTCGCCCTGGATCTCCACCACAATCTCCGTGTCCAGCCGGTGCACCACCGTGGGCCGGCTGCTGAAGTCCATGCCGGCGCTGAACCTGCCCTCATGCTCCAGCGCGTAGATGCCGTCCTTTCGCCGTTTTTCGGCTGGAAGGGGCAGGTAGAAGTTCGCCGCCACTGCTTCGGAGAGCACCACGGTGTTGCCGTTGCGGACCGTGTGCTGGCTGCGGAAGGGGCCCAGGTCGAAGAAGCTGCGGGACAGCCGGACGCCGTCGAGCAGGGCATCGCCGTTGCCGAAACGGAGGAACGTGGGGTTGCTGGACAGCCCGGACACCACACCGGGAACCAGGTTGTCGCAGCCGCCAAACACGGTGGTGACCGACCCGCCTCTGCGGAACCGGTGGAGGCCGCAGCTCGCCAGGGACGCCTGCGCCGGGGCAAGTGCCGCGGGCAGTTCCGGCGCGCCGCACCCGGACTGGACCAAGGGAACGTCCGACGGCGATGGATGGGCTTCGGGGACAGCGCCGCCAGGCAGCACCTCCCCCAGCCGGGGATCCAGCTTGGCCAGGGCGAGCAGCTTGGCGGGCTCGTACAGCGGCAGGGTTCCAAGCCAGGCCGCCGCCGCGGCGAAGTCCTTGTTGCCGTCCTGGTTGGCCAGCCGCCGGTACAGGTGCAGGAACGGGGCGCCGTGGAAGGCCAGCCACTGGTCCTGGCGGCGCGAGAACAACGATTCCACGCTGCCGTCCGGGTTGAACAACGGCAGGAAGGCCGTGAGGTTCCGGCGGACATGGTCCAGCAGCTCCGGCCGGGCGAAACTGTCCGCGATGGTGGTCAGGGAGGGGTTGGTGACGGCTGTGGCGTAGAGGGGGCTGCGCTCCGAGTACATCCCGTCCGGCAGCTGGTCGATCCCCTCTGCCAGCCATTCGTCGATCCGGTGGGCGATGTCCTGCCTGGGCTGCAGCTGGTTCATCTGGGCGAGCGCCGCACACAGCTCCCAGCGGTGGTTGGGGGTGTGGACCCCACCGGAGACCATGGCATCCGTGGCCCGGGCAACAATGCCGCTGAGCCGGGCGTCCACCTCCGTCAGCACCGGAACCGGAGCGTCCAGGGCCCGGATCAGGCGCAGCGCGAGGCACACGTCATTCAGGGTGAAGGCGGAATCCGGTGGTGAGCAGAGGTTGGTTCCGTCAAACAGGCCGGCAGGCCCCTGCAGCAGCTCGAGCCGGTCCAGGCACTTGGCCATCGGCTCCCGAAGCCGGTCCCCGCCGGAAAAGGCGGAGCCGGGCTCGGTGAGGACCGTGACCAGCGCCAGCAGCCTTCCCATGGCGGTCCGGTGTGGCAGGGCGGAGGACTCGGCGTGGTGGGTTTCCAGCATCGCCTGGACGTGCTGGTCCGCTGCCTCCACCACCCGGTCCAGGAAGACGACGTCGGCCGGAGCTGTGTGCAAAATAGTTACCTTTCACGGGTCCCGCCAACAGAAAGGGCGGGACGCCCTAATCCTTTAGGCCGGCGCTGACGTCAGCGTTGAGCACGTACTTCTGGAAGACGAAGAACACCAGGACCAGCGGCAGGATGGAGATCACGGAGGCGCCCAGGAGCACCGGCCAGTCGATGTTTTCCGCGCCCACAATGCTCCGTAGCGCCACCTGCAGGGTGTACCACTTGGGATCGTTCAGCACGATCAGCGGCCAGATGTAGTCATTCCAGCGCCACTGGAACGAAAAGATGGCCAGCGTAAAAAGGATGGGCCGGGACAGCGGCAGCATGATGCGGAAGAAAATGGCCAGCTCGCTTGCGCCGTCGATGCGGGCTGAGTGCAGCAGGTCGTCAGGAACCGTGAGGAAAAACTGCCGGAACATAAACACACCCGTGGCGGTGAGCACGGACGGCACGATGATGCCCGCCAGCGAGTTGTACAGCCCCAGGTCCCGGATCACCGAGAACGTGGGGTTCAGGATCACCTCGGTGGGCAGCATGGTGGTGGCCAGGATGCAGACGAAGAACAGCCTGGTGCCCTTGTTGTTGTACTTGGCCAGCGCGTAGCCCGTGCAGGCGCTGAAGAACACGGTGAGCACGGTGGTGACGATCGCCACCGTGGCGGTGTTCAGGAAGTACTGCGCAAAGTCCACGCGCTCCCAGGCGTCCACGAACCCCTGGAAGGTCCACTCCCGCGGGATCATGGACAGCGGGTAACTGAAGAGTTCACTGCCAGGCTTGAAGGAGCTGAGCAGGAACCACAGGAGCGGCAGCGCATAGACCGCCGCGATGAGCCACATCAGCAGGGTCAAGGGAACGGACAGCTTGGCCCGGCCCTCCCGGTTGCCGCGCTTGCCCCTGGCCGCCTCGACTTTCTCGGCGCCCAGCGCTGATTCCTCCGCAATGACGGGAGGCAGGTTTGCAGCAGTTGCCATGGTCAGGCCTTCTTCCGGTTGAACCGCAGCTGGATGAGTGCGATCGCCAGCAGGACCACCATCAGCACCATGGAGGCGGCGCTCGCGTAGCCCACCTTTGACTGCTCAAAGCCGGTCTTGTAGATGTACTGGACGATCAGCGTGTTTTCCGTGCCCGGGCCGCCGTTGGTCAGCGCCTGGATCATGGCGAATTCCTTCATGGCGTGGATGGTGGAGAGCAGGATGACCATGAACGACGTCGGCGCGATGCCGGGCAGGGTGACGTTCAGGAATCGCTGCCACGCGTTGGCCCCGTCCAGCTCGGCTGCCTCCAGCAGGGCCTCCGGGATGTTCTTCAGTGCCGCGATAAACAGCAGCATGTTGAACGCCGTCCCGCCCCAGGCCGAGGCGAAGATGACCACCGCCAGGGCCAGGTTGCCGTTGCTGGACCACGGCACCGGACTGCCGCCCAGGGTGGCGATCACGAAGTTGACGAACCCGAAGTCCTGCCCGAACATCCACTTCCAAATAACGCCCACGACAATCGGTGAGATCAACCAGGGCAGGAAGATCACGATCTTGGCGGCCGTGCGCCCCCGGACTGCCTTGCTGACCAGCAGAGCCGCTACTCCGAGGGAGCACACGTACACCAGCGGCACGGACAGGACGGTGTACACAAAAGTCCTGCCCAGCGCCGCATAGAACGTGCCGTCGGCGAAGAGCTTCTGGAAGTTAGCCAGGCCGATGAAGTTCAGCTTTCCCACGCCGCGGTAGTCGGTGAAGGAATACAGCAGCCCCAGCGCCCCGGGCCACACAAAGAACACGAGGAAGAGCACCACGTTGACGCCGATCAGGACCAGCGGTGCAATGACGTACCGGTTCCGGCGTTCCTGCTGGGATTTGCTCCGGACGGTGCCCGCCCCGGGCGTTCCCGACGCCACCGTGGTGCTCATTGTTGGATTGGCCACTGATCAGGCGCCGTTGTAGAGCTTCACGATGTTGTCCACCGTGGTTTTCGCGTCCTGGCTGCCGGAGAGCATCTTGACGGTCTCCTCGCGCAGCGGGTCGCCGGAGAACGGGGTCTCCGCGTAAGCCTCGGACACAACGCGCTTGATGGCGTTGTCTCCTTTGGCCTCATTGCCGGCAATCTGCTTCTGGTACAGCTCGAAGGAGGCCTGCTGGAAGGGATACTCAACCTTGAGGTCCTTCACCGGCAGGTAACCGCCCAGCTTCGCGAACTCGGTGTAGTTGGCGTCGTCGTAGAACCAGTCGATGAATTTCTTGGCCTCCTCGTCCTGCCCGGTGTCCTTGAAGGCGACCATAAAGCCGCCGCCGAGATTGGTGGCGTTGACTTCCTTCTTGGGCAGCGGCACGGACAGCCACTCGAAGTCCTTGATGTTTTTGTTGAAGTCGGCGACCTGCCAGCTTCCGGAGTAGTACGCGGCCACCTGGCCGCTCTTGAACATCGCATTGCCGTCCTCGCCGCTGAGCCAGACGGATTTGGGCATGGTCTGGTCGTCGTTGATCCTGGCGAAGTACTCGAGGGTCTCCACGGCTTTGTCGTCGGCAGCGTACTTGTCGCCCTCCTTGGCGAAGGCGGTGCTGCCGAATTCGTACATCATGGCGCGGAGGCGGTGGCCGGAACGGTCCATGACCACGCCGTACTTGGCGCCTGCCTTCTCGCGGACCTCGTTGACGGCTGCAACAAATTCGTCCCAGGTCCAGGTCTGTTCGATGGCCGTGGGGAAGCTGACACCGGCCTTCTCGAACAGGCTCTTGTTGATGAACAGGCCCACGGCGGTGAGGTCGGAAGGAATCGCGGGAATGATTCCGTCCGGGGATTCCTGCAGGAAGTTCTCGTCGATGCCGCGGGACTTGGCGATGTCCGAAAGGTCCTGGAGCTGGTTGACCCACAGCGGATCGATGCTGGTGACGCGGGCCAGGGCAGGAAGGTCATTGGCGGTGGCGGCGTTCTTTAGCTTGGTGGTGATGTCCGCGGTCGGAACGTCCACAACCTCGATGGTGATGCCTGTTGCTTCCTGGTACTTCTTGGCAGCGGCCGCGAACGCGCCGCCCTGGTTGGTGTCACCGGAGAGGACCAGCTGGAGCGTCTTGGAACCGCCTTCGGACGTACTTCCGCCGCTGCCGCAGCCGGAGAGTCCTGCGGCCAGAGCCGAGAGTCCGAATGCCGTCAGCCCGAACTGCCGGCGGCTGATGCTGGAGATTGCTGTCTTCTCTGACAATGCTCTGTCCTGTCTCTCTTTGCTCCCGGCCCTGGCTGGACCTTTGCTGAAAGTGGGCCTTCCGCCGGCTGCACGCCGTAGGGGGAAAAGCCTTTCCGCCCCCACTGTGACTTATGTCATGACAATGTGTCAAGAATACTTTCGCCCCTAGAAATTCCTTCGGCCCAAGTCCGCCCAAACTGGCAGCACCTACCGTAGGAGCACCTGCCACCGTACCTTGGTGGGATGGGACTGAACATCCAGGTTGTCATCGACTGCAGGGATCCGCACTACCTGGCCGACTGGTGGGCCGAGTCGCTCGACTGGGCGGTGGAACCGCAGGACGAGGGCTTCATCCGCTCCATGATCGAGCAAGGGTTCGCCACGGAGGACCAGACAACAGTGCACAACGGCAGGCTGGTGTGGCGGGAAGGCTGCGCGATCCGCCCGCCGGAGGAACTGGAGGCAAAAGCGCCGGCCAGGCGGCTCCTGTTCCAGACGGCCCCTGAAGGCAAGACCGTGAAGAACCGCGTGCACTGGGACATTGACCTGGCCGGCCGGGACAAAGACGAGGTGCGCCGGGAACTCGAGGACAGGGGCGCCACTTTCCTTTGGAGCGCCAGCCAGGGGCCGCATTCGTGGCACACCATGGCGGACCCTGAGGGCAACGAGTTCTGCATCAGCTGACCCCGATTACTAGACTTGGACGGTGAGCAACCAAATCCCCGCCTCGGTGTCCGACGTCTTCGATCCCACCCGCTGGCGCGTTGTGTCCGGCTTCGACGACTTCCAGGACATGACCTACCACCGGCAGGTGGAGCGGGATTCGGACGGCGGATGGGTGCGCGACCTGCCCACGGTGCGGATCGCCTTCAACCGACCCGAGGTCCGCAATGCGTTCCGGCCCGGCACGGTCGATGAACTGTACCGGGCGATGGACCACGCCCGGATGTCGCCGGATGTCGCCACGGTGCTGCTCACCGGAAACGGCCCCTCGCCCAAGGACGGTGGGCACTCGTTCTGCTCTGGCGGTGACCAGCGGATCAGGGGCCGGGACGGCTACCGGTACGTAGTACAAAACACAGCTGACGGCGAGACCCAGGAGAGCATCGATCCCGCACGCGCCGGGCGGCTCCATATCCTGGAAGTCCAGCGGCTGATGCGCACCATGCCCAAGGTGGTCATCGCCGTCGTCAACGGCTGGGCGGCCGGCGGCGGGCACTCCCTGCACGTGGTTTCCGACCTCACCATCGCCTCCCGCCAGTTCGGCAGGTTCAAGCAGACGGACGCCACAGTGGGAAGCTTCGACGCCGGGTACGGCTCGGCCCTGCTGGCTCGGCAGATCGGGCAGAAGTCTGCCCGGGAGATCTTCTTCCTGGCCCGCGAATATTCCGCGGAGGATATGGTTCGGATGGGCGCGGTCAACGAGGCCGTGGACCATGAACGCCTCGAAGAGGTTGCCCTGGAGTACGCCGCCGATATCGCCCGGCAGTCTCCCCAGGCCATCCGGATGCTCAAGTTCGCCTTCAACCTCGCGGACGACGGCCTGGCGGGCCAGCAGGTGTTCGCCGGCGAAGCCACCCGGCTGGCATACATGACGGACGAAGCGGTGGAGGGCAAGGAAGCATTCCTGGAAAAACGCGACCCGGACTGGTCCAGCTTCCCGCACTACTTCTAAGGCAGGACGCTCGATGAACACCGAACCCCAAGGTAACGAAACCCTGAACACCGGATCCCGCGGAGCAGGCACGCCCGGAAGCGGCGTCCTGGACATCGACCCGGCGCTGAAGGCGCTGGCAGCCGCCCTTCACGGCGAGGGCCCCGCCGTCGAACTTTCCGTGGGTGAAGACGGTGCCCTGGTAGTGGGCCACCTGGAAACGCCCGGCTGCGATGACGCGGTTGCCGTGGTGCGCACCTCCGGTTCCACGGGCGTCCCCAAGGCCACTGTCCTGACGGTGGAATCCCTGGCCGCTTCCTCGGTGGCCACGGCTCTGGCCCTCAAGGGCGAGGGCCAGTGGCTGCTGGCACTGCCCGTCCAGTACGTGGCGGGAATTCAGGTCCTGGTCCGTTCGCTGTTCGCAGGCACGCGCCCCTGGGTGATGGACATGTCCGGCGGGTTTACACCCGAAGCCTTTACGGCCGCCGCCCAGGAACTGACCGACAAAATCCGCTTCACCTCGCTGGTCCCCACCCAGCTGCAACGGTTGCTTGACGCGCCGTCCCCGGAGACCCTCGCGGTCCTCCGGCGCTTCAACGCCGTCCTGCTGGGCGGCGCACCCGCCCCCGCCTCGCTGCTGGCGGCCGCGAGGGATGCCGGCGTCCGGGTCATCACCACCTACGGTTCGGCCGAGTCCTGCGGCGGCTGCGTTTATGACGGCTTACCGTTGGAAGGGGTGTCCGTGCGCCTGGAAGAGGACGGCCGCATCCTGCTCGGCGGCGACACGATCGCCGCGGGCTACCTGGAAGCACCGGACGAAGCCGGCAGCACGTTCTTCGAGGAGGACGGCGTGCGCTGGTACCGAACAAGCGACCTCGGCAGCATTGACGACGACGGCCGGCTCACCGTTCTGGGCCGCGCCGACGACGTGATCATCACCGGCGGGATCAAGGTCTCAGCCGGGCACGTGCAGGAGGAACTGGAAAAGTCCGACGCCGTCGCCGCCGCTTTTGTGGCCGGTGTCCCGTCCGCGGAATGGGGCCAGGCCGTGGCAGCTTACGTGGCCTTGGCCACCCCGCCTGAAGGGACCGCAACGCCAGCGGGCACCGGGGGAACCGGGGACCACGCCGTCGTCCTTGAACAGGAGTGGCACCGAACGCTGGGCATCCTTGCGCCGAAAACAGTCCTTGCGGCGTCCTCCCTGCTAATGCTGCCCAACGGCAAGCCGGACCGCCTGGCCATGGCCGCCGAACTCAACGCCCTGCATCAGGGAAAGTAAAGTAGACCTGCACCACCCGGCGGGCCCCCATCCTGCCGCCTTCCCAAAACAACGCGAGGTACTGACCGTGGCCACAGCCGCACAATGGATCCAAGGCGCCCGACTCAGAACACTGCCGGCCGCGATTGCGCCGGTACTGATCGGCTCCGCCGCCGCCTATGAAATGGATTCGTTCCTGCTCTTCAACGCCATCCTCGCGGCGCTGGTGGCCCTCCTGCTCCAGGTGGGCGTGAATTTCGCGAACGACTATTCGGACGGTATCCGCGGCACGGACGACGACCGCGTGGGCCCGCTCCGCCTGGTGGGCTCGGGCGCTGCCAGCCCCGAGCACGTGAAGCGTGCCGCCTTTGGTGCGTTTGCCGCCGCCATGGTTTTCGGGCTGATCCTGGTGGTAATCACGCAGAGCTGGTGGCTGATCCTGGTGGGGCTGGGCTGCGTGATGGCGGCCTGGGGTTACACCGGAGGCAAGAACCCTTACGGCTACATGGGCCTGGGCGACGTTTTTGTGTTTGTGTTCTTCGGGCTGGTGGCCACCCTGGGCACTACCTACACGCAGGCCGGGCAGATCAACCTGCCGGCCATTATCGGCGCGATCGGCACGGGGTTGATCGCCACCGCGCTCCTGATGGCCAACAACGTCCGCGATATCCCCACCGACATGCAGGCCGGCAAGAAGACCCTTGCGGTGCGGCTCGGCGACAAGCACGCCCGGGAGAGCTACGTGCTGATGCTCGCCGTGGCTATCATGCTGGTGGTGATCCTGGCCCCCGGGCGGCCGTGGATGCTGATCGTCCTGCTGCTGATTCCGGCCTGCCTCATGCCGGCGTGGCTGATGATCAACGGCCGCAAGCGCAAGAGCCTGATCCCGGTCCTGAAGCAGACCGGCCTGATCAACCTCGGCTACAGCCTGCTGTTTTCACTGGGTTTGGTGCTGAGCCACGGCTTCTAGGGCTGCCGGGGCCGCGCGGCTTTTGCCGCCGGGGGCTTGCGCTACGAACTGTTGCGCTTGGGGTCCTTGGCGTCATTGCTGATGGCGATGTCCGGGTTGGCGTCCAGGAGGGTGTCCTCCGCGTGGGCGTCCCGGACTTCATTGGCTGAACGGATCGGCTTTGCCTTACCCGAGAAACGCTGGTGGATCGCCGCTGCGGCCTCGTCCCGCTGCTTCTGGAAGAAGAGGTAGCTCACGGCGAAAGCGATCAGTGCTGCACAGATCACGGACATCAGCACGCCCAGCTGAAGCAGCATAAAAACCACAAACAGGGGCGCGAACAGAGCCAGGCGGATCAGGGAATATTTCAAAAAGGCCACTATTCAAGTTTAGCCGCCTCCCGCCCACGGCCCCTGCGCCTCCTGACGATAGACTTAATGGCATGCTCCTCCGTGTGGCTTTGGCCGTCGCAGTCCTCGTCATCTTTGTGTATGGCCTCGTGGATGTGATCCGCACTGATGGACGCCTCACCCGAGGGATCTCCAAGCCAGCCTGGATCGTGGTCATGATCGTCCTGCCAGTGGTCGGCGCCATTCTCTGGCTCCTGATCGGCCGGCCCCGTGGCAGCTCCCCCCAGCAGCAGAGCCAGCGCCATCCCACGGCACCTGACGATGATCCGGACTTCCTCCGCAACCTCGAAGCCCGCCGCCGCAACCAGACAGAAGCGGAGCGCCTCAAGAAGCTCAAGGATGACATGGATGCCAAGGCGAAGGACGACGGCAAGGGCAGCGGCCAGGACAAGCACGAGACCGACGAACACGATAACGACGGCCTGAAGTAGGGGCGCTTCGCTGACGAGAAGTCGGCGGGCTCCCCCGTTGCTAGGCTGGCTGGCGTTGGCGGGCCGACGATTCCGCCAGCACACCCTCGCAACTGCGAACGACAATCCTGCAGGCATCAAGGGCTGCACGGTCCGTCAGCGGGTTCTCGGCCACGGCGCGCCATCGAACCAGATGGCGGCGGGCCTCATCAGCGAGCTCGCCCGGCGTCGTGCCTGCATCCAGCCCCAGCCGCGCGTATGACGCTGCGCCCCAGCCGCCGACCAGGCCCTCGGCCTCCGCAGCCAGTTCGGGGCTGAGCGGCACGCCCGTGGTCCGAAGCGCAGCGAGCAGCCTCAGTTCCTTGAACTCATGCGCGTTGGCCTGAAGCCGCTCCAGGTCTGCGGCCAGGTGCTCGGTCCCCGGGCGGGGGGAAGTGCGCAGCAGGGATTCCACTCCCACCAGGGCCGTCCGTGCCTTCAATGCCTCGGCACGCGCCTGGAACTGGCGGTCCAACAGGTCCAGCAACGGATCCAGGCCACTGCGCCTCGCAAGCTCGTGCGCCAGCGGCGTAGGTTCGTTAAATCCATTCGGGATCAGGACTACAGCCAGCCGGATGCCGAATAGCCCGTATCTCCCCAGCAGGGAGGCCCTGGACTCAGCGCTCAGCCCTTCCGGAATGGTGGACCGAAGGAACCTGTCAGCCGAGAGCAGCATCTTTTCGCGGTCGGCGCGGTCCAGTCCCGCCAGCAGTTGAAGTGCTGCGAAGTCCTGCTGCCGCATTGTCCGGGCGCTCTGGGCGAGGAGGCCTGCCACCGGCACCACTCCCAGTGCGAGCTTCCGCAGGTTATGGTCATGACGGTACCTGTCCGCAATCTCTCCTGCGGAAAGCAGCGAATCAATGCGGCCGCCACCCACTTCATCGGCCCTCGCGAGGACCGCGATTGCGTTGACCGTGCCCGAGCGTCCCGCTTCCGTGTCCCGGAAGGATTCGAGGAACCGCAGGTCGGCGGCGTGCATGTGGCGCATCAGGTAAATGATCGCGTCCGCTTCCGACTGCCTATCCGCAGGGGCCAGGAAGGTGGTGGAGCGGGCAGACACATCTTCAGACAGCGAAGCGATACCGGGGGTATCGATCAGGGTCATGTTGCGCAGCGCCGGCGACGGCCATTCCACGTCCAGCCGGTCCACATCCCTGGCCTGCACCTCCCCCAGCACGAACACAAGCCTGCCGTCCACGCGTTTGAGCGGCAAGGTCCGGGGCTTGCCGTCCAGGGGATACAAGGTGATCCGGGGAGTATGCCCGTGCCGGTACCACGTGATGATCCGGGTACACTCGCCAGTGTCTGTGGGCGCTATCTCCTCGCCGATAATCGCGTTGAGCAGGGTGGACTTGCCGGCTTTCACCATGCCGGCAATCGCAATGCGCAGCGGCTCCGCGAGCCTCCGGGCAAATCCTTCCAGAACGGCGGCGCTTGCGGGATCATCGCCGTAGACTTTCAACGCCTCCTGAACCAGGTCCACGGCTCCGGCAATTGTTGAGCGATTCATTGTGCGCCCTCAGGAGTGCTGTTTGCGGCGTCTGATACTTCTGCAGCAACTGCCTCCGCGGCGTGGTAGAGGGCATCCACCTTCTTGAGCTCGGCCTTGATATCCCTGATGCGGGCGTCCTTTTCCAGTGCGTAGGTGTTGGCGGCCTTCTGTGCCGCCGACACAGAATCGGCGAGGGAGCGGTGATGCTCGTCCGCAATCTCGGTGAAGTGGTCGCGGATGGTGCGCTGCACCAGCCGCAGCCGGTCCTTCAGTTGCTTGCCAACCTGGAAGGTAACGTCGTCGAGCTGCCGCCTGACCAGGGCCTTGGCTTCAACCTGTCGGCGCTTGAGCCGCGCTTCCTTATCTTCGCGGTAAGCCTTGCGTCCCAGCAGTAGGCCGGCGCCCAAAGAGAGCGGGTTGATGAGTGCCATGCCGAAGATCCCGGTCAGGAGCCCGAACATGAGCACCCCGCCGTAGGACCCGCGCATGCCGATCAGCACCTTTTGCACCGGATTCACGTGTCCTGAATCCATCCCGGGCATCGCATCCACAGGATTTAGCAGGTCTACCGAATTGGAAGCGTGCATCACCGGCAACCGCGCTTCCTCTGCCGCGAAGTGTTCAGCCACCTGGGCAGCCAGCCATTCGGCCCGCTCGCTGGTCAAGACGAAGGTGTCAGAAATTGCGGCGGCAACGCAGTCCTCCAGCCACTGTGAAAACTCCGCCCAGACGGGTCCCGGGTCCTCCTGCTCAATGGCGGCTTCGGCTTCCCGTTGGACTTGGCGGAGGCGGTTTCGGAGATCGTACTCCATGTCGGCGATAAGGTCGCTGACGCCGTCATTGAGCGTGATTTGCCAGCGTGCAGAGCGTTTCCGCAGGTCATCCGCCTCTGCCCTTGCCAGCTCCAGCTCCGCTATCATCTGGGGCGTGCCTTCAGGGTTTTCGAGTGCTGCAAGCTCAGATTGCAGGGAAAGGCGCAGGTTCTCGGTGACACCCAGCAGGTCCTGGCTGACCGAGCGGCGCTGGAGGCGCTGCGCCTGCCCCACGATCCCGTAGCGAAGGTAGGCAATCAATTCAGGAAAGCCTGATTCAACGTTCAGTTCACTGTCCTGCAGGCGTGCTGCTTCGAGGCGGAGGTCGGAGGACACGGGAAACAGCGGAATATCGGCGGCGACCGTGCCGAGGTGGCATCGGTCCGTCTCTTCCACCCGCCGCCAGTCCGGGTAAAGGTCGGTTTTGGTCAGGACCCCCACAACGTTGGGGGTGATCCGCATGGCCTGGCGGAGGAAGCGCAGCTCCGGTTCGGTGTACTCCTGCGAGGCGTCCGAAACCAGGAGCATCGCATCAGCCGTGGGCAGCGCCGTGAGGGTGGCCAGGGTGTGGGCGGACCCCATGCCACCCACACCGGGTGAATCGATGACACTTAGACCGCCGGCCAGGATCTTGCGGGGCAGGCATATTTCGGCAGCCAGGAGTTTTTTGCTGTTCCCTGGGTTCCCCTTTTCGGAAACATAGGCCGGGAGCTCGGCGATGGGGATTGGCTGGCGTTCAACGTTGCCGTCGTCGCCAGGGTCCGCGTCTGCTGTAGGGGTCAGGACCGCTGCCGACGCCGGATCCCCGTAGCGCACAACCGTGGGCACGGAGGTAGCAATGTCGTCGTCAACAGGGCAGGCCGGTGCGCCGACCAAGGCATTGATGAGCTTGCTCTTGCCCTGCTTAAACTCACCCACCACGATGACCCGGATGCTGGGATCCTTAAGCCTCCCCAAGGTCAGTTCCAGGCGTTTTCGCAGATCCTCCCGAGCTCCAGTGCCGACGAGTTGAAGGCCGTGCTCCACAAGCTGGATCAGCTGCCCGGCCGTTACCGGTGTTGATGGGTTTGCCGGTCCAGTTTCCGCCACAGCCTGTCCTTCGCGTTATGCCTCAGATCGGTTATAGCACCTGGAACCGGCTCCTAGGAATCAAACTCCAAATGCTCCTCCGACTCCTCAGCGTCAGCGGCGTCGTCGACAACGCTCAGTACCGGGTCTTCCTGGGTGAAGCTGGGCTCGTTATCGAAGTATGCGGCCGTGTCCTCGCTAAAGGAATCGCTGATGGAGATGGATGGGTTGGTGGTGGGGCCCGCATTCTCCACGTGGGCATCAGTGGCAACGTCAAAGTCGAACAGGTTGTCGATCCTGGTATCGGCGAAGCCCATGTCGCTTCCAACACCGGGGGCAGGGCCGTCGAAGGCAAGCGAGTCACTGTCGAACCATTGCTCCACGTCGCCATCCGCCCAGATGTTTTGGCTCAGGGACTGGTCCATGACGGCGCCGCGGTCATCTCCCGCCGAGGGGTAGGAGTAATTGGCTACTACGTAATGAAGCTGCTCGACCGCGTGTCCGTGGTCGTCGTGCCCGCCGCCACCGGGAGGCGGGGTCCAGCCACCGCCGGCATGACCCGTGCTGGCGTCGTTGCCGCCGGGGTTGTAGTGCTGGTCGAAGCGGGACGCATTGACGCTGATGGGAGCGTAATCCAGGACGACTGGCATCGCGGCATCAACATCCGCGGAGCGGACATCCTCCAGGCCGTGGTTCTCCAGAACGCCTTCGGGATCATCCAGGAAGTCCTGCGCCGCCTGGCGGTCGCCGAAGAGGTTCATTAGGAACTGGACGACATCCTTTGCGACTGTCATGTGCTGGTCCTCAAATCTTTTCTGTTGTCCGATTCTCCGGCCTGGATGTCGAGCCTGGATGTCGAGCCTGGATCAAACGTACTGTTGCTGCCGGGGACGGGGCATCGGGGCGGTTCCCCTAACCGGTGGTCGCCTTGGTGGGGAACCGACGCCGACCCTCTTTGGGGCGTTAGGGGCTAGTCATGGGCTTGACTTTCCGGGCCCAAGGCAACCCGCAGCTTAGCCAGCAGATCCGAGCGGTTTTCAGCACCCAGCCGGCGCCGCATCCGGGCAATGTGGTGCTCCGCGGTCCGGGGGGAGATGTAGATAGCTTCGCCAATTTCACGGTACGTCTTGCCATCAAGCACCAACCTGGCGACTTCCTTTTCCCGCTCGCTAAGCCCTGCGCCATCCGGGTGCATCGCGTTACCCGTATCAGCGGGGGGAGCATTGCGGGATTCGGCTGGCACGGATGCACCCGTGCCAGCCGAACTGGCCTGCGGGTGAAGGTCCCGCGCGCAGGACAACAGGCGCACCATGTCTTTGCGGTCATCCGACCGGGCTGCCGCGTGGCCGGCAAGCCTGGCTCCTTCCCAACGCATTCCCACGCCGCCCAGGCCCCGTGCCGCCGTCTCGACATCGTCAGGATGGAACCGCTCGGCCAGCACGGTTACCCAGGCTCGCCCGGCCGCCGCGAACACGGCGGCGAGGTGGCTTTGCCCTGCGGCGCGGGCCAACGCCGCGGCATGCGGTGCCAGGTCGGCGGGCCGTTCGTTCAGAAGGGCCGCCTGGACTGCCGACCAGTGGAATGGTACGGCCCACAGCGGCGGATCTTGGAGGCGCTCCAGCAAGTTCCATGCCTCATCAAGGTAAGGGCTGACCCTGCGGCCCTCCCGAAGGCGGGCGGCTGCGATCATCAGCTCGCCCCACGGGAGAAGGCTGTACAGGTCTACGGCGGTGTGGAGCGTCGCTTCACGCGCCCGTTCCCACGCCTTGATGAGCCCGGGAACATCACCGTTACGGCGGGCAATGCCCACTTCCAATGCCGAACACAGGAACTCGTCCCGCGGCACCAGCGGCCAGTGGTTCGCCTTCGATGCCTCATTGATGGAGAGCCGGGCGTCGTCGAGCCGGTCCTGCATCATCGCTGACCATGCTTTCAGCAGGAACAGCCTTGGCTTGGCTGCATCGCCCCCCTGACCAGCGGCAGCTGCTGACCGGCAAATTGTTTCCGCCAGGTTCGGCTCCCCGCTGTGCAGGGCTATCAGGGCTGCCAGCGCAGCCGGCGTCTCGGGCAGAGGAAGTACAGTACCCGCTGCGTTGAGCATGTCCGAGGCATGGATGAGCATCTGGAGGCCCCGATGGGAGTCGCCGGCAAGAGATTGGAGGATGCCTTTGCCGGTTTGCGCAAGGGTGGTTGCGAGCAGCGTCGGAGACGCCGGCGGTGCGTCGGCGGGGAAGATGGCTTCCGCATCGGCCCGGTTGCCGGAGCCAATCAGGGCAACGGCAGCAAGAGGTCCGGATGGGCCCAGCCGGGAGGGTCCCAGCCAACGGTAGACGTCCGCCCCACGGCCCAGCATGCCTCGTTGGGCCCAGACGGCGGAAGCAACGTCGGCGGCACGGCGCACGTCCGGCGGATCCTTCTGTACCAGGAGGGTGTCCACAATGCGGGCAGCGGTGTCAAGGTCGCCGTTGGCTGCGGCGGCCTGGGCACGCCGCGCCGCGGTGGCTTTCTCGTCGCTGCCGGCCAGCAGGGCTTCATCGTAAAGCTGATACGCCAATCCGGGATCGTGCTCAAGGGCCTTGTCGCCGGAACGCTCCAGTTCCGCTGCCACGCGCGTATCGGCAAGTCCGGCTCGGGCCAGCTCCCGGGCGAGATCTCCCAACGGCTGGCCGTTCGCTGCGTAAACCGTCACGAGCTCCCGCTGGAGGGCGTGCACCTTGGTTGTGGGGGCGACAGTGAGCAGCTCATGCTGCACAGGGCCTGCGACAGTTCCGTCAGGAGTCAGGAGACCAGAGGACTCTGCCCGTTGTATCAGGGCATCAAGGCTGCCCGCCCCGTCGCCGTCGATCCTGCGCTGCAGCTCGGCGGGCAGCGGTCCCGGCAGGGCAAAACCTACCGACAACGCCAACAGCAGTTCCCGGACGGCACCATTCTCGCCCTCGAGTTGGCTGGCCATGAGCTCTGCACTGTGGGGTGCAGGTCCCTGATGGTCCTGCTCCGGATGACGAAAAGCGGGCCTTTGTACGTGCGACTGATAGCTGACCATCTTAGGCCGCCGGCGTCGTGGTCGTGGCCGTGGCCGTCAAGGGCTGATCGGAGTCCAAGAACTCCTCCAGCAATGGCGACGGGGAATCGTCAACCGTTGGCGACGGCGGATCCTGAACCGCTGGCGAAGGCGAGCCGTCCGTTACCGGCGGCGCCGTCATTGCTTTGTCTGTAGGAGTAGCATTTGCCGTTCCAGTCGAGTTGCCGGACGCCGTTCCGGACGGGCTGCTGGACGACGTTCCGGACGCACTGCCGGACGACGTTCCGGACGACGTTCCGGTCGGGCTGGCGGACGCCGTTCCGGTCGGGCTGCCGGATGAGTTTTCGGACGGCGTTTCAGACGGACTGCCGGACGGCGTTTCGCCGGCGGTCGCCGTGCCCGAGGATGTGGTCGTCGTACCTCCGGTCCCTGGCGCAGTTTCCGTTGCCGCAATGCTCCCAGCCACGGCAGCTGGCGCTGCACCGCCGGCTGAGGTTTCCGCGGAAACACCATCGTCAATAGCCGCAACAGCCGCCAACCGGCTGGTGGGCCCGGCCTCCAACCCGAGGGCCGCCGCCTGGGAGGAGCCACCCTGCTTCCCGCTGGCCTCGATGCCTGTTATTGGCAGCTGGGCATCTCCCGCAACGGCGGCCGCGGAGCCAGTCCCACTGCCACCGGTTCCTGTGGGCGGAAGTGTCTCCAAGGTGTCGGAAGCTCCGGCCGGCGGAACGAACACAGATGTCAGGCCGCTGAAGCCTTCCGGGCTTTGGGCAGCGGTGGCGCTAAGAACCGTGAATAAGGCAGCGGTAGCCGCGATAGCAGTGAGCCGCACCCTCGGTTTCGGCGCGTGCGCTCCTCCCCTCTCCCTGGAGCCTGGCCCGCGGGCCGCTGCCGTGGCGGAACGTGGCGCCGTCGTGGTGTTTCGTGACCACGGGACCACCCGAACAGGTGTGTGCCCACTTTTCATGGCAGGACTTTGTGGGCTTTCACCGCGTGCGCCGACTAAACCGGGATCCACCGCGGCAGAAGCCTCAGTGGGGGCGGGTTGCCCCAGCACTGCGGAAACGGCGGCGCCCAGGCAGATTGACGATTTGGGGTCGGCATCCACGGCGATGGGCCTGTCAAGCTGCTCCGAGATCAGCTGTGCAACGAGGGGGATCCGGGAAGATCCGCCAATGAGCAACACAGCGGTGAGGTCCGGGGGCTCCAGCTCCAGCTGCCCCAGCGATTGTTCCAGCGCGTCCACTGTGTCCCGAATGTGTTCCTCGATCAGTGCTTCGAATTCGGGGCGGACCAGGCGGACCTGCTGCTGGATGCCCGGCAGGAGCACGGAGATGCTCGCCTCGCTGTCGGAGGAGAGCGCTTCCTTGGCTTCCACGCACTCCCGTCGCAGCCGGGCCAGCGCGGCGAGCACTCCAGGCTCGGCGGTGTCCAGCTCTGCCAGGGCCCCACCGGTGTTTTCAGCCACGAAACGGAAAAGGGCGGCATCAAAGTCGGCGCCGCCCAGGTCTTCAAAGCCCTCCGGCCGCCCCAGCAGTTCGAAGCGGTTGCTGGCAGTCTTGCGGAGGACAGCAGTATCGAAGGTCCCGCCGCCGAGGTCGTAGACGGCGATGGTACTGCCGGCCTCCACCCGCACCTGCGAGGCGTAGTGCAGGGCGGCTGCTTCCGGTTCGCTCAGCAAGGTGACTTTCTCAAGTCCGGTCGCGGCAAGGGCGTCTTTTATGAGGGAGGTCCTGTGGGTGCCCCATGAGGCGGGATGGGTCAGGATGATTTCCGACGGCGGCTCCGCCTCGCGCTCGGCTGCCCGGTCTGCCACCCACCGGGCCATGGTGGCGAAGACGTCCTCGGGGGGAAGTGACAGCATGCCTACAGAGATGGGCACGGCGTCGCCCACCCGGCGCTTGAACTCACGAACTACGCGCCCCGGAGAATCGAGCCCCCGGCGCTCCGCGGCCTCCCCCACGAGGACGGGGCCTTCCTCCGGGTAATACACCACAGATGGCACAGCTGATCCACGGAGGCCCAGCGGCAGGCACTCCGGAACCGGCGTGGCTCCGTCATAAAACCGGACAACAGCGGCCGCCGTGAAACTGGTCCCCACATCAATGGCGAGAACGTAGCTCATGGGTACCTCGGGAAAACTCGTGGTCGCCTGCAAGCTTCATCACGGGCGCACGTCACCAAGGTAGCATCACGGCCGGGACCGCGAACACCCCTATTGCTACAGCGATTTGTTATTTTCCCCCGGCAACCGCTGAGTTTAGGAAAAACCCCTGCTCAGAGGCCCGAATACGAGTGGAGGCCGTTGAAGAACTGGTTCACGATGGTGAAGTTGAAGATAACGCAAAGGTAGCCCACGATCGACAGCCACGCGGCCCGCGTTCCAGTCCAGCCCCGGGTTGCGCGGGCGTGAAGGTAGCCTGCGTAGACAACCCAAATGACGAACGTCCACACTTCCTTGGTGTCCCAGCCCCAGAACCGGCCCCAGGCTTTCTCTGCCCAGATGGCACCGAACATCAGGGTGAAGGTCCATCCGATGAACGCGATGGCGTTGATGCGGTAGGAAAGGTTCTCCAGGCTCAGCGCCGACGGCACCAGGCGCATAAAGCCGAGCTTGTCCGTACCGCCGGCGGCAACGGTCTTTAGCCGGCGCGCCTGGACCAGCTGCAACGCCGACATCGCGAACGTCAGCGTGAACAGGGCCGAGGAGAGCACGGCGATGGACACGTGGATGATCAGCCAGTAACTCTGCAGGGCGGGAACCAGGTGGCCAACGGGCGTCCAGTACGCCACGGAAGCGGCCACCAGCATAATAATGACCAGGCCCACTACGAACGTGCCGAGGAAGCGCAGGTCGCGGCGGATCAGCACCAGCAGGAACACGGCGACGGCAACGAAGGCGCCGGTAGTGAGGAACTCGTACATGTTGCCCCAGGGCACCCGGCCCGCGCCCAGCGCGCGGGTCAGCACGCCGGCGCCATGGATCAGCGCACCCAGGACCGTCAGGGCTACGGCCACGCGGGCGGGAGCGCGCCGTTCGGCAGCGTACTTCATGTCGCCGTCGGCGGTGATGGCTCCCCCGGCCCCGTTCCCTGCTGCCGGCGAGGCGGACGACGACGGCCGTTCAGCCCTGCCCGCCGGCCCGGCGAGGTGCGACTCGCTGCGGGCTCCCGCCCGGGCCCCCACCGGCACCCGGGCCGGGTCTTCCGCCTGCGCGGCCTTGAGGTCGATGGCGCGCAGGGCCTTGCTGCTCTTGGCCAGGTCCCAGGCGAAAGCTATGAAGGCCACCGTGTACGTGCCTGCAGCGAGCAGCATAAAGAGCTCGCTGTACTGGCCCATGGTTTCGTTGATTCCGTACGGCATTACTGGTCCTTTTCGGGCCCGGTGGGGCCTGCTGGGGTGGTGACTGAGCCTGTAGTGGTGGCCGCGCCGAGGTCATTGTCCTGTTCGCGGCTGGGCGTTTGCTGGGAGGGCTCCGGCCCGGCTGCATCTGCCTCGAGCTGCCATTCCCCGGACAGCAGCTTCCGAACGGCTTCGGCTTCCGCTGCGAGGCGGTGGTCCTCACCGCGGGCCAGGAGCCCGTACTCCACCATGGTGCGGCCGTCGGCGTGGGAGCCCGTGCGGACCCAGACGCGGCGGCGGTTCACGTAAAGGGAGAGGATTAGGCCAGCCACCGCGAGGAGCGCGAAAATCAGGGCGTAGAGCTGGCCGGGGTTATGGTGGATGTCCACGCCGATGTACCGCTTCACGCCGTCAAAGCTGATGGTGCCCTTGCCGTCCGGCAGCGTGTAGCTGCTGCCAGGGGCCAGGGTGATGCCGCCGGCGTCCAGGTTCCTCGCGTTCAGCGGAGTCAGGTCCTGCACGTCCAGCTCGAAGACGTTCTGCGGGGCGCCGTCGTCCAGGCCCAGGTCCCCGAAGTAGGAGTTCAGGGTCAGCTGCGGGTTGAAAAGGTCGGGGTCGCCGCTGAAGGACACACCCTCGTTCGAGATGAAGGCCGTGGGCAGGAAGAAGCCGGCGAAGCCCAGCTGGTCCGGCTTGGCGTCGGGAACCTTGATGACCACTGAGGAGTAGTAGTTGTCCCCCTGCAGCTTGGCCACCACCGGCCCCTGCATGGCCACGTTTCCGTCGCCGTCCCGGATGGTCACCACGGGAGCGTACCCGTTGCCGGTGAGGTAGATGCTGGTGCCGCCCAGGGTGATGGGATCGTTGACCTTCAGGATTTCCTTCTGCGCCGGTGCTTCCGGGTTCTCCTTGGTGGTCACGGCGGCGGAGAAGTCGATGGGCTGGCCGAACTTGCCCTCCGACTCGCGGTCGAAGGTGATGTCGAACTTGTCCAGCTGGACGGAGTAGGGCTGCAGCTGGCCGGACTCGAAGTTGGTGCCCGGCGTGAACTGGTCGTAGCCCACCAGGGTGTTCACGAACGTGTCACCCTCCACCAGGATCCGCTGGCCGCTGTAGCCGAACAGTCCGCCGATGGCCACGGACACCAGCACTCCGATCAACGACGTGTGGAACACCAGGTTCCCCACTTCCTTTGTGAAGCCGCGCTCGGCGCCCAACGAGGGACGCTTTCCGCCGCTGTCCCGGACCTCCACGCGGTAGCCGCGCTTCTTCAGCACCGCCGCGGCACTGGTGATGGCGTCCGACGCCGGGATCCCGGCGTCGGCCGGAATGACCAGGGTGCCGTACTCAGGGAGGCGGGACAGGCGCTTGGGCGTCCGCGGGGGCTGGGAGCGCATCGCCTTGTAGTGGGCGATGGCCCGGGGCACCACACAGCCGATGAGGGAGATGAACAGCAGCAGGTAGATGGCCGAGAACCAGGCCGAGGAATAAACGTCGTACAGCTGCAGGGTGTCCAGCAGCTTGCCGTAATCCGGGTTGTCCTTGATGTACTGGGTGACCACTGACGGGTTGGCCGGGCGCTGCGGGAACAGCGAGCCCGGGACTGCCGCGACGGCGAGGAGCAGCAGCAGGAACAGCGCTGTGCGCATGCTGGTCAGCTGGGTCCAGGCCCAGCGGAGCATGCCCATCGGCCCCAGCGCAGGCAGCGCCGCTTCCGTCTTGGCCTCAGCCACCGGATCGGATGATTTCTTGTCTAAGTTCACGCGTTCGCTCATCAGATCGGCAACTTCACATCGGTTTGGAACCAGTACTGCAGCCCGGTGACCCAGGTGCCCCAGACGCCGCTGGCCATCAGCAGCCCGAGGACCACCAGGATGCCGCCGCCAATGCGCTGGATTGCCAGCCGGTGCTTGCGGAAGAAGGCCATGACACCCATGCCCCGACGAAGCGCCAGGGCAATCAGCAGGAAGGGGATCCCCAGGCCGAGGCTGTAGACGAAGGCCAGGAATGCGCCCTTGGCGGCGGACGAGCCGCCGGACAGACTCAGGAGCTGGACCGCGGAGTAGGTGGGCCCGATGCACGGTGCCCAGCCCAGGCCAAACGTGAGGCCCAGGAGCGGCGCCCCCCACAGCCCCGCCGGCGGCTTGGCGTGGATCTTCGCGTCCCGCTGCAACCAGCTGAACCCGCCCATAAACACCACGCCCATAACGATCACCAGGATGCCCAGGACCTGCGTGATCCAGGCATTCTGCGGCCCGGCGATGAGGCTGCCCAACTGGCCGAACGCACCGCCGAGGAGGACGAAAATTACGGAGAAGCCCAGCACGAACAGCCCTATGCCAAGCAGCATCCGGCCGCGCTTCTGCTTCTCCAGGTCCACGCCTGACAAGCCCGTGACGTATCCCAGGTAGCCGGGAACCAGCGGAAGGACGCACGGGGACAGGAAGGAGACCAGTCCGGCCAGCAGCGCCACCGGAATGGCAAGGAGGAGCGAGCCGTTGAGGATGGCTTCGGCGAAGGGGCTGTTCACGGGTCTGCGCTACTCTGCCACGGCGGCAGCGATGAGGGCTTTCAGGGTGCCCTTTTGGATCTCACCGAGGACGCGGGAGGCCACGCGCCCCTGCTTGTCCAGCACGAGGGTTGTGGGAACCGCGCCGGGCGGAACCAGGCCGGAGACCGCCAACAGGACGCCGCCGTCCTTGTCGTCGAAGCTGGGGTACGTCAGGTTGAAAGACTTGTCGAAGGCTTCCGCGGTGGCCTTCTCGTCCCGCAGGTTGACGCCGTAGAACTGTACGCCCTGGGGCTTGAATTCCTGGTGCAGTTCTTCGAGGATGGGTGCCTCAACCCGGCACGGGGCGCAGGCCGCGAACCAGAAGTTCAGGACTGTGACCTTGCCCTGGAGGTCAGCCGGCGCAACCGTGGTTCCGTTGAAAAGCGTGCCGTTGATCTGGAGCGCGGACTTCCGGTCGCCCGCCGCGAACTCCGTGACGGAGCCGTCGCCGGCCACATAGTTCTTGTTATCCCCGGCCCTTGCCTGTTCCGCAAGGGCATCTTCCTGGGCACATGCCGAAAGGCCCAGGGTGATTGCGGTCAGCGCCAGGCCGCCGGCAGCAAGGACGCTGCGGCGGGAGGCGGGCAGGCTGGGCCGGCCCTTTTGGATAGGACTGTCAGACACTTCTAGGCTCCAGGGGTGCTGGCTGCACCGGGAAGAAGGGACGCCGCGGGTTCGCTGTACGCGACGCGCACCAGCGTGCCGTCGTCGTCGAACACCAGGGACGTGATGGAGGTCAGCGTGCACTCACGCTTTCGCGGGTCGTGCCACAGGGGCTTGCCTTCGGCACTCAGGCGGGTGGCCCAGATAGGAAGCTGATGGCTGACCATGATCGCTTCAGGCCCCTCTGTTCCGAAGTCGCCGTCGGCCAGCTCGATCGCGCGGAGGCGCGCCTCCTGCGCCGCTGCCATAACCCTTGCCGCCTGCTGCTTGTACGGCTCGCCCCAGGAGGGCCGGAGGGGGTTGACCAGCCGCGGCCAATGCTTGGGCCTGCGCAGTTCCGCCTTGCTGACCTTCATGCCCTCGAAGTAGTTTTCCGCCTCGATGATCCGCTCCTCCGTGTGGATGTGCAGATGCAGGGCTTCCGACGTCGGCCGTGCAGTTTCCTGCGCGCGGTCCAGCGGCGAGGCGGCCAGGTAGGTGATGCGGGCCCCGTTTTCGGCGCGCTGCCGGAAGTGCTCAGCGAGGGTGCGTGCCATCTCCAGCCCAAGCTCGGAGAGGTGGAATTCGGGCAGCCTTCCGTACAAAACGCCGTCAGGATTATGGACCTCGCCGTGGCGGAGCAGATGGACAGTGGCTTGGGGCATGTTTACCAGTTTCTCAAAGATGGCGTTCGATCCGAAATTTTCTACATCCAGTAGAACTGAAATTTATGAAGAAATGTTCCGAAGCCGGGAACAAAAGATGCATATGCATGTTTATAGTAGATGCAGCAGTTAGTTGAGACTTCAACAGATGAAGGTTCAACGGCACGACCGTCAACAGGTAACACCCCAAAGGAGCAACATCATGGCACTTCCCGCAGACGTCACTACCGGCACTTGGACCCTCGACAACTCCCACAGCGAGATCGGCTTCACCGTTCGCCACGCAGGCATCAGCAAGGTCCGCGGCCAGTTCAAGGAAGCAGCAGCAACCCTGGAACTGAGCGAGGACGTGGCGGATTCCCGGATCAACGCCACCATCAACACCGCCAGCTTCGACTCCGGCGATGCCAACCGCGACGGCCACGTCAAGGGCGAGGACTTCTTCGACGTGGAGAAGTTCCCCGAGATGTCCTTCGTCTCCAACGGCCTGGTGGCCAAGGGCAACACCTACGAACTGACCGGCGACCTGACCATTAAGGGTGTCACCCGCCCGGTCACCCTGGACACGGAGTTCAACGGTGTGGCCGTGGACCCGTTCGGCAACACGCGCGCCGGTGTCTCCGCTGAAACCACCATCAGCCGCAAGGACTTCGGCCTGACCTGGAACGCTGTCCTCGAGACCGGCGGTGTCCTGGTGAGCGACAAGGTTGCCATCAACCTCGAACTCGCCTTCATCGCCCCCGCAGCGTAGTCATCCTTTCCGCCGGAACCCCGGCACCGGCTTTCACGTCGGTGCCGGGGTTCTGTCGTAGATGGCGTTCGCCGTCCCGGCCTGCGCAGTGAAACCGTGGCCCGGTGCGCAGGGGCAGTCCCTGCGCACTGAGCCTCGCTGTGCCGCCGCCGGTGCCGGGCTACAGTGATGGCCATGAGCAACTTTGACAGCACGGGGCCTCGCAACGGTTTTGCCGGCATGTTCTCGGTGGCGGGACTTCCCACCGAGCTCAAGGTCTCGTTCTGGATCTGGTTCGTGGGCGGCATCCTTGGCCTCCTGGGCGGGCTGCTGGGCATGCTGGCCTCAATGGTTCTTTTCGCCGCGGCGCCCGGTGCGGCCGCGCTGGTTCTGTTGCTGATGCTGCTGGCGGCGGCCGTCGGAGCCGCGCAGATCGTCTTTGCCCTCAAGATGAAGGACGGAAGGCAGTGGGCACGGTTGGCCCTCACAGTCCTGACGGGCGTCACCCTGGTCCTCGCTTTGGTCAACCTGGCCATCGGTGTTGGCCAGGGCGGCAACTGGGCGGGCTTCCTGATCAGCCTCGCGGCAACGGTCCTGCTCTGGCTGCCGAACTCGCAGGCATGGTTTGCAGCGCGGGGAAACAAGGGTTAGCAAGGTATCGCCGGGCAACCGCTGAACAGTGGGCGGAATACCTCCCTGGAATGACCCATCTGCCGCCAGTCCGGGGGTACGGTGGACTTAAGCCATGCTGGGGGTAGGGCACAGGACCGAAACCCGGCAGCCTACCAGAACCCGACATGCCAAAGGACAGCTCATGAGTAATCCTCCCGTCCCGCCTCCCGTGCCCAACGATCCCGAGCAGGGCAACCAACAGCCGCGCTACGGGGAAAACGCCCCGCAGTACGGACAGAACGCTCCCGAGTACGGGCAGAACCCGCCGCAGTACGGGCAGAACGCTCCCCAGTACGGCCAGTCCGGCGCCCCGCAGTACGGGCAAAACACTCCACAGTATGGCCAGAACCCGCCGCAGGCTCCTGGCTTTGGCCAGCAGCCGTACGGTCAGCAGCCGTACGGCCAGTCGCCGTACGCGCAGTACCCTTCGGAGCAGCCGCAGCCCACGGGCAGCAACGGGGTGCCGCAGCTGGTCAACATCTCGTTCTGGTTGCTGATCGCCTCGGCCGCGATCTTCGTCATCTCCATGCTCACCGGACTCAGCCAGCTGGACGACCCGATATTCCGCCAGACTTTTGAGCAGCAGATGGAGGGCAGCGGAGCGGGCGTTACGTACGAGGACATCAAGGGCGTCATCGCCGGCACGCTGGTGGTCTTCGCCATCCTCGGCGCTGGGCTCTACCTGCTGGTTGCCTTCTTTGTCCGCAAGGGCAAGAACTGGGCGCGCATTCTGGGTACCGTGTTCGCTGCACTGTCCCTCTTCGGCCTCTTCGGTCCTCCCAGCATTGGAACCATCGGCACCCTTTTGGGGATCGCCGCCATCGTCCTGTTGTACCTGCCTGCGGCTGCCCCGTACTTCCGGAAGCAGCAGCCCTTCGCCAACCCTTACGGTGGCGGCCTGGGCAACCCCTACGGCCGGTAGATTTACGCACTTCCCACACCTGCGGGCGTGGGTCCCGGAACCGCCTGAGAAATCTACGCGGTCTGCCCCGGGGCCTGCGCCCGTTGTGCGTGGTAGGCCAGGATCTGCAGTTCAGTAGCCATGTCCACCTTGCGGAGGTTGACTCCCTCCGGCACCTGGAGCATCACGGGGGCGAAGCTCAGGACGCTGCGGACGCCGGCGGCCACCACGCGGTCGCAGACATCCTGTGCCACGGCGGCCGGCAGCGCCAGCACCACCATGTTCGCTCCGGTCCGGTGCAGCACAGTTTCCAGGTCGGCTACATCGCTGACGCGCAGCCACCCCACCTCGTTGCCCACCACCATCTGGTCGGCGTCGAAAATGGCCACGACGTCGAACCCCCGGGATTCGAATCCGCCGTACCGTGCCAGGGCCTTGCCGAGGTTGCCGGCACCGACGATGGCGACCTTCCAGTCGTGCGTCAGCCCGAGTGCCGCAGCGATGTGGCGGCTTAGGTACTGCACTTCGTAGCCAACACCGCGGGTACCGTAGGAGCCTACGTGGGACAGGTCCTTGCGCAGTGTGGCGGAACTGACGCCTGAAGCTTCGGCGAGGGATTCGGAGGAAACGCGCTCCACTCCCTCGGCAAGCAGGGTGTTCAGGGCACGCAGATAGAGCGTCAGCCGGGCCACCGCTGCGGGCGGAATCTGTTTGGCTGGCGTGCCAGTGGTACCCGGAAGATCCGGGACAGCCTGGGGAGTTGAATCCAGCGAAGCCACCAGCCCCTCCCTCGCATCGCGTTGTGACTCCACTCTAGAGCCCTCCGGCCGATGCCAACAAAGCAGCCGGCCACAAAGCACGCGCGGTCACTGGTGCTGCTCCCCTACTCTGCCATGACCCGCTGAAGCACGCGTTCCAGCCGGATCTCATCGATCTTCCAGAAGTCGCGCTGCACGCCATCCACCAGCACTACCGGGATTTCCTCGGCATAGCGGTCCCGCAGTTCCGGCTGGTGGTCCACCAGCTCTTCCGTCCACTCAAGGCCCAGCGAGGCAGTAACCCGGCCGACGGCGTCGCGCGCCTCTTCGCACAGGTGGCAGTCAGCTTTGGTGATCAGGACGACGTGCGGTGTTGCCATGGCTTAACCGTAGCCCCGTTGACTGTGCCCCGCGACGCCGACCGTGTCCACCAACCGGATTGACTAGACTCGACACCATGCCCGAGGAGAAGTACGTCGCCGTAGTCACCAAGCCGGTTGCGGCGCCGCAACCCGGCGAGGCGGCATTCTTCGATGTGGACAACACCCTCATGCGCGGCGCCAGCCTCTTCCATGTTGCCCGCAAGATGCACCAGCGCGGAGCCTTCACCATGGGCCAGGCTGCCGGGTTCGCGTGGAAGCAGTTCAAGTTCGTGGCCCGCGGTGAAAACATGGACGAGGTCCACGCTGTCCGTGACTCCGCGCTGACCCTGGCCGCAGGCATCACGGTTGACGACGTCAAGGCCCTCGGCGAAGAGGTCTACGACGAGATGATCGCCTCACGGATCTGGCCGGGCGCCAAGGCGTTGGCCGAGCAGCACCTGCGGGTCGGCCGTCGGGTGTGGCTGGTCACTGCGACCCCCATAGAAGTTGCCACCGTGATCTCCACCCGGCTGGGACTAACCGGAGCCCTGGGGACGGTCGGAGAGATCTCGGAAGGCATGTACACCGGCCGCCTGGTGGGAGACATCCTGCACGGTTCCGCGAAAGCAGTGGCTGTCCAGGCAGTAGCGGATGCCGAAGAGCTGGACCTAAAGCGCTGCTGGGCCTACAGCGACTCCTTCAATGACATTCCGCTGCTTACCCTGGTGGGCCATCCGGTGGCCATCAACCCGGACACCCGCCTCCGCCGCCACGCCCGCGACAACAACTGGCCCGTCTACGACTTCCGGGCGGGCCGCCGCGCAGCCACCTTCGGCCTCAAGGCAGCCACCGCAGGCGGCGCCGTCTACGGACTCTGGAGAGGCTTCGCCCGCATCCGGGGCCCCCGCATCTAGGTAGCGCTAAGTGTCGTTATGGGCGCCCAGAACGACACTTAGCGCTACTTAGTTGGGCCCGCGGAAACAGAAAAGCCCGCCACCTCGGAAGGCGACGGGCATTTCCACGCTGTTCGAAGTATCTCTACTTCTTGTTGCGGCGCTGGTGACGAGTCTTGCGAAGCAGCTTGCGGTGCTTCTTCTTGGCCATACGCTTGCGACGCTTCTTAATAACTGAACCCACGAAAGTTCCTTACAAACTAGATGCAGTACCTGTCTGATGGAAAGTGTTCGTGGACAGAGCTACGAACTGAACAACTGACAGATTCTTACAATGACGTAAAACGTTCCTTAACAGGGTACCGCTTATCGGGGGCCACCACTGACAGGCCTGCTTAGGCGGTTTCGGTGTGGCCGTCCACCACGGCACCCTTGAGGTACTGCTCAACGGCGGCTTCGGGTACCCGGTAGGAGCGGCCGAACCGCACTGCCGGCATCTCGCCGGAGTGGACCAGCCGGTAAACAGTCATTTTGGAGACACGCATGACCTGGGCTACTTCTGCCACGGTCAGGAACTTCGCGTTGGAGAAGTTCTGTTCTGCCGACATTTCCCTATTTTCCTTTGCTGACGGATGGACAACAGTGACCCCAGGTACGTGCCAATGCGGTGTTCCGATGCTGAGCCATCCACCAACCACCTTCTAGATACTCTAGATGTTCCTGTGGCCAATGTGAAAGTAGTGCGGTCCCCCTATTTGCTCCCCCACTCCGGGGCGGGCGCCTACCTTCTGCGCTTGCGGGCGGAAGCGGCGAGCTGGTCCAGTACCGAGACAGAAACGTCCCAGTCCATGCAGGCATCCGTCACGCTCTGCCCGTACACCAGCTCCGACCGGCCGGCCGCGTGCTCGGCGACATCGAGGTTCTGCGCGCCGCCCACCAGGAAGCTTTCCAGCATGATGCCGGCAATTGCCTGCGCGGAAGCGCCGCCGTCCTCCAGCTGCGCCCCGATCTCCAGGGCCACTTCCGCCTGGCGGTGGTGGCTCTTTCCGCTGTTGGCGTGGCTGGCGTCAACGATGAGGCGCGGGTTCAGCTGCTTGCCGGCGAGCTTGGCTGTTGCAGCCTCGACGTCGGCAGCAGAGTAATTGGGCCCCTTGCGTCCGCCGCGGAGGATGACGTGGGTGTCAGGGTTTCCCGCGGTGGCCACGAGCGCGGCCCGGCCGTCGCCGTCGATGCCAAGGAAAGCCTGGGCCGCAGCGGCGGCACCGCAGGCGTCGATGGCAACCTGGAGGTCGCCGTCGGTCCCGTTCTTGAAGCCGATGGGCATGGAGAGGCCGGAGGCGAGCTGCCGGTGGATCTGGCTCTCGGTGGTGCGGGCCCCGATGGCGCCCCAGGAGATAAGGTCTGCCATGTACTGCGGGCTGATGGGCTCCAGGAATTCGGTGGCGGCGGGGAGCCCGAGCGCGGTGACCTGCTGCAGGAAGTGCCGGGCTGTGCGGAGTCCGGTCACCATATCGTGGCTGCCGTCCAGCCGCGGATCGTTGATCAGGCCCTTCCAGCCCACCGTGGTGCGGGGCTTTTCGAAGTAGGCGCGCATCACGATCAGCAGGTCTTCCTTATGCTTCTCGGCCTGGCTGACCAGCCGCCGTGCGTACTCCAGCCCGGCCTTGGGATCGTGGATGGAGCACGGTCCCACGATCACCAGCAGGCGGTCATCCACACCGTCCATGATGGCGCGGACTTCGTCACGTCCGCGTTCGACGACGTCCGCCACCCGGGCGTCCAGCGGCAGTTCCGCGATGAGTTCCTGCGGCGTGGGCAGCGCGGTGAACTCGCTGACACGCAGGTTCGACGTCGATTTTGCCGTTGCTTCACCACGGGGGTTGCCGGCGGTGGCGTTTGCGGGGGCTGTTGCGGTGCTCATGTTCGGGTCCTGTTCCAGATGGGAAGCGGGCCCAGATCAGAACCCGCCGGAGAAACGGCGAAGGGCAGAGAATGATCTCTGCCCTGTTGGCTCTGAAGGAAAGTTGGATGCGTGTCAGTTAGACGCGGGCCCCTCCAGAGCCAACGAAAAATACGCATACCAACGGTTTGTCATGCCATGAACCATAACCGCGGGCCGCCGTGGCCGCAAACTGTTACGTCGCATCCCCCGACAGGCTTGCCACCAGCTCCGCGTGCTTCTGGTCGGTCAGGCGGTACCAGTACATGATCCCGACGGAGGCCAGCACCAGCGCCCCGGGCAGCAGCCCTGCCGCCGCCCTGATGGCGAGGGTGGCAGCATCAGACTGCTCCGCAGTACCTGAAACGTAGCCGCCCCAGGCGAGAGAGAAGGCGACGACGGCGGCACCGAATCCCATACCGAGCTTGCGGGTGGCGGCCAGGAGCGCGTAGTTGATGCCCTGGACCCGGACTCCCGTTTTCCACTCACCGTATTCCACGGTGTCGGCGATCAGGGCCCAGGTCACGATGCTGACGGACGCCGAAGCAAGGAGCCCCAACACGAGGCCCGCCAGGCCGAGCAATGGCATGTCCGCGGGGGCGAGGAAGACCAGCGCTCCGCCCACCGCCCCGAATCCGCCGCCAACGCTGTAGACGGCCCGCTTGCCCCATCGGGCCACAGGAAGCGGCATCAGGACAGCCAGCGTCAGCGTGATCACCACTTGGGCTGCGGCCATGACGGGGAAAAGGTCCACCCGGGACAGGACGTCCCGGAGGTAGTAGAACTGGGAGGCGCCGGTGGCAGAAGTTCCGGTGACGAAAAGGACGGAACTCACGCAAAGGATCACCAGCGGGGAGTTCGCCTTCAGGGCTGCCACGCTCTGGCGAAGAGTGATCTTGGGGACGCTTCCGGGGACCTGCTCAACGCACACTATGCCGGTGAAGCAATAGAGCAGTGAACCAACGACGGCGAAAGTTATCGTCAGCCAGGTGAAGATCTGCTGCATGTCCTGGCCGGCACCGAGGAGCGGTGCGATGAAGAAGCCGAGGGTGGCCCCCACCGAGAGGCCACCGATGGTTCGGGCCCCGCCGAGCCGTGCGCGTTCCTTGGCGTCCTGGGTCATGGCCCCCACCAGGCAACCGTAAGGCACATTGACCATGCTGTAGGCGACGCACACCAGGGCGTAGGTGCAGTAGGCGTACAGCAGTTTCAGGGACGGGTCGACGTCCGGAACGTGGAACACCGCCACGCTCAGCAACAGGGGAATGAAGCCGAACATCAGGAACGGGCGGAACTTTCCCCAGCGCTTGCTTGGCACACGGTCCACGATGCGGCCGGCCGCTATGTCAGTGAAGGCGTTAAAAACCCGCGCAACGAGCAGCAGTGTTCCTGCCGCCGCTGCGCCGATCCCCGCTACATCGGTGTAATAGACAAGCAGGAACATGTTTGCGGTACTGATGATCATGCTGTTCGCCACATCGCCGGCACCATAGCCGAAAACGCTGAGCCTGCTGAGTTTCGTCATTGGTTCCTTGTCCGCCAAGGCGAGAAACCGATTTCTCGGGCCCGCAGAAGAAACTTACCCCAAGATCTTGCGTAGAAACAGCAACTGCCGGATCCAGTGGTGTTCCTGGCCGCCTTCATGGTTGTTAAACCGGTAGACCTCAATTTCCTTGGCCGCTCCGGTGCCAGATGAATCCGGGGTGCCGGAGCCGTAGGCATTAAAGCTGGCAAAGACGGTGGACGGCGGGCAGATGTCGTCCATCTGGGCTGCGGAGTACAAGGCTGGTGCCGTTGCCAGGCGCGCCAAGTTGACGCCGTCGAAATAGCGGAGGACATCAAGCATGGGCTCGTAGCGGTCCCGGTGGCGTGCCAGGAACTGGGCGATCTCCGGGTACGGGCCGCGCGGGGTGATGTCGATGGCGCGCGGGAAGTCCTGCAGGAACGGAACATCGGGCAGCGCGGCGATCACGCCGTCGAGCCGTCCCGCCGCCAGGCCTGCAGTGGCAACTACGATACCGCCGCCCTGGCTGACGCCGGCTAGCACCACCTGTGCCGGGTCGATCGCCGGGTGGCTTTGGACCGCTTCCACGGCGCGGAAAGCGTCCACGTAGACTCGGCGGTAGTAGTAGTCTTCCCGGCTTGCGATGCCCCTGGTCATCAGGCCTGCGTGGGCCACGCCGCCCGCGGAGGGGTGGGGGTCGGCGGTATCCCCCAGGGTGCCGCCGTAGCCCTGGCCGCGCGTGTCCATGATGAAGTGCGCGTAGCCTGCCTGCGCCCACTTCGTGTCCTGGTTGACCAGGCCCCGGCCGCCGGAGTAGCCCACATACTGCACCACTACCGGCAACCTTGTTCCAGCGGCCCTGCTGGCGGGAAGGTGCAGCCAGCCCTTGATGGCGGCGCCCCCATAACCAGCGAACGTGACATCGAAGGTATCGATGACTGACAGGTAGTTCTCCACCGGTTCGAAGGACGCGTCCAACGGAAGCGCCTGTGCTTCCGCAATGGTGGTGTCCCAGAATCTGCGGAAGTCCTCCGGCAGCGTCACCTGGGACGTGTAGGTGCGGAGCTGGGCCAGCGGGAGGTCAAAAAGTGGCACGCGTCGTCCGGTCCTGTCCTGTAGTGGTGGGCTGGCGGGGCGCCAGGGGATGCGGTCGAAGGCTACAGCCGCGAGAGCTCCGGTACAAAAACCTGCAGCGGACTGCTGGCCACCACCAGGGCGCGGAGTTCTCCCAGGCTGCCGGTGACGGAACCCGCAGCGCGTGCCTGCACCAGGACGTTGCCCAGGGCAGTGGCTTCCACCGGCCCTGCCACAACTTTCCTGCCGGTGGCATCGGCGGTGAGCTGGCAGAGCAGCCGGTTCTGGGAACCGCCGCCCACCACATGCACCACGTCCACTGACCGGTCCGCGAGCCGCTCGGCGTCGCGGATGGTGCGGGCGTAGCCGGCGGCCAGGCTGTCCATGATGCAGCGGGTAATGGCGGCAGGATCGTTCGGCAGTACCTCTCCGGTGCGGCGGACCGCGGCGCGGATGCGGTCCGGCATGTTGTCCGGGGCAATGAAGTAGGGGTCGTCCGGGTTGATCTGTGGCCCACCGGGCGGCAGGGCCGCAGCCGCGGTCAGCAGGGCCGGAAGCTCCGGCCGGAACCCTTCCTGCGCCCACGTCCGCTGGCATTCGCTGAGGAGCCAAAGACCGCCCATGTTGCGGAGGTAGCGGATGGTGCCGTCAACGCCGCGCTCATTGGTGAAGTTCGCCTCACGGCTGGCCTCGGTGAGGACCGGGTGCTTCAGCTCGAGTCCCACCAGGGACCAGGTGCCGGAGGAGACATAGGCAAAATCCTCCTCCTGTGCCGGGACGGCGGCGACGGCGGAGGCGGTGTCGTGTGAACCGACGGCCACCACTTGGGTTTCCGGCGGAAGGCCCACCTGGGCGGCAATGGCCGGCAGGAGGGTGCCAACAGTTTCACCGGGCTGGACCAGCGGCGGGAACAGGTCCTTCCGCAGGCCCAGTGCGGTAAGGAACTCGGTGGCCCACTCCCCCGCCACGGCGTCGAACAAGCCTGTGGTGGAGGCGTTGGTCGCCTCGGTCCTTCGCTGCCCCGTCAGGAGGAACGCGATCAGGTCCGGGATCAGGAGCGCCTGGAGGCCGTCCAGGTCCGGCTCGCTGGCCAGTTGGTAGATCGTGTTGAACTGCAGGAACTGCAGCCCCGTGGTCCCGTACAGCCGTGCAGGGTCCAGCTTCCGGTGCACCGGCTCCACAGCGGTCCGGCTGCGGTCGTCCCGGTAGCTGAACGGCTGGGCAGTCAGATCGCCGGCGGCGTTGACCAGGCCGTAGTCCACGGCCCAGGTGTCGATGCCGATGCTGGCCACACGCTCGCCTTGCACGGCGGCAACGGTCGCCGCCGCCGAGAGCCCCTTGAGCACTTCGGCGAAGAGTGCGTTGAAGTCCCAGCGCAGCCCGCCGTCGATCTCCACCACGCCGTTGGGAAAGCGGTGGACAACTTCCAGCTCCACGCTGTTTTCACCGCCTGCACCGCCGGCCTGGACCCGGCCCAGGATGACCCGGCCGGAGGAGGCTCCAATGTCGACGGCGGCAAATACCTTGGCGGGCCCTGCGGAAACTGCCCCGGCCTGGGCCGGGGCAGTTTCGTTGGTGCGTTCGGTGCTCATCGCAGGAAGGCTGCGGCCACTCCGGCGTCCACGGGGATGTGCAGGCCGGTGGTGTGGGACAGTTCGTTGCTGGTGAGGACGGCGGCGGCGTTGGCCACGTGCTCGGGCAGGACTTCGCGCTTGAGCAGGGTGCGCTGGGCGTAGTACTCGCCCAGTTTCTCCTCGTCCACGCCGTACACGGCGGCGCGCTTGGCGCCCCAGCCGCCGGCGAAGATGCCGGAGCCGCGGACCACGCCGTCGGGGTTGATGCCGTTGACGCGGATCCCGTGCTCACCGAGTTCCGCGGCGAGCAGGCGGACCTGGTGGGCCTGATCTGCCTTCGTGGCGGAGTAGGCGATGTTGTTGGGGCCGGCGAACACGGAGTTCTTGGAGGAGATGTAGATGATGTCCCCGCCCAGGCCCTGGGCAATCATGACCTTCGCGGCGGCCTTGGCCACCAGGAAGGAGCCCTTGGCCATCACGTTGTGCTGCAGGTCCCAGTCCTTCTCGGTGGTTTCCAGCAGCGGCTTGGAGATGGACAGGCCGGCGTTGTTGACCACCAGGTCCACGCCGCCGAACGCCAGCACAGCGGCGTCGATGGCAGCGGCGACCTGCGCTTCGTCCGTCACGTCGGCCTGGACACCGATGGCAACGTCCGGACCGCCGAGCTCTTCGGCCACCTTTTCCGCGTTCTCCAGGTTCAGGTCGGCAATGACAACGCTGGCGCCTTCCGCGGCGAGGCGGGTGGCAATGGCCTTGCCGATGCCCGAAGCGGCGCCGGTGACCAGCGCGATGCGGGTGGCGTGCGACTTGGGCTTGGGCATGCGGGCCAGCTTGGCTTCCTCCAGCGCCCAGTACTCGATCCGGAACTTCTCGGATTCCTCGATCGGGGCGTAGGTGGAGATCGCCTCGGCGCCGCGCATCACGTTGATTGCGTTGAGGTAGAACTCGCCGGCGACACGGGCGGTCTGCTTGTTCGCTCCGT
>JBKJVX010000234.1:0-7766 GCA_046717065.1 Arthrobacter sp. | reverse complement strand
GCCATGGAGTCCGCGCTCCATGGCCTGCCGGCGTCAGTGCCCGGTACTAGGCTGAATCTATGCCCGCACCAAGCCACCCGGTTGAACTGAGCCCTAAAAGGGAACCCCAGCGCCGCCTGGCCCTCCGGCCCTACACAAGCGCAGTAGCCCAGGTCCTCCGGGTGAGCTTCCGGGCCTCCCCGGGCGCGGTGGTCATGAAAGTGCTCGGCTCGCTGATTTCGGCCGTGCTGCCGCTGGTCACCACCTACTTCGCTGCGCTCACCACCACCGCGCTGGCTGCCGCGTACTCCGGTGACGCCGCAGCCGGTCAGCTCGCGATTGTCTACGTCATCATCACCGCCGCCCTGGGTCTTCTCTGGGGTGCCTTCAGCAGCGTGGACCGCTACATCCAGCAGCTGATGAGCTTCAAGGTGGGGGCCATCGTCGGGGACCAGATGTACGAGCGGTTCCTTGCCCTCGAGTTCTGGCGCTACGACGACAAAGAAACCGTTGACCTCTACGACCGCGCCAAGCGGTTCTCGGACTCCTACGCCCGGGTGTTGGACAGGATCGCGGCGATCTTCACCCAGCTCGTCTCGGTCATCCTTGCCGTCGGAGCACTGCTCCTGGTCAGCTGGTGGATCGCCGTGATTGTCCTGGTGGCCATCGTCCCCAGCGTCTACCTGCAGTTCAAGCTGTCCCGGGAGCAAATAGCACACTGGAACACGCAGGTGGACTCGCGGCGGCAGCGGCGGATGATCGAGCAAAACCTCCTCCGGCCGCAGCACATTGCCGAGATGCGCCTCTACGGCATCGTGGGCTTCCTGATGGACCTCCGCTCCCGCCTCCGCGACGCGGATGAGCGCCGCCGTCTTGATTTCCAGCGCCGGTACATCCCCAAGCAACTCGCCGCCGATGCCCTGCAATACGGCGCGGAGGTGGTCTCGCTGATCTGGGTGGTGGGGCAGATCATCGCCCGCGCGCAGCCCGTCGGCCAGTTCCTCTATGTGCAGCAGATCGTCAGCCGGGCACTGTCCACGGCCAACAACCTGGTGTCCTCCCTCAGCTCCATCGACGAGGACCTGGCGAACCTCAAGGACTACGAACTGTTTATGGCCCTGCCGGTGCATTCCGAGCACGCGCCCCCGCTGCTCGAGCCGCCGAAAACCGTGGAACTGAAGGACATCCGCTTCACCTACACGGGCAGCGACATCGAGGTGATCCGCGGGATCAACCTGACCATCGGCGAAGGCCAGCACATCGCCATCGTGGGGGAGAACGGCGCCGGGAAGTCCACGCTGATCCGGATCCTGGCCGGACTCTACCGCCCGGATTCCGGCCAGGTAATGCTCGACGGCGTTGACCTCGCCGCCGTCGACGTCACCTCCTGGCACAGGCACCTCGCGGTGCTGAGCCAGGAGTTCCTCAAGTACGAGTTCGCCACTGCCGCCGAAAATATCTACTTCGGTGATGTTGGCTCACCCCGGGACGACGCCCGCATCCGCATGGCCGCATCAGATGCGGAGGCTTTGGACTTCATCAACAAGCTGCCCAACGGCCTGGAAAACCACGTCAGCAACTGGATGGAGGATCCCCGGGGCCGCAAAGGCAGCGGACTCTCCGGCGGCCAATGGCAGCGGCTGGCAATGGCCCGCAACTTCTACCGGGACGCCTCGTTCATGGTGATGGACGAACCGACGTCGGCCATCGATGCCCTCGCGGAGCACCGCATCTTCACCCGCCTCTTTGCGGACCGCAGCAGCACCATCATCGCCATCAGCCACCGCCTCGCCACCATCGAAAAGGCGGACATCGTGTACATGCTGGAAGACGGGCAGATCGTGGAACAGGGGACCCACAAGGAGCTTGTTGCGCTTCGCGGCCGCTACTTCAGGATGTTCGAGTCGCAACTCACCGTAGAGGAAGCCGAAGGGGTCTAGGACTCCACCACTGTAGTGCGCACCCGCGCAAGGCTCGGCTGCGGCGGGACGCTGCTGAAGCCGAAGGTCACCGCCGGCACGATGGGAGTCAGCGCCCCGGCGTCCACCCCGTCCCAATGCACGACGGCGGAACTGATGGCGCGCAGGTCACTCACCCCGTAATACTCGTGCCGGCCGCTGCGGGCGGCTCCCGAGGTACGCGAACCGCCGCTGAGAACGGCTGCAACCGGGCTGATCACCCGCAGCCACCGCGGGTGGACGGCGAGGGTCCGGGGCACTGCCCGCAGCGCGCTGCCCAGGAGGGTCCTCGGGCCGAGCCGGGCGCGGGCCGCCAGGGCGCCGGCGTCGACCGTCAGGAGGTCCCGGGCCAATGTGGTGTTCACCTCCAGCACGCGGACGTCGTCGAAGCAGTAGGTATCGGAGATGAAGCGGGCCACCTCCGCCGTTGGCGCGAGCAGCAAACGGTGACCGGACGGCTGCTGAACCATCACATCAGAGAACGCGCCGAAGGGGGACTCCTGCCAGACCCCCACGACGGCCCGCAGTCCCGAGGCCGTCCCAAGCCCGGCAATATGACCGTCAAACACCCAGCGCCTGCCCATAAAGCCCACTGTAGCCAAGGACAGCACTGCTGCTGGGATAACCTAGAGCAGTGACTTACGAGATCGAGATCGGCCGTGGCAAGCGTGGGCGTCGAGCCTACTCCCTGGATGACATTGCGATTGTCCCCAACCGTCGTACCCGCGACCCCAAGGACGTCTCCGTCTCCTGGCAGATCGATGCCTACCAGTTCAGCATGCCCGTCATCGCGGCTCCCATGGACTCGGCCATGTCCCCGCAGACCGCCATCGCCCTCGGCCGCCTCGGCGGCCTTGGCGTCCTTGACCTCGAGGGCCTCTGGACCCGGTACGAGGACCCGCAGCCCATCCTCGATGAGATCGGTGCGCTGGAGGACGAGACCAACAGCCCCGCCGTGACGGGGCGGATGCAGGAGCTGTACAAGGCCCCCATCCAGCCCGAGCTGATCACCTCCCGCCTCGCGGAGATGCGCGCCGCCGGCGTGACCGTGGCCGGTTCCCTCACCCCGCAGCGCACGCAGGAGCACTACAAGACAGTGGTGGCCGCCGGCGTCGATATCTTTGTCATTCGTGGAACCACGGTGTCCGCCGAGCACGTGTCCAAGGACCACGAGCCGCTGAACCTCAAGCAGTTCATCTACGAACTGGACGTCCCCGTGATCGTCGGCGGCGCGGCAGGCTACACGCCGGCGCTGCACCTGATGCGCACCGGTGCTGCCGGTGTGCTTGTGGGCTTCGGCGGCGGTGCAACCACCACCACCCGCCGTGCCCTGGGCATCCACTCGCCAATGGCCTCGGCAATTTCCGACGTCGCCGCCGCCCGCCGCGACTACATGGACGAGTCCGGTGGCCGCTACGTCCACGTGATTGCCGACGGCGGCATGGGCACCTCCGGCGATATCGTCAAGGCGATTGCCATGGGCGCCGACGCCGTGATGCTGGGCAGCGCGCTCGCCCGGGCCGAAGAGGCGCCCGGCAAGGGCTGGCACTGGGGCCAGGAAGCCCACCACCTCGAACTGCCCCGTGGTGACCGCGCAAACGTCGGCACCGTCGGTCCGCTCGAAGAAGTCCTTTTCGGACCTGGCCACCACACCAACGGAACCTCCAACCTCATCGGCGCGCTCCGCCGCTCCATGGCGACCACCGGCTATTCGGACCTGAAGGAATTCCAGCGGGTCGACGTCGTGGTTTCCCCGTACTCAGGGAACTGACGCAAGGCTGCGCCGAATCGCTCCCAGCCGCCCTGCCCAAGCGTGCCGCAAGGAAGTAGTGTGGTTTCACGACCGGGACTAGTGGCACTGGAGGCGTTCGATGAAGAGTGTTCCTGCTAACGGCGGGGCCCTGGGCCCCGCAGCCAGGGAAGCAGCCATCCAGCGGCTGCGTGCAACCGCTGAGCCAGGACAGGAACTGGACATCCTGATTGTCGGCGGCGGCATCGTGGGTACCGGTGCGGCCCTTGACGCAGTCACCCGTGGATTGGACGTGGGGATCGTCGAGGCCAACGACTGGGCTGCCGGGACGTCCTCCAGGTCCTCAAAGCTCATCCACGGCGGCCTGCGCTACCTGGAAATGCTCGACTTTGGCCTGGTCAAGGAGGCGTTGCAGGAGCGTGGGCTGCTGCTCTCCGAACTGGCGCCGCACCTGGCCCGGCCGGTGCCATTCCTGTATCCGCTGACCAGGCCCTTCTTCGAGCGCCCCTACGTGGGGGCCGGCATCGCCCTCTACGACGCCATGTCCATCTCCAGCGGCCACAGCAGGGGAGTGCCGTTCCACAAACACCTCAGCAGGCGGGGTACGCTGCGGGCGGCGCCGAGCCTGAAGGATGATGCTTTTGTGGGCTCCATCCGGTACTACGACGGCCAGGTGGACGACGCGAAATACTGCGCCAACCTCATCCGGACAGCTGCCCACTACGGCGCCCATGCAGTGAACCAGATGGCCGTGGTGGACTTCCTGCGTGAAGGTGAACGCGTGGTTGGGGCCAAGGTGGTCAACCATGAGGACGGGACGCAGTTCAACATCAGGGCCAAACAGGTCATCAATGCCACCGGAGTCTGGACTGACGAAACCCAGGCCATGGTCACCGAGCGCGGCCAACTGAAGGTCCGCGCGTCCAAGGGCATCCACCTGGTGGTTCCGCGGGACCGATTCCAGTCCACCGTGGGCCTGATCCTGCGCACCGAAAAGTCGGTGCTGTTTGTCATTCCCTGGGGGCGGCACTGGATCATCGGCACCACGGACACCGACTGGCACCTGGACAAAGCCCACCCCGCCGCGTCCAGCAAGGACATCGACTACATCCTGGAACACGTCAACAAGGTCCTGAAGCGCCCGCTCACCCGCGAAGACGTGGAAGGTGTGTACGCCGGCCTGCGTCCGCTGCTGGCCGGCGAAAACGACTCCACCGCCAAGCTGTCGCGGGAGCACGTGGTGGCACACCCCGTGCCCGGCCTGGTGGTGGTGGCCGGCGGAAAGTGGACCACCTACCGGGTCATGGCCAAGGACGCAGTGGATGAGGCAACACGGACCATGGACGAGCGGGTACCTCCCAGCTGCACGGAAACCATCCCGCTGCTGGGGGCGAGCGGCTACAAGGCCGCCTGGAACCGCCGGAACCGCACGGCCGAGGAATCAGGCGTCCACGTGGCCCGGATTGAGCACCTCCTCAACCGTTACGGATCCCTGACGCCCGAGGTGCTGGCCATCATCGCAGAGAACCCTGCCCTTGCCGAACCCATCCCCGGCGCCGATGACTACCTGCAGGCAGAGGCGGTGTACGCCGCAAGCCACGAAGGCGCCCGCCACGTCAACGACGTGCTGACCAGGCGGACCAGGATATCCATCGAGGCTTGGGACCGTGGTGTGTCCGCCGTGCCGGTAGTCGCTAAACTGATGGGTGACGTCCTTGGCTGGAGCGACGCCCAACGTGAAAATGAGGTCAGGCACTACATTGCACGGGTGGAGGCGGAACGCCTCAGCCAGCAACAGCCGGACGACGAATCCGCAGACGCCGCCCGCCTGGGTGTGGAAGACATCGTGCCCTTGCGCTGAGGGATTCACGGCACCAGCACTGCTGACTGAAGGGATACGCCTTGGCGGAACCACTTGACCGGTACGATGCCGAACTCACCACCCCGGACATGGTGATCCTGGAGCTGGAGGCATCGGACAAGGCGGACGCCGCCACCCAGCTCGCAGAACGCCTCTTCGCCGCTGGACGGGTATCGGATCTGCCTGGGTTCCTCAAGCATGTCAACGCCCGTGAGCACCAGCTGGCCACCGGGCTCCCCGGCGGAATCGGGTTGCCCCACGCCCGCAGCGAGTTTGTGTCCCGCACCTCAATCGCCGTCGGGATTGCCAAGTATGGCCACGCACTGGACTTCGGCGCCACGGACGGGCCCGCCACGGTGATCCTCCTGATCGCCACTCCCGCGAGTTCCTTCTCCGACCACCTTGAGGTCCTGGCTACCCTGGCCCGCTCACTCTCCAAGGAGTCTTTCCGCGAATCGCTGCGCCGTGCTTACGACGCAGAAGTGATCGCGGAGCTCATCAATTCCAGCCTGGTGTTCTTCGACCACTGACGCTTAAGCCATTGCGTCCATTCCCGACGGGTCCTGCCGCTGGACAAGACCCGTCCGGCCCCGGGCGTTTAGTTGTTCTACAGCGGGACGAAGTACGGTTAAGACGTGTGGAAAACAGCCCTTAAACCCCGATGGATCGCAGGTTTCATCTTCGCGATCGTCATTTCCGGGGTCTTCGTGCTGCTCAGCCAATGGCAGTTCGGACGCTCCACCCAGCCGGAAGTGCCAGCCAATCCCACCACTGAGCAGGTGCAGCCACTGACCGAAACGCTTCAGCCCGGCGACTTCTTCCACGGTACCGACGCCGACCAGATGGTCAGTGCGGAGGGAACCTATGACCCGGCCAAGCAGGTCCTGGTCCCCGGCCGCCTGCACGGCGGCAAAACCGGCTACTGGGTGGTCTCCGCCTTCGCCGTCAACGGCGCGCCCACCCTCAGCGGCGTTGCCGCCTCACCCCAGACCTGGATCCCCGTCGCGAGGGGATGGGTGGCGGACCCAGCCGATGCGCCGGCCCCGCCGTCGGGCATTGTTGAACTCACCGGCCGGCTGCTCCCATCCGAGGCACCCGTGGCAGGAAAGGCAGCCGCCCCCGGCGAGGCTACAGCAGTCTCGGTGGCAGAGCTGATCAACTACTGGGAAATCAGCAGCTATCCGGGCTTCGTCGCCGCCACTGCGGAAATCGCGGATGGCGCGGATGTCAGCCCTGCAGCAGTACCGGGAGACCTCCTTCCCCTGCAGATCGGCCCGCAGCCGCCGGCCCAGCAGATCAACTGGCTCAACCTCTTCTACTCCCTTGAGTGGGTTGTCTTCGCCGGCTTTGCCCTCTTCATCTGGTGGCGGCTGGTCAAGGACGACTACCACCGGGATCTTGAGGAAGACCTTGATGACGACGAGGACGATGCCACCGTCCCAGAAGAAACCCACCCTGAACAGAACCAGCAAAAGGTACAGCCATGATTGATCCGAAACCGGCCACCCCCGCCGCCGCAGGCACCAACACAGGCAGCAAAACTGCCGGCAAGGCGTCCGGCAAGAAGCGCCGTTTCGGCGGCACCGAAGCGCAGATCCGCTCCGCCCTGAAGTTCTACAAGGTCCTGGCCTACCTCACGGGCGCCATGCTGCTGCTGCTGTGTGCCGAACTGATCGCCCGGTACGGATTTGGAAAGTACCTCTTTGCCGGCGGCACCAACGCCGTCAGCGGCCAGCCGTTCGGCTTGGGTTTCGCGGATGCGGAACCGCAGGGCGTCCTGGGTGGGGTCAACCTCTCCGTCGCCGTCCTCATTGTCCACGGCTGGATGTATGTGGTGTACCTCATTTCAAACTTCCGGCTCTGGGCCCTCATGCGCTGGCCGTTCCTGAAGCTGATCCTGCTGGCACTGGGCGGAGTGGTTCCGTTCCTGTCCTTCATTGTGGAGAAGAAGTTCCACGCCGAGGTGGAAGCTGAGCTTGCGGCCAACCCCCAGGCACCCCAGAGGTACTAAGCAGCCGCTGGAAAGTGGGGGAGTTCGCTCCGTCACAGCGCAGCTTCTCAAGGTGCGCCGTTGCAACGGCGCCCAGTAGGCTAGTACGGTGACTACTCCCACTGCATCCCAGACTTCCCAGAAGCCGGTGCTGGTTGTTGACTACGGTGCCCAGTACGCGCAGCTGATTGCCCGCCGCGTCCGGGAAGCGAATGTGTATTCGGAAGT
>JBKJVX010000233.1:0-23930 GCA_046717065.1 Arthrobacter sp. | reverse complement strand
CCCCGCAGGGGGAGCGGCGCCGTCGTCGTTCCTGGTGTCAGGGGGCGATCAATTGCGCTTGCCTGCAGCGATACGGGCGATCAGCACCTTTTCGTCAACAGGCGCCTGGCCGCTGGCGCGCTGGCTTCGAAAGTAGGCGCGGGCCTCGTCCTGCCGCTTCTTCTCGGCACCGGTGGCGATCGTTGCCCGCACGTGCTGCTCGCCGTAACCGAAGGCGTCCACCAGGTCCACGGCGTGCGGGCGGAGCTTGACCAGCAGCCTGTTGATGTACTCGCCCACCGTGCGGCCCCGCTGCATGGAAAGGCGGCCGTTCATGAGGTACCAGGACAGGTTCTTTTCGATCAGGGAAAGGCCGAACAGGTCGCGCAGCCAGGTCAGTACCGTTTTGGTGCCGGGGTCGGTGACATCGCGGAGCGCGTCCGTGAAAGCCTCCCACTGGAGCAGCTCCGCGTGCGCCTGGGCTGCGTCAATGAGTTCATTCTGGTGCCGGTTGAACAGGGCCGCACCCTTCTCCTGCGACAACCTCCCCGTGCCCCTAAGCGCCGTGGCAGCTTCAGCCACCATGGTCTGAACACGGTCGGTGAGGAGCGCGCGCTGGCCCTCCTCGTCGCGCAGCGCGATGGCCGCCTTCTGCACAGAGCCGGTGTCCGCGACGAACTGTGCCACCTGGCGCAGGCCGGTGCGGTGGATGGCCGCGCCGGTAGCCTGTCCCACGACGTAACGGGCCAGCACCCCGAAGTCGACACTCCGGAATTCCTTGGCGTAGTCGGCCAGCAGCCGTTTGGCGACGAGCTGCAGCAGCACGGTGTTGTCGCCTTCAAAGGTGGCATAGACGTCCAGGTCGGCCCGCAGCGAGGCGAAGCGGTTCTCGATCAGGAACCCTGCGCCGCCGCAGGCTTCGCGGCATTCCTGCAGGGTGTCCAGAGCGTGCCAGGTGCTCAGCGGCTTGAGTGCAGCGGCGAGGGTTTCGAGGTCCTGGCGGTCTTCGTCGGTGTCATGGGTGCCGGAGAACACATCGTCGAACTTTTCCAGCAGCTGCTCGTGCGCGAAGCTGGCCGCGTACGTGGTGGCCAGCCTCGTGAACAGGCGCTTTTGGTGGCGCTGGTAATCGAGGAGCACTTCCTCCTCGGTGTGGGAAGAGGCATTGAACTGGCGGCGCTCGGTGGCGTACTGGATTGCCGCCTTCAAGGCCACTTTTGATGCGGCCACGGCAGCGCCGTCGAGGGATACCCGGCCCTGCACCAGGGTGCCCAGCATGGTGAAGAAGCGGCGGCCGGGGCTGGCGATGGGGGAGCTGTACCGGCCGTCGGCATCCACGTCCCCGTAGCGGTTCAGCAGGTTGGTCCGGGGGATCCGGACATTGGTGAAGTGCAGCCTGCCGTTGTCGATGCCGTTGAGTCCGCCCTTGACGCCGTCGTCCTCGCCTCCGATGCCCGGCAGGAATTCTTTTGTCGCGGGGTCCCGGAGATCCATGTAGAACGCATGGACCCCGTGGTTGACGCCCCGGGTAACCAGCTGGGCGAAGACCACTGCGCCCAGGCCGTCAGTGGCCGCGTTTCCGATGTAGTCCTTCCAGGCAGCGCGGAAGGGGGTGTGCACGACGAATTCGTCAGTGGAAGGGTCGTATGTGGCGGTGGTGGCGATACTGGCCACGTCCGAGCCGTGCCCTGTCTCCGTCATGGCAAAGCACCCCGGGATCTCGAGGTTCATGATGCCCGGAAGCCATCTGGCATGGTGTTCGGCAGTGCCGAGGTGCATCACCGCGGAACCAAAAAGCCCCCATTGGACGCCGGCTTTGATCTGCAGCGAAGGGTCAGCCACCACCAGTTCCTCAAAACCGGCGATGTTCCCGCCGTGGTCATCCGAGCCACCCAAGGACTCGGGAAACGCGCGGTGCACGGCCTCGTTCTCCACGAGGCACTGCAGTTGACCGAACACCCTGGCGCGGTGTTCAGTGTGCGTCAGGCCTTCGATCTTGTGGAGCTCGGGTGACGCTGCGAGGCTCCGGGCCTGGAGCCGGACTGCGGCCCACTTGCCAAGGAGCTGCTCACCCAGCGCGTCGACGTCGACGGCGGGCTGTGCGGAGGCTGCTCCGGACACGGCAGCGGCCACCGTGGCGGGGCGGTGCCTGTTTCCAGCGGGACGGTCCACTAGTTCAGTCATGTCAATGTCCTTCGTTGGTGCTGACAGATGGGTTGGTGGTGCTGCGGCAAAGCAAGGGGGTTCACGCGTCGGGGGCGGACAGCCTGGGCAGTTCAGGAGCGATGCCAACGCACAGCCAGGCGGTGATCTGCCGTGCCATCGCCTCCTGCCCTGGTTTTGTTGGGGAGTCCGGCGTACTTAGCCACTGTTCACCGGCATTCCGTACCAGCCCGATTGCCGCTTTGGGCCAGTAGCCAATAACGGCCTCCTTGCCGTCCCCCAGATGCGAACGCATGGGGGTGGCGATCATGTCGGCGACGGCTTCAAAAAAATGTCCCAAGGCGGCCGATCCCGCTGCAGGATTCTGCGAAGTGTCCAGTTCCGCTGCGGCATGCCGTGTCACAAAGGTGTAGACGTGGGGGCTCGTACTGGCCATCTGAAGGTAGGCGGTGACCATTGCCAGCAAACCTTCACGCGGGGTGACGGCGCTCTGCGCAGCCTCCTGGATGCGGCGCTGCATCTGGCTGAGGACAACCTCGCCCACAGCCTGCTGCAGCCCGGCCTTGTCCCCGAAATAGCGGTAGAAGACAGACTTGGAGGTACCCGCGGCGGCTGCAATGTCCTCCATGGAGGCGTCGCTGCCCAGTGCGTGCACCGCCCGGCGGGCTGACTTGATCAGCTCCCTGCGCCGCTCCTCCCGGTGGCTCTGCCAGCGGGACGAGCGGCCGTCTCCGGGCCCGGCAGTAACGGCGGGCATGTGCCCTGCTTCCTGGATGTTCACGATACCCAGCGTATCAGGTACGCTGGGTATCGGTAATCGAACGTGACCCGAGGAGATAGCCATGTCCATTGACGGACAGCCCACCACCGGACCCGACGCGGCCGGAACTCCCGCCGCAACCTCCGCCCCTGCACCCCGCAGGGCCGTCATCGTGGGAGGCAACCGAATCCCGTTTGCGCGGTCCGGCGGGGCCTATGCCAAGTCCTCGAACCAGGACATGCTGACTGCTGCCCTGGACGGACTGATCGCACGTTTCGGGCTGCAGGATGAACGCATCGGGGAAGTGGGCGCCGGTGCAGTGCTGAAGCACTCAAGGGACTTCAATCTCACCCGTGAGGCCGTCCTCGGTTCCGCACTGTCCCCTGAGACGCCCGCCTACGACCTCCAGCAGGCCTGCGCCACAGGCCTGGAAACTGTTGTAGGACTGTCAAACAAGATCAAGCTGGGCCAGATCGACTCCGCGATCGCCGGCGGAGTCGACTCTGCCTCTGATGCACCCGTTGTGGTCAGCGAAGGACTCCGTGAGGTGATCCTTGACCTCAACCGGGCCAAAACCCTTCCACAGCGGCTGCAGATCCTCAGCCGCCTGCGGCCCAAGGACCTGGCACCGCTGGCGCCCGGAACGGCCGAGCCGAGGACGGGGCTGTCCATGGGGGAGCACCAGGCACTGACCACGGCACAGTGGAAGATCTCGCGGGAGGCGCAGGATGAAGTGGCCCTGAACAGCCACCGGAACCTCGCTGCCGCCTACGACGCCGGATTCTTCGACGACCTTCTCACCCCGTACCGGGGGCTGACGCGGGACGGCAACCTGCGGCCCGATACTTCCCTGGAAAAACTCGCAACCCTGAAGCCGGTCTTTGGCAGGAACCTCGGTGCCGACGCGACCATGACAGCCGGCAACTCCACCCCGTTGACGGACGGCGCCTCCACTGTACTGCTGTCCTCCGAAGAGTGGGCCGATGCCCGCGACCTGCCCAAGCTGGCCGCGGTGGTGGACGCCGAAGCCGCCGCCGTGGACTTTGTGCACGGCAAGGACGGCCTGCTGATGGCACCCGTATTCGCCGTGCCCAGGCTGCTCTCCCGGCACGGGCTCACCCTGGACGACTTTGACTTCATCGAGATCCACGAAGCCTTCGCAGCCACTGTCCTCAGCATGCTGGCCGCCTGGGAGGACGAGGAATTCGGGCGGACCCGGCTGGGGCTGCCAGGTGCCTTTGGCAAAATTGACCGGTCAAAGTTGAATGTCAACGGGTCCTCGCTTGCCGCCGGCCATCCGTTCGCCGCCACCGGCGGCCGGATTGTGGCTACGCTCGCCAAGACGCTCCACGAAAAAGCCAGCACCGAAGGCCGGCCCGCACGGGGCCTCGTCTCGGTCTGCGCAGCCGGCGGACTTGGCGTCGCCGCGATTCTTGAATCACTGTAGGGGGAACGCATGACAGACAAGTACGCACAACTGGTAAACCAGGGCCTGGGCAGGAACGTGGCCAGGAAGATCGGGCTGCCCCAGCCGGCAGTACTGCGCCGGTACGAGACCGGCCAGCCGCTGATTACCTGGCCAATCCTGGTCCAGGGCGGCACTGCCGGTGCCGACAGCCTGGCCGCCGAACTGCTTTCCTGGGACCTTGACGTCAGGCGGCACGCCGTACCGCGGGAGAAGCTTGGTGCCATCATCCTGGTGCTGGACGAACTGGCGGAACCAGAAGACCTCGGGAAGCCGATACTCTCCGCTGCAGCCTCCCTGCGGGATCTCGCCCCGGGCGGCCGTGTTATCACGGTGTCCCGGCCTGCCTCGGACGCAACCTCGCCGGCGGCAGCAGCCGCACGCCAGGGGGTGGACGGGTTCCTGCGCTCCCTGGCCAAGGAACTGCGTGGTGGTGCCACCGGCAACGGCATTCTCCTGGCGTCGGACGTCACCACAACGAGCCCAAGCGCGCTGGCGGCAGTCCGGTTCTTCCTCTCCGGCCGCTCCGCTTTCGTGGACGGCCAGTTCGTCACCGTGTCCACGACGGCCGGAGAACTGTCCACGGATCCCGAGAAGCCCCTGGCCGGGAGGATCGCCGTCGTCACCGGAGCCGCCCGCGGCATTGGTGCGGCTATAGCCCGGACTTTGCACCGGGACGGCGCCACGTTGGTGCTGGTGGACATCCCTGCGTCGGGCGACCAGCTGGCGGCGGTCGCGAATGAGGTGCGGGGGACAGCCCTCCAGCTGGACATCAGCAGAGGGGATGCAGGGCAACGAATCCTAGAGCACGCCGTCCAGCGGCACGGGAGCCTGGACATCATGATCCACAATGCCGGGATCACAAGGGACAAGCTCCTGGCCAACATGGATGAGGCCCGGTGGAACTCGGTGATCAACATCAACATCGCCGCCCAGCTCCGGATCAATGAGGCCCTCCTGGCCTCAGAACACTTCCGCAGCTCTCCCCGGATCGTCTCCGTTGCCTCCACCAGCGGCATCGCCGGCAACCGCGGCCAGACAAACTATGCGGCGTCCAAGGGCGGTGTCATGGGGATGGTCCGGGCGACTGCTCCGCTTCTTGCCGGCCAAGGCGGCAGCATCAACGCCGTCGCGCCGGGGTTCATCGAAACCGAGATGACGGCCCGGATACCCTTTGCACTGCGGGAGATGGGGCGGCGCCTGAACTCGCTCCAGCAGGGTGGCCAGCCATCCGACGTCGCAGAGACCATCGCCTTCCTGGCCAGCGACGCGGCTGGCGGTATCAACGGCGAGGTGCTCCGCGTCTGCGGCCAGAACCTGGTGGGGGCATGACGCCTGCACAGCCGCTCATCCTGGGGGAGATGCCGTCGCTTTCCAAACTGTACGTCAATGCTGCCGCCCAGGCTGCCCGGCGCCGACTGTTGGGGACGCACGACGGATCGGTCCTTCCGGCCGAAAGCCACGAAGTCCGCGGTGTCACGGTTGATGTCGGGAACCTTACTGCGTACCAGCACCTCGTTGGCGAAACCGCGAGTGATGTCCTGCCCGCAGGATTCGTCCATGCCGTGGCGTTTCCGCTCGCCATGAGCGTCATGAACCGGGACGACTTTCCCTTGCCGCTGCTCGGCATGATCCACCTGCGCAACGTCGTGGAACACAGGTCGCCGCTCCTCTTCACGGATACCCTGGTCATCGCCGCGCACGTGGAGAACCTTCGGGGTCACCGGTCCGGCACACAGGTGGACCTCGTGGTTGAGGTCCGCAGGGCCCCGGTTGAGGAAGTCTCCTGGCGGGGGGTCTCCACCTATCTGGCCAAGGGCGTTTTCCTGCCGGGAATCGACAAACCAACAGTCGACCCTGCACGGCCGGCGTTCACGGCGCCGGATCCCACCGCGCTGTGGCAGCTCGGCGTGGACACCGGAAGGGCGTACGCGGCAGTGTCCGGCGACTTCAACCCGATCCACCTCAGCGTGCTGTCCGCCAAGGCACTGGGCATGCGCCGCTCCATCGCCCACGGCATGTACCTGGCGGCCAGGGCACTCGCCGACGTCGGCGCCGTCCGCGGGGATTCCTTCACCTGGGAAGTCGACTTCGAGGCGCCGGTTTTCCTTCCCTGCCGGGTCGCCCTGGACATCAGTACGGTGCAGGGCGCGGCAGGAGCTTGGGAGCGTTCCGACTTCGTGGCGTGGAACCCCCGCTCCGGCCGCCGTCACTTCAGCGGCTCAGTCGCCGCCCTCTAGAGGTTCCCGCCGGGGCGTTGCCCCCGAATCGCTTGACGGGTGGACGGCGCGCAGGATCCGGTGGAGGCTCAGGAGGATGGATTCGGACGCCGGAACCGCGCCTTCGTCCAGCTCCCGGGTGGCGGTGGCTGCCATGCAGGCTTCCACCGCCGTCCTGGCGGCCTGATAAAGATCCTCCTGCTGTTGCGGGTCTTCATTGCTGAATGAGCGCAGCAATTCGCCGGTGGCGGTAATGGCCCCGGCCAGCGGACCATTGTCCTGCAGCGGGACGGTGTACGGCACGTCACTTTCCCAGATGACGTCGGAGAGCACGTCCGTCATGTCCTGAATGTGGAAGGTTACCCTCTCGAGCTCGCGAAGATTACGGTAGTCACGGTCGATGTCCCGGGGGTGGAGTTTACGGCGGGGGTTGGCGCGCCGGCTGGCATCGGCTTCCTTCACGAGATGCCGTACGGCGCGGGCAGCTGATGCCAGCTCATCCGAACGGCGCGACCATTCCTCGTGCTCGGGCGGCCATTCTTCCTCCAGCGCTGCGCCCATGTCCGTCAGTTGCCTGCCCAAGGCAAGGCGGAGTTCGTCGAGGCTGGCCGCGGCGGCTTTCAGGTGCAGCGGGGGAAAGACCAGGAAGTTCACTGCGATGCCCACGGCAACGCCGGCGCCCATTTGCACAAGGTAGCCAAAGGAAAAGTCGTCAGCGTTGCTGCCTCCCACGAGGAGCACCAGCAGGGCCGCCGTCGGAATCCAATCGCTGCCCGAGCCTATGCCCGGAAACCCGCCCAGCAGTACGCCTATGCCCATGAACAAAGCCACCGTCAGCGGAGAGGGATCCGCGATGTTCACCAGGATGACCGCGAGGCCAATTCCCATACTGAGCCCGGCGAGGGCTTGGAAGCCCTGCCGGACTGAGCCGGCCACGTTGTGGTACATCGCCACCAGCGCTCCCAGTGGCGCGTAGTACGGATAGTTCGCGGCTGCACCGGGCATGAGCGGAGCGATGAGGAATGCCAACCCTGCGGCCAGGGCGGCTTTGGCCGCCAACTGCAGGCGCTGTGCAGCGAACGCCGCGGACAGTCCTCCTACTGCCTGCTTCAGAAACTGGGTCCCCTTGGCCCACCGGACTGCCGGACGTGCTTGAGATTTGCCCATCCAATCCACCCTAGGGGGCCTATGGGGCAGGGGACAAAGCTGCTGGTCAGGACGGCAGGCAAAAGCGGCGGGCGGAACTTCTAGGACAAAGCCGCCGCTGAACGGCGCACGGCTGCGGCCAATTGGTGTGCCTTCCCAGGGGTGCGTCCGTCCTCCGCCCGCCGTGGAATGTAGCCGAATGCCAAGCCGTAGGCGGGGTCCGCAAACCCGAGGGCCGCGTTGGCGCCCTCGTGGCCGAAAGCCCGGTGGCTGCCGAAGTTCCGGGAGGGATGCGGCTTCATAAAAACCACGGCGAAAGCGTTGTCCAGGCCGGAGGAACGGTCCAGGCCCCACACCTGTTCCTGGGACATCAGCTCCACCGTTCCGGGAGCCAGGAATCCTTCCCCACCGTTGACTCCGGTGGTGGCTGCGGCATAAAGCCGGGCCAGGCCCTCAGCCGATCCCACTCCGCCGGCGGCCGACATGCCTGCACCGCGGACACTGCGGACGTTGGGGAGCTCCATGATGGTGCTGACGGGTGCGTTGCTGTTCAGCCCATCCAGGCTGAACGGATCGACCCAGGGCTGCTCCAGATCTATGGTGTACAGGACGTCCCGGTAGCGGGGCTCCAACTCCTCCGGCAGGCCCAGGAAGAAATCGATGTCCATTGCCGTCCGGATTCGGCGGTCATAGATGTCCTGTAGCGATTCTCCCACCGTGCGGCGGCACAGCTCTTCCATGATGATCCCTATGGTCAGGGCGTGGTAGCCGAACTGGCGGCCAGGCTGCCAGGACGGCCGGGCCGCGGCGAGGCGGGCGGCAGCACCAGGGGTGGTTAACTCTTCCAGGGCGAAACCGCCTTCCACCCCCATGATTCCCGCCTGGTGGGACAGGGCCTCCCGTACCAGCAGCCGGTCCTTGCCATGGACCGCAAACTCCGGCCAGTAGTGGGCAACGCTGGCGTCGAGGTCAAGCAGCCCGTCCTGGACCAGCAATGCGATCACCATGGCTGCGACTCCTTTCGAGCAGGAGTACGCGCCCGTTATCGTACCTTCGTCCATGTCCGGTCCACCTGTGAGTGCCACCACCTGCTGCCCGTGATGGTAGGCCGCCAGTTGCGCACTGTACTGCGGGTCCTCAGCCAGGAATGCTTCGAAGAGCTCCAGGACATTTTCGTAGCCGGGCGCTACGTGGCATTGACTTGTCTGCATCCGCCCAGTTTAGCCAGAAAGCGCTTTCCTTCAGGAGTTCGCACCGTGTCCCGGCGCAACTTCTTCGCCCGCCTTCACCGGCCCCGGCGGGGTCCCGTCCCCGAAGGGCCGGCCGCCCAAGGACTCGCGCCCATGGGCGTCAAGCCAACCATCCAGTGCAGGGCCGGCAGGGACGATGCCGGTGGGATTGATGTCCTCATGCACGATGTAGTAGTGCTGCTTGATTTGTACGAAGTCGGTGGTGTCGCCGAACCCGGGAGTCTGGAACAGGTCGCGCGCGTAACCCCAGAGGGCAGGCATCTCGCTGAGTTTCTGGCGGTTGCATTTGAAGTGGCCGTGGTAGACGGCGTCGAACCGCGCCAAGGTGGTGAACAGCCTCACGTCGGCTTCCGTGATGGTGTCGCCTACCAGGTACCGCTGCCGGGAGAGCCGGTCTTCCAACCAGTCCATGGCGGACCAAAGCCTCGCATAAGCGGCGTCATACGTTTCCTGGGACCCGGCGAAGCCGCAGCGGTAGACCCCGTTGTTGATTTCGGTGAACACCCGCTTGTTGACCTCATCGATCTCCTCCCGAAGATGCTCGGGGTACAGCTGCGGTGCGCCGGGCCGGTGGAACTTCGTCCATTCCGTTGAGAAGTCGAGTGTGATCTGCGGAAAGTTGTTGGTGACCACCGCGCCGGTGGTCACCTCAACCATCGCCGGCACGGTAATGCCCCGCGGGTAGTCAGGAAACCGCTTGAAGTACGCCTCTTGCAGGCGTTCGATGCGCAGGACCGGGTCAACGCCGTCGGGATCCAGGTCGAAAGTCCAGGACCGCGCGTCATGCGTGGGGCCGGGCTGTCCGAGGGAAATGGCATCCTCCAGCCCCAGCAGCCGGCGGACAATAACGGTCCGGTTGGCCCACGGGCACGCTCTGGCGGCGATGAGGCGGTATCTTCCCGCCTCCGCCGGCCAACCGGGCTCCCCGTTAGGCCCTGGCCTGCCGTCTGAGGTAATCCGGTCCTCGATGTAGTTGGTGTCGCGGTTGAATTCCGCGCCACCGGTTACGTAGGCGCCGCGCGTGCTGTGCTCTGCGGTACCGCCGCTTTCCACCTGCTTGGTGCTTTCCGTTTCCTGGCTCATAAAACCACCCTAAACGCCCGCTGGCAGGACTGCGGAAATAGGCTGCCAGGCGAACAGCCAGGACCCGCCCACGAGGACCGTAAACAGGAGGATCCACACAATGGAGGGAACCGCCGTCGCACGGTACAGGAGGTACGCGTCGGAACTGGCAAGCCGGTCCCTGTGCCGCAGGTGAAGATGCGTGAGCTTGATGAGGTCCCGTACAGCGCCCACCAGCAGTACCAGGCCCAGGATGACGGACACATGGCCCACGAAACCGGCCGGGACCAGGAAAATAAGGGCTATGTTGCCGCCTATCGCAGCGGTGGTGATGAGGAATCCCGCGGGGTTGCGGAGGAAGACCAGTGTGGCTGCAAGGGCCACCGTGCTGACCGCCAGGGCGGCAGGACCCCACCCGGTGAAGCCGCACCACACGAACCCGGCGCCGACGACGGCAGGGACGGGATACCCCCAGAAGCAGGACCACGCGGTGGCAAGTTTGCTCCGGCTGTACGTGGTGGTGGTGCCTGAATGGTCGAACCGAAGCCGTATCCCTGACAGCCGCTGGCCGCTCGTGACGGCTGCGAAGGCATGTCCCAACTCGTGGGTGGCTGTTGCAAGCAGGCCCACGTACTTCCAGGACTGGCGGGGGATCGACAAGGCAGTCACTATGCCGAGGGCGAGCACCAGCTCAGTGAGTGTAATGACGGGAAGATCGGTGCGGCTGAAGGCACTGATGAACGTGTTCCAGGGGTCCTTGGCTAGGTTCACCGAATGCTTCCCGGGCATGAGTGGTCATTTTCGGCCATAAGCACCTACGGTACTAGGGATGGGTGGACGCTGCCGCGGCGCCCTGTGGCGCCCCGTCCCAATGACAAAAAAACACAGGAACAGAGGAAACGTGTCATCTTTGAAGGAACGGCTGCAGGCCGACGTCGTCATCCATATGAAGGAGCGCAATAAGACTGCGCTGACCACTGTCCGGAACGTCCTGGGCGAGATTGAGACCCGTGAGAAGTCGGGGAAGACACCCGTGCAGCTCGATGACGCGCAGGTGACGTCCCTGCTTCAGAAGGAGGCGGCAAAGCGCCGGGACACGGCCGGCATCTACGCCGAAGCCGGACAGCCGGAGCGGGCGGCGGCGGAAATTGCTGAAGCGGAGGTGATCGAGTCTTACCTGCCGAAGCCCCTGTCCCTGCAGGAGGTGGAAGCGATTGTGGATGAGGTCATCGACGGGCTCCGCGCCGAGGGGCGCGAACTGACCCCGCGGCAGATGGGCGAAGTGATGAAGCCCGTGACGGCGAAGGTTGCCGGGCGCTTCGATGGCAAGGAAGTCAGCCAACTGGTGCGCCAGAAGCTCGCTTAACGCGGAAAGGCACGCCCACTCGATAGTGGGCGTGCCTTCTGCTCAGTTGGAGCCGGCCGAATGCGCCGTCCCGCCTGACTTCCTGATTAGCCTTCGCACTCCGTGCAGTAGCTGTGGCCGTCCTTCTGGCGCGCAATCTGCGAGCGGTGGCGGACCAGGAAGCAGGAGTAGCAGGTGAATTCGTCTTCGGCCTGGGGGATGACCTGTACTACGAGCTCCTCAGCGACAAACTCGCCGCCGGGTACGCCCGCGCCGTCGAGGCCGTCAGCTTCGTCCAGCTCCAAGACAACGCTGCGCGCGTCAGGAGCGTTGGCTGACTGGAGCTGCTCGAGAGAGTTGTCCTGCGATTCCTTGACGTCGGAACGCAGTTCGTCGTAATCGGTTGCCACTTTAGGTGCTTCTCTTTTCTTTGGTTCGTCTGTCGCGTATGAAACGTACAGCATCATCCGGGTATTCCCCAATAGCCGGAGTATATTGACCTCCGTTTGGGTAGAGGTTTAAGGAAGCGGCCTCAAGGTTCATCACCCTACGGTGGCTGTACGGGCAGGGGAGATCGTAGCGAACGCTGTGGTCTCCGCACTATCTGAAGGGGTATATGTGGAGCAGCTCACTGCAGAATTCGGGGGCGCCGGGCGGACCGGCACGGGCGTTGGTCCGGTTCTGGAAAAGTTTGAGTCGGTATCAAGGATAGTCGTATTGCGCGGCGGTGGCCTCGGCGACCTCATTTTCGCTATTCCCGCCATTGCCGCATTGAAAGCAGCGTACCCCCAGGCCTCCTTAACCCTACTCGGCACCCCGGCGCACAAGGCTTTGATCGCCGCGACGAAGAGCCCGGTGGACGAGGTGCAGGTCCTGCCCTTTTCCGAAGGTGTCCGGCCCGGAGCCGAGGACGAGGACGAGGATGAGCTGGAGCGGTTTTTCCAGGAGATGCGGGCACGCCGCTTTGATCTGGCGGTTCAGGTTCACGGCGGGCGGTATTCCAATCCCTTCCTGCTCCGGCTCGGCGCCCGCCACACGGTGGGGACGCGCACGCCTGACGCAGCAAGCCTGGAGCGTACGGTGCCCTACCTCTTTTACCAGCATGAACCGTTAAGGGCCCTGGAAGTGGCCGGGTTCGCCGGCGCGTTCCCGGTGGATCTCGAGGCGCGGCTTGCCCCGGCGGAGGGACTGCGCCCCTCTCCCCAGGCGGCCGACGACGACGGCCAGCTTTTGGTGGTGATGCATCCCGGCGCTACGGATCCCCGCCGTCGTTGGCCGGCGGAGCGGTTCGCTGAACTTGCCGTCGCCTGCGCCGGGGATGGCCTCCAGGTGGTTGTAGTGGGCGATGAGAGCGAGAAGGGACTTGCCGGGCGGATCGTCGAACTGGCCGCCTCGGGCCAGGTACGTTCCGTGGCTGGTGAACTGGACATGGCAGGCCTGGTGGCACTGCTGGTCCGTGCGGCGGTGGTCGTGGGAAATGACAGCGGCCCGCGCCATCTCGCCCAGGCCCTGGGGGTTCCGACCGTCGGGATCTTCTGGGCCGGCAACGTTATCAATGCCGGTGCACTGGGCCGGAGCCTTCACCGGATCCATGCTTCCTGGGTGACCGCCTGCCCCACCTGCGGGATAGACGTGACCCAAGTGGGCTGGACGGCCCCGCGCTGCCCGCACGACAATTCCGTGGTGGCCGGCATTGCGGCGCGGGATGTCCACGAGGACGTCCGCAGTCTGGCGGCCTCTGAAGTGACCAGGCAGCTGGCATGAGCGCGACGGAAAGTACCGCCGTGGGGGAAACCAACGAGCCGCACGACGGGAAACCGGAGCTCCTGGTCCTTCGGGCGTTGAAGCTTGGGGACCTGCTGGTCGCAGTGCCGGCCTTGAAGGCGCTCCGGCGTGAGTTCCCGGATCACCGGCTGAGGTACGCGGCGCAAGGCTGGCTTTCTGAGGCGCTGGGGCTCGTGGGCGGTTATGAGCTTCTGCCCACGCACGGCCTGGACGAGCCGCTGGCCATGGAACCCGGAGTCGTGGACGTCGCAGTGAACCTGCACGGCAGCGGACCGGAAAGCCAGGGCAGGATCGAGGCGTTGCAGGCCCGGCACACCATAGGCCACCGGAGCCAGTACCGGGACGGGCCGCCGTGGCGGGCCGAGCTGCACGAGAGGGAACGCTGGGTCAGTCTCCTGGCATGGCACGGCATCGAGGCCGACCCCCTGGATATCCACCTGAATACTCCGCGTGTGCCCAGCCCCGTACCGGGTGCCACCGTCCTGCATGTGGGGGCCGCCTACGGCAGCCGGCTCTGGCCCGCCGAACGGTTCGCGGCTGTTGCCGCAGCGCTTGACTCGGCTGGGCACAACGTCGTCTTCACCGGTGGCAGCGGCGAAAGGGACCGGGCCCTGGATGTGTGCCTCCGGTCGGGGCTTGCGGAGGATGCAGTGTTGGCGGGACGGCTCGGCCTTGCGGAGTTCGCCGCGACCATCGCGGCGGCCCGCCTGGTGGTCTCCGCCGATACGGGGGCTGCGCACTTGGCTTCCGCGTACGGAACGCCGTCTGTGGTGTTGTTCGGGCCTGCTCCGCCCGAGATCTGGGGTCCGCCCCCGGGCCCGCACGTCGTCCTGACCCGCGCCGAGCTGCGGCGGGGGGACACCTTCGCGCCCGAGCCGGATCCGGCGCTGTTGGCCATCACCGTGCCGGATGTTCTGGCTGCAGTCCGGGGGCTGGGCGTTTTCCAGGGCAGCCCAGGCACATCAAGCCGGGGCCGGCCAGGCCTCCTGCCGGACGCCGGAAAGTCCTAAAATAGTGCCATGGGCACCGAGATCGAAATTGCCTTGGTACTGACGATGGCGTTCCTATGGGTTGTAGGCACGTTCGCCATCCTGTCCGGGATCGACCGGCTGGAGCGGAAGGCCCGGCGCCAGGAGCGCAGGGCCGACCGGGAGCGGCAACGCCGCGTCCAGTACCGCCCGGTTGCACGCGGTTCCAGGCTGCTGGGCCGCAGCAGGCACGCGCACACCCGTTAGCCTGCACCCAGGGCGGATAGCATCGTCTGCTTACCCCACCCCATGTGATGGGGGAGCAGGTTCGGACCGGGCCGCACCGGCGATCACCACCGAGTGGGGGTTGGGGTGGCTGGCCCGGACCAGCGTGGCAATGGCGTGCGCAATCTTCCGGCCACCCTGCGACGAAGGTTCAATGGGGTTGGCGTAGTCGGCGTCCTCGCTGCAGATCAGCCGCAGGTCGATCACCGGCGTGCCGCTGGAAAAGGCTGCCCGAGTAATCGAATCGTTGAAGAGGGACAATGCTGCCCTGACGATCTTCTGGTTCGGTTCCGACGGGGGAGTGTCGTAGATGGTGCATACCGCCGCAGGCAGGCCCTGTGCCAGGACGCCGGGCAGCATGGCCCGGTAGTCGGCGTCGAACCTGTCCCTTCCGGCGTCAAGCATGAGCAGGGCCTCGGCGACGGAGCCGGGACGCTCCTGCAACAACGGCGCATAGCCGAGGGCATCGTTTCCACCAACGCTCACCACCAGGTGGGTGGCGTCCCGTGGGAGGTTGTGGAGCTGGCGGGCGACACCGGTGATGACATCCCCGTCGATGGCCAGGAGCGAGCATTTCCAGCCCGGCAGTTCCTGGCGCAGCTGGCTGATGACGTCTGGGCCGCCGTCCACATAGGCAGCGTTGTCGAAGATGGAATCGCCCAGCAGGACCACGTGGCCCGCCCACTGGCCCTCACTTGGTGCAAAGTCCATGAGGGTCATGTTCCACCCTGGCGCGCGTCACCGCCACCTCCGTCAGCGGGGCAGGATTTCACCCTTCGTCGAACCCACCCGGGCGACACGAGTGGGAGCCGGGCCGAATGACGCGCGCCCATTTCGCATCTACCGGTTAGGGAGTTCATCACCCATGAGGCCCGGATGGGAGCCCTGGGAACATAGGTAGAGTCTCGAAATGACCTCATCCAAGAACACCCTGATTGACGACATTGAGATCCGGATATCGCGCTCCAGCGACGCCCGGAAAATGAAAGACGCCTATCTGCGGAACAGGGAGTACCTCACCCCCTGGGAGCCCGCACGCACCGAAGATTTTTTTACTGTGGCCGGGCAGAACAAAATTATAAAAACGCGTTTGGCCTCATACGCCGCCGGGTCTGAAGTACCGTGGGTAATTCTCGATGTGGACCGCATTATCGGTGCCCTAACGCTGAGTGGAATTGTGCTCGGACCTTTTTGCAGCGCCAACGTTGGGTATTGGGTAGACCGCGAGTACTCCGGCCGAGGAATCGGCTCGGCTGCCCTGACCCATGTGCTCGGTTATGCAAAGAACAAAATGGGCTTGCACCGCATCCAGGCGGCAACCCTTCTGCACAACGCTGCGTCACGAAAGATTCTTCAACGTGCTGGCTTCGAAAGGATAGGAATGGCGCCGGCTTACCTGAAAATCGCCGGCACTTGGCAGGACCATGACCTCTACCAGCGCATCCTCTACTGAAAGACTGCTTCAGCGCGGTCGGTGCCCTTGCCGTTCGAAGCGGCAGGGTCCTCAGCGCAAAGTCGGATGAACACGGTCTGTCAGGACGACGCGCACCGGCTTAGACTGAAGCATTCCGGGCAACCCACTGCTTCCGGTCCACGTTGCGGGGCTGTCCAGCCACGACAGGAGAACCTATAGGAGATCCGGGCCCAAGCTGATTCTTGCTGTCGCGCAGGTCAGAGCGGACCTGCGGAAATTCAGGGACTTCATCGGATCTGACGGCAAATTACCTGACGCAGGGCGACGAAGTCATAGGAAACCCCCGGGACCGGGGAACTTCTAACGCCCGCTCGGGCGGAACCCAAGGAGATTTGCCATGACCACAGCACGTGAAATTATGACCGGCGGCGTTGAATGCATCGGTGAAAATGAAACTCTCGAAGCAGCGGCGCGGAAGATGAAAGACCTGAACGTCGGCGCGCTGCCGATTTGCGGCGAGGACAACCGGCTCAAGGGCATGATCACGGACCGGGACATCGTCATTAAATGCTTCGCGGAAGGCGGCGATCCCCGTACGGCAAAGGCAGGCGACTTTGGCCAGGGTAAGCCTGTCACCATCGGTGCGGACGATTCCATCGAAGAAGCGATCAGCACAATGCAGGAGCATCAGGTGCGCCGGCTGCCGGTCATTGACGGCCATGATCTGGTCGGCATTCTCACCCAGGCAGACATCGCCCGCAACTACCCGGAGGACAGAGTCGGGGAACTCGTCGAGCTCATTTCCTTCTACTGAGTGCACTCCAACCGCACGTAGGAAGTGGCTGCCACGGGGCCCCGTGGCAGCCCGGAACAGATGCACGCACAGCGGCGTGACGGAGTTTATAATTTCGTTCTACTAACCTCTGGCAACGAGGCAGGGAACGCGTAGCCTAGTCCTCCAGGAGCTGCGTCTGGAGCCGGAGCCGCCCCTCACAGCGGCAGCGCCGGAAGACTGATGTCCTCCAGGGCGCAGCCTTGGATTTTGCCATTAACTATGCGGGCTCCGGAGGAGGAGATGTCCAGAGGTGCTGACGGTCCTTAATTTGCAACTGCCCTGTGGCGGCGCAGGAAAATTCTCTTGGTCCTCAGGATGCCTATCGAGCTCGGCCTGGTCTTGCTGGTGTTCATCACGTTCATGTATGTGCAACATGTTTTCTCGCTTATGCCCACGTACTTGAGCGGTGCGATCACGTCACGCCCTGATGCTGAGGAGGGCGGGCCGGGTCAGTTCGGTCATTTGGCCGCAGTCCACATTCCGGTCCTGGGTCTGTGGCTTCTCCTGTTGCTCTGGCACCGTAGTTACTCCTAGAGAGCACTGGTAGCGGGATATACGGGATATACCTGCGCAGGACGGGTTGAGGGAAGCGGCCTCCCGGTCAGACATAAAGAAGCCCCGGAAAATCAACGATTTTCCGGGGCTTCCGTTTGTGCGCGGAGGGGGACTTGAACCCCCACCCCCTTTCGAGGACTAGCACCTCAAGCTAGCGCGTCTGCCATTCCGCCACCCGCGCAGGTGGTATTCCGGGAACCGTTTCCGCCTTTCAGCGTTTCGGGTTTCTCCGAAGCAGCGAGAAAAACTCTAACACGACTTTTCCCGAAACATCGAATCGGGCCAAGTGGGTAGGCTGAGGTCAGCAATCCAGCTCTGCGAACCCGTCATTTCCCAGTGAGGAGCTCTCAATGCCTGACGTCCTGCCCGAGGATGAAGTTGTCCGTATCTGCCAGGAACTCATCCGGATAGATACTTCCAATTTTGGTGACGGGTCCGGTCCGGGGGAGCGGGCTGCGGCAGAGTACGCGGCAGGGCTCATCGAGGAAGTCGGCATGGAGGCTGAGATCTTTGAGTCAGCGCCAGGGCGGGCCAACGTGGTTACCCGGGTGGCCGGAGAGGATCCTTCCGCCAGCGCCCTGGTGGTGCACGGCCACTTGGACGTGGTTCCAGCCCTCCGCGACCAGTGGTCGGTGGACCCGTTCGGAGCCGAACTGAAGGACGGGCTCATCTGGGGCCGCGGCGCCGTCGACATGAAAGACATGGACGCCATGATCCTCGCCGTCCTGCGAAGCTTTGCCCGCACGGGCAAAAAGCCCAAGAGGGACATCATCTTTGCCTTCTTCGCGGACGAGGAGGCAGGCGGCGTGTATGGTGCCCGCTACGCCGTGGACAAGCGCCCGGAGCTCTTTGAGGGTGCAACCGAAGCCATCTCGGAAGTGGGCGGGTTTTCGGCAACCATCGGCGGGCAGCGCACCTACCTGCTGCAGACCGCCGAAAAGGGCATCTCCTGGCTGCGCCTCGTGGCCCATGGGAGGGCGGGCCACGGCTCACAGATCAACACCGACAACGCCGTAACCCGGCTGGCGGCCGCAGTCACCCGCATCGGCGAACACAAGTGGCCGATCGAACTGACACCCACCACGAGGCAGTTCCTGGACGGCGTGACGGAACTCACGGGGGTTGAGTTTGACGCCGACAATCCCGACCTCCTGCTGAACCAGCTGGGGACGGTGGCGCGGTTCGTGGGCGCAACCCTGCAGAACACCACCAATCCCACGCTCGTGAAGGGCGGCTACAAGCACAACGTCATCCCGGAATCCGCTGAGGCGCTCATCGACTGCCGCACGTTGCCCGGCCAGCAGGAGCACGTCCTGGAAATCGTCCGGGAGCTGGCCGGAACGGGGGTGGACGTGAGCTACGTCCACAACGATGTGTCCCTTGAAGTGCCCTTCGCCGGCAACCTGGTGGATTCCATGATCGACGCCCTGCATTCCGAGGATCCCGGTGCCAAAGTGCTGCCTTACACACTGTCGGGCGGCACGGACAACAAGTCGCTCAGCAGGCTGGGCATCACCGGTTACGGTTTCGCACCCCTGATGCTGCCGGATGAGCTGGACTTCACCGGAATGTTCCACGGCGTAGACGAGCGCGTTCCCGCCGACTCCCTCAAGTTCGGCGCCAGGGTGCTGAACACCCTGCTCACCAACTACTGAGCAGGCCGCAGTGACCCCCGAAGAAGTCCTGCCGGACGCCCTTGTGGAACGGATCCGCGCCAGGGCTGCCGGATACGACAGGGACAACGCATTTTTTCATGAGGACCTGCAGGAACTCACCGAGGCCGGTTACCTGAAGCTTTTTGTCCCAGCGGCCGACGGCGGGAAGGGTCATGGGCTGGAAGCGGCGGCACAGTGCCAGCGGAGGCTCGCAACGGCTGCCCCCGCCACCGCCCTGGCGGTCAACATGCACCTGGTGTGGACCGGCGTCGCGCACGTCCTTCAGGCACGAGGGGACAACTCCCTGGACTTTGTCCTCAAGGAAGCCGCCCAGGGCGACGTCTTTGCCTTCGGCAACTCCGAAGCAGGCAACGATTCAGTCCTGTTCGACTCCCGCACCGTGGCCAAGGCGCAGCCCGGCGGCGGCTACACCTTCACCGGCACAAAAATCTTCACCAGCCTGTCGCCGGCGTGGACCAGGCTGGGCATCTTCGGAAAAGACCCATCCGCCAGGGAAGGTGACGGTGAACTCGTCCACGGCTTCATCACGCGCGAAACAGCCGGCTACAGCATCCTCGACGACTGGGACACCCTGGGAATGCGCGCCAGCCAGTCCAACACCACGGTCCTCGAGGGCGTCCACGTCCCCGAAAACCGGATCTTCCGAAAATTACCCGTGGGACCCAACCGCGATCCTCTGATATTCGCCATCTTCGCGTGCTTTGAGACGCTGTTGGCCGCCGTCTACACGGGAGTGGGGGAGCGGGCGCTGGAGGTGGGTGTCGAAACCGTCAAACGCCGGACTTCCTTCAAAAACGGGGGACGGAGCTACGCGCAGGATCCCGACATCCGCTGGAAGGTGGCGGAGGCCGCGATGGCCATGGACAACCTGTACCCGCAACTGGCATCAGTTACGGCTGACGTCGACGCCCTCGCCGATCATGGTCCACAGTGGTTCCCGAAACTCGTAGGCCTCAAAGTCAACGCCACGGAGACCGCACGCCGCGTTGTAGACCTCGCCATCCGCGTCAGCGGCGGATCAAGCTACTTCCGGGGATCAGAGCTCGAACGTCTCTACCGGGACGTTCTGGCTGGTATGTTCCATCCGTCCGACGACGAATCGGCTCACAACACAGTGGCTACCGCCTGGCTGGGGCCACTCGAGGATTAGACGGTCCGCTGGACCCCCTAATTCCTAGACGCTCCGCTGGACCCCTTGATTTCTAGACGGTCCGCTGGACCCCCTGATTCCTAGACGGTCCGCTGGACCTGCAGCACCCGGCGGCGGAGCCAGAACCGCCTGCCGCCCCCGACGTACAGCTTGCTGCGCTCCAGTTCCCACTTGCCATATTCGGAGTGTTCAACCAGCCGGCGCCTGGCTTCGTGCAGTGAATCGACAGGGCTAACCGTCAGTACAAGGTACTCGTACTGCTTCGCATAGTCCCGTTCCCGCTGGACCGAGCTGGTGAGAAATTGTTCCTTCATTTGCTCTCCATTTTCGTCCTTTTCCGGCTAACGTGAAGGCATGAGCATCGATCCGCGTGTCGCGCTTCAGTCCTTGACCACCGCTTTGGAAGAACACCTTATAGCAGCATCCAACCGCCGCGGAGATGGTGACCCCTCCGTGGAGGCGGCGTTTTTCGCAGTAGCCGATGCTTTTGAAGTCTACGAGGACGCTCTCTACGAGGCCTACAACGAGGTCACGCCGCTTCAGGTCTTTGACGACGAAGATGACGGGGAAGAGGAAAGCGACGTGGACGACGAGGACCTCGAAATTGTCGAGGACCGGAACGTCTGACACAGGGCAGCGCCGCGGGTCGGCTGGGCAGCTAAAGCCCTACTGGAGGGCTGATGCGTCTTCCAGGGCGCAGGCTATCTCCGGCGGCAGCGGCGTCAGTTGGGCATCCACGATTTCCTTGAGCTGCGCAGGCGTGCGCGGGCCGACTATCGCCGTGGCGACACCGTGCTGGGAAAGCAACCAGCTGAGCGCCACGTCCTGCGGCGTCCTGCCAAGCCCCTTGGCCGCCATGCACACAGCCTCGACAGTCCTGGAAGCTTTCCCGTTAAGATAGGGCTCGACATACCCTGCTTCCGTGGCGGACGCTCCCCGTGAACCGGCAGGAATGCTGCCCCGGTACTTTCCGGTCAACACCCCACGGCCAAGGGGTCCCCACGCCATCAGGCCCAAGCCTGCATCCTCAATTGCCGGAATGAGCTCCGCTTCCGGCTGCCGCTGCAGGAATGAGTACTCGGCCTGGGCCGCCACCAGGGGGAACCCCGCGATGGCCGCGGCCTTGGCCGTCTGCCAGCCGTTGAAGTTCGAGACCCCGGCGTACCGGGCCCTTCCGGTCTGAACGGCGAACTCCAGCGCGGACAGCGTTTCGTCCAGCGGCACGTTGCCATCCCAGGCCTGCGCAAACCAGATGTCCACGTAGTCGGTGCCCAGCCTGGCCAGGCTGGCCTCCAGGCCGGTGAGCATCGCGTTCCGTGACGTGTCCACACCCCGCCGGCCATCCGGCGTCGTCATGCCCGCCTTGGTGGAGATGGAAATTTCGGTGCGGGCAACCACGTCGCCCAGCATCGACCCAACCACGGCCTCCGACCGCCCGTCGGCGTACGAGGCTGCCGTATCGACATGCCGTCCGCCGGCGTTCAGGAAGGTGCGCAGCAGCTCGGCGGCGTCCTGTTCGTCGGTCTCGCCGGCCCAGGACATGGTGCCTAAGGATAGGGCGGAAACTCGCAATCCACTGTTGCCGACGTAACGCTGCTGCATAGCAGCAAGCTTACGGGCAGAACCAGCACTGCCCATGCCGTAGGGTCTTAGCGTGAACTGGTTTGAGGCGGCCCTGCTGGGCCTTGTGCAGGGACTGACCGAATTTCTACCGATTTCATCAAGCGCCCATCTGCGGATCGTGGGGCAGTTCCTGCCGAACGCCGCCGACCCCGGAGCCGCTTTCACTGCCATCACGCAGCTGGGTACCGAAACTGCGGTCTTGATTTATTTCTGGCGGGACATCGTCCGGATCGTGAAGGCGTGGGCAGGTTCCCTCTCCGGAAAAGTGTCCAGGCAGGACCCTGACGCCAGGATGGGCTGGCTTGTCATCCTGGGCAGCCTGCCCATCGTGGTGCTGGGCCTGCTGTTCCAGGACCAGATCGAGTCGGTGCTCCGCAGCATGTGGATCGTGGCCACCATGCTGATCGTGTTCGGCCTGTTCCTTGCCGTCGCCGACGCAGTGGGCAAGCAGGAACGGGACCTCACCCGGCTGACCTACAAGCACGGCATCCTCTTCGGCCTTGCCCAGGCCATGGCGCTCATCCCTGGCGTATCCAGGTCCGGCGGCACCATCACCGCGGGGCTCCTGATGGGCTACACCCGTGAAGCGGCCGCACGATACTCCTTCCTGCTGGCCATTCCCGCGGTGTTCGGCAGCGGGCTGTTCCAGCTCTATAAGACTGTGTCCAAGGAGGGAATCACCGGTCCCTACGGACTTCCCGAAACAGCCCTGGCCACCGTGATCGCCCTCGTGGTGGGCTATGTCATCATCGGCTGGTTCCTGAAGTTCGTCTCCACCCGGAGCTACCGCCTGTTCGTCTGGTACCGGATCTTCCTGGGCCTGGCCCTGTACCTCCTTCTCGGTTTCAATGTCATCAGCGCCTAGCACTAGGCTTGGCGTGTGAAATCCTGGATCTCCCGCCCTGTTCCCGACGTGCCCGGCAGCATGCCGGCCATCCGGTTGTTCGATACTGCTGTGGGCCGCGAGGTGGCCCTGGAAACAGATAGCCGGCCCTCCATGTACGTTTGCGGCATCACGCCCTACGACGCCACGCACATGGGCCACGCCGCCAGCTACGTGGCGTTCGACCTCCTCAACCGCGTTTGGCGCGATGTCGGCCTTGAGGTGTCCTATGTCCAGAACGTGACGGACGTGGATGATCCGCTGCTGGAACGTGCCACGGCCACGGGCGTGGACTGGCGGGACCTGGCAGCCAGCCAGATCGAGCTTTTCCAAACGGACATGGAAGCGCTCAACGTCCTCGCGCCGGACCACTACGTCGGCGCCGTCGAGTCCATTTCCCTGATCGTGCCCGAGGTGGAGCGGCTGGTCAGCCTGGGGCTGGCGTACAAGGTGCAGGGCGCCAACGGCGAGCCGGACGGGGATGTCTATTACGACGTCGAGGCCGCAGGCAAGCAGTCCGCGTCACCGGACGCCTGGTCCCTGGGATCCATCTCCGGCCTCGCCGAAAGTGAAATGCTGGAGCTCTTCGCCGAACGTGGCGGTGATCCCGGCCGCTCCGGAAAGCGCCAGGCGCTGGACCCGCTGCTGTGGCGGGTAGCGCGCGAAGGCGAGCCCAGCTGGGCCGGCGGAAGCCTTGGGCCCGGCCGGCCCGGCTGGCACATCGAGTGCACGGTGATCGCGCAGAAGTACCTGCCCTCGCCCTTCACCGTCCAGGGCGGCGGCTCGGACCTGATCTTCCCGCACCACGAAATGGGTGCCGGCCACGCATTCTCCCTGGCCGGTGTCCCGCTTGCCAAGCACTACGCCCACGCCGGAATGGTGGGACTGGACGGCGAAAAGATGAGCAAGTCCAAGGGCAACCTGGTGCTGGTGTCGAAGCTGCGCGCCGCGGGGGAGGACACGGCAGCCATCCGGCTCGCCATCCTCGCCCACCACTACCGTTCGGACTGGTCCTGGACGGACGAAGGATTCGCTGCCGCGAAGTCAGACCTGGCGTCATGGCGCCGTGCGCTGGACCACGCCCCCGAAGGCTCCGCGGAACCACTGATCGTGGAGATGAGGGCAGCCCTTGCCGCCGACCTGGACGCCCCCGCTGCCGTTGCAGCGGTCTCGAGCTGGGCACGGCAGGCCAACGACGCTGGCGCTGCCGCCAGCCCTGCAGACCAGCACCTGGTAAAGAACGCCGTCGACGCCCTCCTGGGCATCCGGCACAGAACAGTCAGTCCCCCGCGTAACGTAGGGGCCTGACAGTTGAGAGCCCCCCGTCAACGCCTGTACATGCCCCCCCGCGTTAGGTTAACCAAAAA
>JBKJVX010000232.1:0-4587 GCA_046717065.1 Arthrobacter sp. | reverse complement strand
ACCCCCCAGTAGCAACAAACGGTACGCGCCCCCGGGGGGCCCCCGCCCGCGGCCGCCCGCTTCCTTTTGCTGTGGGTCTCGTCGCCTGCCTCTACGGGCTGAGGTCCCAGTGGACCTGGATTGCCTCTGCGACGGGGCCGGTGGTGATGTCCACCCGGAACGCGACGGGCGCGGTCCCTGTCTCCTCAATGACGCCGTCACGGTACACCCGCCCGCATCTGGGGCACAGCGTGTAGAGGTCCTCGTCCTCCGGCCAGGGCGCCAGCCCTTCGGGGACCGGGGATTCCGCATAAACAGGCACGCCCTCTGAGTTCGCCTGTATCAATCCGTCCTGGCTGACAGTGTTGCCGCACACGCAGGTGATGGTGGTGACATCATGACCCACCACATCAGCGGTTTCCGCGTCCACGATGACCTCCCGGGTGCTGGAAGGGAACTGGTGGTATCAGCTTATGCCCCCTGATCCGCGTGGCACCCAGGCCTGCCCAACTTCCGCAGTTTCCATTGCCTGCCTGCAGCGCGGGGTCCAGTATTAAGGCTGTCGGGAAGGCTGGGGCCTACTGCAACGCCCACCGCCTGAGCAAGGATTCGACATGAACAATGGTTCCGTTTTCCCGAACCGGCGTACCCTGCTGGAGACCGCCGGGATCCGCACTCCCCAGATGGAAAGAAGGGTTTCCAATGTCAGACCGAAAATTATTGAACCCGAAAGAGCTTCATGCGGCGCCCGGATTCACGCACGTTGTCACCGCTCCTGCTGCAGGACTCGCGTTTCTTTCGGGCCAGGTCGCGCTTGATGCCAACTTCGCCATCGTCGGCGGCGACGACCTTGGTGAGCAGACCAAGGCCGCCATGCGCAACATCAAGACAGCCCTGGACAACATCGGGGCTTCGTGGGAGGACGTCTATCGACGAACTATCTACACCCTGCAGCCCACGCAGTACGAAGCAATCACCGCGGCCATCGAGGAAGTTCAGGGGTCTTCAGAACATCCCGCCCAGACGATCGTGGGCGTCACAGGCCTCGCAATGGACGGCTTGCTTATCGAAATTGAGACGACGGTGGTCCTGCCCGGGTAGGCTAACCGGGCTTCCCCGGCCTGCGCGCTGTCGTTTTGGAGGTACTGTCATCGGCCGGCGTGGCAGCCAAGCGCTGAAGGTTAGGCCCCCGCCTGCAAGTCCCCATTGTGGTGGCTGCCCAACCGGTCCACCATGATGCTATGGATGCTGAAACACCTCAATCTGTGGAGCTGAGCCTTCCCCAAGCTTTCCTGCTTTTGGCCACAAATGACCAGAACGGCAAACCTGAAGTGCCGCTGTTCGCACTCAGGACAACGGTGGCAGGGGCAATATTGGCCGAGCTGGACCTGCTCGGCGCAATCGAGCTGCAGGGGAAACACGTCAAGGCCACGGGCACCGTCCCGGTAACGGACTACCAGCACGAGCTGGAACTCATCCGCAGCAAATCCCGGCCCCACACTCCCAAGTGGTGGGTCTCGGTGCTGGAAAGCCGCGCCGAAGTGCTGCGAGTCTACGACGGGCTGGTGTCACTCGGCATCGTGGAACACGTAGGTGAAAAGCACCTGGGCCGGTTCCGGGCCGTGCGGTACCCGGAGAAGGACCATGCTCCGGAAGCGGCGCTGCTGAAGAGGATCGAGGCCGCGCTCAGCGGCGCACCGTCCAACCTCGAAGTGCCGGATACCACGCCAACCGGGGACGGGGCACCTGGTGCGGGGACCACGGATGCGGGAACGGCCGACGGCGGGACGAGCGATGCCGGGGCCGCGTCCGCGGAGCCTGGTGCCAACCCGCCCGGCGCCAAGCCCGTTTCCAAGGCGTCCGATCCCAGGACCATTGTGCTGATCGCCCTGCTTCAGGCGTCCGGACTGCTCGGGAAGCTCTTCCCGGAGGCAGACAGGATCCGTTCAAGTGAGCTGTCCAAGGACTATTGGCCGTCCCGCGCGGTGGAGGATGAGCTTCGCATGATCAGGCTGGCGGAGGAAGAAGCGGCGACCTTGTGATCCTGCGGGAACTGTCGTCGCCGGGGCCCAAGGCTAGGTTCTACTTAGCCCTTGCCAGGAAGTCCTCAGTGAACCGCGCGACGCCATCCCACTCGGTGTACACGTAGTCCCGCGACGTATCCGTGTCCGGGGAGCCCTTGTCGCGGGCAATTTTCTTCATGACCAGGCGCTTGATGAACCCGTAGTGCGTGTAGAGGATGGCCCCACTGAAGAGTCCCACCTGGGTAGGCCGCCAGCCCGTCTCTTCCTCGAACTTCCCCACGTAATTTTCCGCTTCCACGATGTCGCTGTGCGCGGCCATGCTGACGGAGAAGAGGGCGGACGGCAGGCTTTCCAGGGTGGTTTTGTTCTTCTGTACGAAGGCCCGGACGTAGTCCTCGTGCTTTCCCAGATGAACCGAAGCCCCGACGATCACTGAGTCAAACCAGTCCGGTATGTCGTCACCGGCCTGCTTGATATCCGCCGTTTGCGCCTTGTGGCCTTGTGCGTGCACCACGTCCGAGATGAACTCGGCGATCTTGGCCGTCTGACCTTCAATGGTTCCGTAGGGAATGTATATATTGGCCATGGTTTGGGGTTCCTAACGGTCGGACTGTCACAACCCAGTCTCTATCAACAACGGAAGTTCGGCCATAGGGCCAACGCCCTCAGGGAGCCGAAAAAACGCATTTCTTCTGGCTGCAGCATAAAGCCGCGACACGAATCTGCCGCTTTCCAGCTTTCCTTGCGGTCGTTGACAGAAAAAGACCGATGGAAATTCTTCTGTCATGAAGTCGAAAAGGAGCTAACGGTACTGGTCACACTGCTTGAACAGCGCTGAGGCTGCCAAATCGCCGCTGGACCGGGTTTTTCGAGGACTGGCATAAAAAATAAAAGTAGGTATGGTATCGGGTAACGCAAAGCATAGAAAGGCGTGATTCCGATGTCCGGAAAATCCCCGAAAAGCGGCGCCGCTAAAAAAGCCGGCAAGTCGATCCTCGAAAAAAGAGCCGACAAAAGAGCTAAAAACGAAACCAGCGAAATTAACTTCGTAAAGCCGCGCAAAAACCAGCGCTAAACATGCCAGCGGGCAGCCGAAAGGGGACTCCTAGCCCAGTCGGCTGCCCGCGCCATCCCGCCTGCGGCGCGTAAACCTTTTTTCAGCTAAAGGACACCGCGATGAACACTTCCGTCAATGCCTTAGTGGTCCCTGCCCGCCTCGTCCATCCGGTCCACATCAGGCCTGTGGAGCTGGACATGACAGCACTTCAGCGGGTGGCCGCAGGGGAGGTAGGGCGCATCGCCGGCACAGACTGGCATGTCTACCTGGATAGCGAGGGCATCAGATACACCGAGAACGTCCGCGCCGAAGTCCTCATCCGTGAAGCAGGCATCGATCTCAACCAAACAATCCACGGAACCGCCATGTTCTTTGGCCACACAAACCCCATCGAAGAGTCCGACGCTCCGCGCCACCTCATCCGGCTCGCCGAGCAACTGTTCGACATGCCGCTGGCCGCGTAGCCGGAGCGCTGTACAGGGCGCAATGGTGGGCCCTGGCAAAAGCAACGGGCGGCGGCGGGAAGTCCCGCCGTCGCCCGTTGCTTTCCGCTGCTACGCCTCGATGGTCACGCCGCGCCAAAACGCGATGCGATCCTCGATCTGCTTGGCGCGTGCCTTGGGCTCCGGGTAGTACCAGGCCGCGTCCACGTTCAGCTTTCCGTCCACTTCCAGCGAGTGGTAGCTGGCTTTGCCCTTCCAGGGGCAGACCGAATAAAGGTCACTGTCCCTGAGGTAGCCCGCATTTACTGCGTCGCGCGGGAAGTAATGGTTGCCCTCCACCACCACGGTGTCCGTGGATTCGGCGATGACTTTTCCGTTCCAGATAGCCCTGACCATGTGGTTCCATTCTGTTGGGTGCCGCCGCATGGGAATGCCGCTCGTAGGTATCCCAACGCGATGGTGTGCGCGCTTGTTCCCGCCGCTGCCGGCGGACCTTCCTCTTCCGGCGGCCAGCAGCAGGCGGATGACCTCCGGCACCTCTAGGCCGGCAGGATTCCTGAACGGCTTAGCAGTGCCCGGGTCTTCGGGTGCTGCGGGGTAGTGAAGATCCGGCTTGGTGGGCCCTCCTCGACGATGATCCCCTGGTCCATGACAACAATCCGGTCGGCAATTTCCCGGGCGAACTGCATTTCGTGGGTGACGATGACCATGGTGGTTCCCTGCTGGGCGATTTTCTTGATGACGGAGAGGACCTCGCCCACCAGTTCCGGGTCCAGTGCTGAAGTGGGTTCGTCGAAGAGCATGACGCTGGGTTCCATGGCGAGGGCACGGGCGATCGCAACGCGTTGCTTTTGGCCGCCGGAGAGCTTGCTGGGGTAGTTCTCCATCTTGTCGCCCAGTCCCACCATCTCGAGGTTGGGGACGGCTTTATTCCGGGCCTCGGAGGCGGAGAGCTTTTTCACATCCCGCAACGGCGCCATGACGTTGCCCAGGGCCGTCTTGTTGAGGAACAGGTTGAAGTGTTGGAAGACGAAGCCGATGTCGGTGCGCTTTTGGGCGGTGACCGAAGCTTTCTCGGCGATCA
>JBKJVX010000231.1:0-2705 GCA_046717065.1 Arthrobacter sp. | reverse complement strand
GCAGCAGTCGCAGACACGGCCGTCGAGGAGAACCTCCTCGCCAAAGGAACCGTTGCGCCAGAGAGAGGCACGGAGCTGGGTTTCCGGGCTCTCGGTCTTCTTCCCCTTCACCTCGTGCGTCCCCTCGTGCTGCTTGCCCGAGTAATTCCGCCCGTCGAGCCAGACGGTCCAGAACCCTTCAACGGGATCGGTCATGAGAGATACGAAGCCGTGCTCCGTCTTCGTATTGTCGTTGTGCGGGCGGAGCGGCGCGGCCCAGGTGGCCCCGTTGTCCTTCGAGGTGCTGACCCAGACGTCGTAGGCGTACGTGTCCGAGCCGCTCTTCTTGAGCCAGGCGGTTACCAGCGTGCCGTCTCCCAGGGTCAGGAAGGACGGAAAATCGGCCCAGTTCACAAAAAGGGCGGGGTCCGAGACCACGGTGCGGGGAGCCGTCCAGGCGCTGTCCTTCCAGGTGGAAAACTTCAGCGCCGGAACGCCACCGGCCGGCGCCTCGATCCAGGACAGGTACACGGTTCCGTTTCCGACCGTGAGGTTCGGCACATTGCTCGCTGCGCCGGCCGGCGAGGTGACCTCCTCGAACGGAATGTTCGCGAGAGGTCGCATCGTATCGGTGGACGCCGTACGGGCGCTCACGACCGAAAGGAACAGAACCAGGGCTGAACCGGACACCATCGTGAACAACCGCGGGCGCTTCGCCTGGACCACGTTGACCTCCATGCATTGGGGAAAGCCGGGCTCCTGCCCGGAAGATTACTTCGCGATGAGCCGGCCGGCGAGTTCCTCGAGCTTTCCGGCCAGATCGACGTCCATGGAAGTGATGCCGCCGGCATCGTGCGTTACGAGGTCGATGACGACCTTGTCGTACACGTTCGACCATTCCGGGTGATGGTCCATGGCCTGGATCACGAGCGCCGCCGACGTCATGAAACCCCACGCCTCGATGAAGTCTCGGAATTTGTACTCGCGGTGCAGCTTGCCGCCGCCGGCACTCCAGCCCTGAATCTTCGGAAGCCGTTCCTTGATCTCGGCTTCCGACAGTGATTTCCGTTTCTCGTTAACGCGTTCCTCCACATCATGCGGGCGCCGCCGGAGCCGTCCTTCGCTCGCGGCGGGCCCGGCCGAAGCTACGGAGCATGAGAAGTATCACCCCGAGTGACAGGATCAGAAGAGCCACGGCCACCACCAATAGTAGGTGATTTCCCGCCGGGAGGTAACGGCGGAAAAGGAGCTGGGTCAGCGACACGAGGGTCGTGACCCCGACGAGCACTCCGGGGATCAGCGTGAACCAGACCGGTTTCCCGGCGCGGTAGAGCCAGAGGGAAACGGCGAGTAGGGAGAGCGCCGCCAGGAGCTGGTTGCCCGAGCCGAAGATCGGCCAAAGCCTCTCCGCGGTGGAGTTGATGGCGAGGCCGATCATGAAGAGCACCGACAGGCCGGCGTTGAACCAGAAGTTTCCGAGCCAACGCGGCACGCGGCGGAAGAGTATCGACCAGACCTCCTCGAGAAGGTAGCGGTTCAGCCGGATCGACACGTCCAGCGTGTCGAGGACGAAACCTTCGACCATGAGCAGTCCGAAGACGATGCCGAGCCACTGCGGAATCCCGAGGCCCTGCTCGCAGATCCCGGCCACCCCGAGCCCGAATGCCAGGACCGGGTTGGGCTTCCAGTCGGCGCCGGCGTCGGCCGGACGGATGAGCACCGACTGGTAGGCGGCATACGACACGCCCGTGGCCACCGCGAGCGTCACCGCGAGCGCCAGGACCGATTCGCCGATCATGGCGAGATAACCGACCTTCCGGGCGTCGGACTCCTTCGCGATCATCTTGCTCGTCGTGCCGCTCGCCACGAGCCCGTGGAATCCCGAAATCGCCCCGCAGGCAATCGTGATGAACAGCATGGGCCAGAGATCGCCGAGCGACTTGAGCCCGCCGGCCACGTTCAGGGGCGGCGCCTGCATCGGCACACCCTTCAGACCCGCGGCCACGACGGCGGCGAAAATCAGGACGATGCCGAGGTACAGAAACTGCACCGAAACGAACTCGCGCGGCTGGAGAATGAGCCAGACCGGCACCGCCGCGGCCGCGAGGAGGTAAACCGAGAGTAAGATCATCCAGGTCTCGGCCGACAAAGTGACCGGATAGAGAAAACCGATCCAGACCGAGAAGACGCAGAGAAGCGTGGCGAGCGGATAGGCGATCCTCATCCGGAGCTTCTTTCTTATGAGCAGCCAGCCGAGGATCGGCGCCATTACCGTGAGGGCGATGGCCGACATCGACGCGATCCCGCCCACGACCGCCACCTCGCGGCCGTTCCTCATCACCGTGTGAAAGATGGTCTGCCCGTCCCCGAGTCCCAGATCGGCCGGGGGGCGCATCGAGGTCAGCGCCACGGCCGTGAGATTCAGGAAAGTGGAATTCACGATGACGAGATTGAAGACCAGAAACAACACGAAGAGCGCGTAGGCCTCGCCGCCGAGAGTCTTCCGGGCTATCTCCGCGATCGATTTTCCCTCCTCGCGCATCGATACGAAGAGAACGGAGAAATCGTGGACCGCCCCGATGAAGATGCCGCCCGCGATGATCCAGGCCCAGGCCGGGAGCACCCCGTACAGGAGCGCCCAGGTGGGACCCAGAATCGGCCCGGCGGCGGCGATGGCGGAATAGTGTTGGGCGAAGAGAATGTGGACGGGGGTCGGAACGTAATCG
>JBKJVX010000230.1:0-35626 GCA_046717065.1 Arthrobacter sp. | reverse complement strand
CGGCCGGAACGCGTTCCAGCGCCATCACAGCAACGGCACCGGCGTCTTCGGCGATGCGGGCCTGTTCGACGTTGACGACGTCCATGATGACGCCGCCCTTGAGCATCTCAGCCATGCCCCGCTTCACACGGCTGCTGCCCGTGACGCTGTTCGCGGACGAACCGGCTTCGCTGCTTACATCAGGTGTAGACACAAAAACCCCTATGGGTAGATAGATGACCTTCGCCGGGCGTGCAGGGCGGCACGGAGATGCCATATGTACACACACCGGGTTGCCGGATCCATTGATCGGGCAGTCCTAATACTAGTCTCACCGCGCCCGGCCGGCTTAATTCGTGTTAATCGGCGGGCGATGGTTCAGCGAGTGCCTGGCGGCGTACGGACACCATGCGCTGGACCACGGTGATGAGGCTGGCGAGGGCGAGCAGGATGAGTGTCACCAGCAGCACCACGTGCGGCAGCCCGAGGCCGGTAAATCCCGTCACCACCAGCACGGAGACGAGGCGTTCCGCGCGTTCTGCTATGCCGATGTTGGCCGTGAACCCCAGCGACTCCGCCTTTGCCCTGGCGTAGGAGACCACCATGCCAAGGACAAGGCAGACGGTAGCGGCCATGGCAATCGGAACATTCGCGCCGCCAGTGAAGAACCAGACGGCCAGGCCTGCGAAAAGGGCGCCGTCTGCAATCCGGTCCAGGGTGGAGTCGAGGAAGTTGCCCCAACGGCTGCCCACCGCCTGCATCCTGGCCATGATGCCGTCCAGGACGTCGGAGAAGATGAACGCGGTGATGAACAGTGTTCCCCACCAGAGCTGGCCCAGCGGGTAGAAGACGAGGGCTCCCACCACCACACCGGCGGTACCGATGATGGTCACGGCATCCGGAGAGACGCCGATTCGAAGGAGCCAGCGGGCGAGCGGGGTGAACAGCGCGGTGAAGAACCTGCGGGCGTGCTTATTCAGCATCCGTCTCCCCGGGCCAGGCGTCGGCGACCTGCTGGCGGACCTCGTCAAGGGTCTGCGTGATCGCCTTGGTCTGGGCGATGATGGGGAAGAAATTCCCGTCACCACCCCAGCGCGGAACAATGTGCTGGTGCAGGTGCGCGGCAATGCCCGCTCCGCCCACCACGCCCTGGTTCATCCCCAGGTTGAATCCGCCCGGGTTCGCTACTTTCCGCAGCACCCGCATGGCGGTCTGGGTCAGCTCGGCGAACTCCGCTGTCTCCTCGACGGTGAGGTCCGTGTAGTCGGGAATATGGCGGTAGGGACAGACCAGGAGATGCCCCGGGTTGTACGGAAACAGGTTCAGCACCACGTAGCAGGTCTTTCCCCGGTAGACGATCAGCGCATCCTCATCGGTCCGTGCCGGTCCGACACAGAAAGGGCAGTCGTTTTCGTTCTTGAACTGGTGCTGGCCCCCCTTGATGTACGCCATGCGGTGCGGAGTCCACAGGCGCTGGAAGGCGTCCGGGACACCGGCGAGGTCAAAGTCGTCGGTAACGCCGGTATCCCCTGGATATCCTGCGCCTGTGTTCTCCTGCACGGTGCTGTTCCGTTTCCGCTAGCTGGTCCGGTTACGGACGGCTTCCGTGATCCGCTTGACTGCCTCTGCCACGGGCACGCCGTTGTCCTGGCTGCCGTCACGGAACCGGAACGACACTGCCCCTGCCTCGGCGTCATCGCCGCCGGCGATCAGCACAAACGGGATCTTGTCCTTACTGGCGGTGCGGATCTTCTTCGGGAACCTGTCCGACGACGTATCCACCTCGGCCCGGATGCCGGCCGCTTTCAGCTGGTCAACGACGTCGAACATGTACTCGTTGAACGTCTCCGCCACCGGGATGCCCACCACCTGGACCGGGGCGAGCCACGCCGGGAAGGCGCCGGCGTAGTGCTCGGTCAGAACGCCCATGAACCGCTCCACCGACCCGAAAAGCGCACGGTGGATCATAACGGGACGCTGGCGGCTGCCGTCGGCGGCCTGGAACTCGAGTTCGAACCGTTCGGGCAGGTTGAAGTCCAGCTGGATGGTGGACATCTGCCAGGTGCGGCCCAGCGCGTCCTTCGCCTGGACGGAGATCTTGGGGCCGTAGAAGGCAGCCCCACCTGGATCCGGTACGAGTTCAAGACCTGATTCCTGTGCCACTTCGGCGAGGGTCCGGGTGGCTTCCTCCCAGGTGGCGTCGTCACCGACGTACTTTTCCGGGTCTTTGGTGGACAGTTCCAGGTAGAAGTCGTTGAGCCCGTAGTCCTTGAGCAGGTCCAGGACGAAGGTCAAGGTCTTGGTCAGTTCGTCCTTCATCTGCTCACGGGTGCAGTAAATGTGGGCGTCGTCCTGTGTCATTCCGCGCACGCGGGTGAGGCCGTGCACCACGCCGGACTTCTCGTACCGGTAAACCGAGCCGAATTCGAACAGGCGCAGGGGCAGCTCACGGTAGGACCGTCCGCGGGAACGGAAGATGAGGTTGTGCATGGGGCAGTTCATCGGCTTCAGGTAGTAGTCCTGGGCCGGCTTGCGGATGGAGCCGTCCTCATTGAGTTCGGCGTCAACCTGCATTGCCGGGAACATGCCGTCCTTGTACCAGTCCAGGTGGCCGGAAACCTCGTACAGGTGGCCCTTGGTGATGTGCGGCGTGTAGACGAACTCGTAGCTGGCTTCAACGTGGCGCTGCCGCGAGTAGTCCTCCATCTCCTTGCGGATGATGCCGCCCTTGGGTGGAACACCGGCAGGCCGGAACCGAGCTCGTCCGGGAAGGAGAACAGGTCCAGTTCAGAGCCGAGCTTACGGTGGTCGCGGCGTTCGGCCTCGGCGATGCGCTCCTGGTAGGCCTTCAGTGCGTCCTTGGTGGGCCAGGCCGTGCCGTAGATCCGCTGCAGCTGCTGGTTCTTCTGGTTTCCCAGCCAGTAGGCGGAGGATGAGCGGGTGAGGGCGAAGGCGTTGGAAATCATCTTGGTGTTGGGCAGGTGCGGGCCGCGGCAGAGATCGCACCAGACGGTGGCGCCTTCCTTGCGCTCAACGTTGTCGTAGATGGTGATGTCGCCGGCGCCCACCTCGACGTTGACGCCTTCACCGGCTTCGGCGGCTTCGTTTTTCTTGCCCAGGAGTTCGAGCTTGTAGGGCTCGTGCTTCATGGCTTCGCGGGCCTCGTCCTCCGAGACCACACGCCGGACGAACTTCTGGTTCTGGTTGACGATCTTGAGCATCATCTTTTCGAGGGTTTTGAGGTCCTCGGGGGTGAAGGGCTCGGCCACATCAAAGTCGAAGTAGAAACCGTCGGTGATGTAAGGGCCGATGCCCAGCTTGGCGTCGGGGCGCAGTTGCTGGACTGCCTGGGCCATCACGTGGGCGGTGGAGTGGCGGAGTACGTTCAGCCCGTCGGGGGAATCAATGGTGACGCCTTCGACGTCGGCGCCTTCCGGAAGTTCCTGGTCCAGGTCCTTCAGTTCGCCATTGACGCGGGCAACAACAACATCACGGCGCTCAAAGAAGAGTTCCGCACCGGTTGTCCCGGTAGTCACCTTGGTCTCTTCGCCATCGACGAGAAGGGTGATCTGCTGGGCATCTGACACGGGTGTCTCCTATTCAAAGTTTAAGGCTTCATAGCTTGTGGCGTACGGGGACCACAGCCAGCCATCGTCAATGCTATCGGTTCAGCAAAGGGCCGACCAACGCGGCGCACGGCAGGCTCAGCCGTTGAATCCCGTGATGGCCAGGCTCCGGCTGATTCCGTCAAGGGGGTGCGGTCCGTCCGGGACCCAGGTGTCCGAAGGTGGAAATGGCAGGGTTTCGGTGCGGCTGAGGTCCCAGGCCATGCTTGCGCTCAGGCTAATTCCCCGCGGGCCTGTCCTCCGGGTGGTGCCGCGGATCAGCAGCAGCCGGGTCCCGAACAGGAGCAGGCCGGCGTTTTCCTGGGCTTCGTGGAAGAAGACAGAATCAATGCAGCCGGTGCCGTCGTCAATGCTGATGAACACCACCCTCCTGCCGCCGCGCATGGGAGGCGTCTGGGTGGCTACCCGCACTCCGGCCACCAGTACTTCAGTTCCATTACGCAAGCCCAGGAGATTGTCTGCCGTCGTCACCCCCAGCCTGTCCAGCATGGGCCGGTGGCTGTCCATCAGGTGGCTGCTGACGTCCACGGCCATCAAATCCAGTTCTGCCCGTACGTTTTCAATCAGGGTAGGTTCAGGGAGGCCGGGCTTGACGTTGCGCAATTCCACATCGCCCAGGGGCAGGGACAGCTGCCCCTCGAGGACCTCGACCCCTTTCCTCCCACTGCCTGAGTTCTGAAGCTGCTGCAGGTGCTGGACCAGGTCTGCCCGGTTCGCCACCCCGCCCGCCTCGCGGTGCAGGGAATCAAAGGCCCCCAACTGGGCCAGGCGTTTAATACTGGGCTTGCTAAGCCGCGAGCGCGCGCGGAGGTCCGCGAGGGAGTCATAAGGCTGGCCTGCCACAATCCTTTTCAATTCTGTGGCGGACAGCCCGTAGATACCGTTGAGGCTCAGCCTGATTCCCAGTTTTCCCGCATTGGGCCCCTGCCGGACCCGCTCCACCCGGTACTCCCCCTTACTACAGTTGATATCCAGGGGAAGGATGGGAATGCCCAGCCTCCTGGCTTCGGCCACCAGCAATCTTTTGGGATACATGCCGGGATCATGTTCCCAAAGTCCGGCGAGGAAGGCTTCGGGATGGTGCGCCTTCAGCCAGGCCGACTGGTAGGTGGGGACAGCGAAAGCCGCCCCGTGGGCTTTGCAGAAGCCGAAGCTGCCAAAGGCCTTCAGGGTCCCCCAGACGTTGTCCACTACCTCCGGCGAATAGCCTTTCTTCCGGGCTTCCCTGCGGAAGAACTCCTCAACACCCAACTCCAGCACTTCATTGCCCAGTGCACGCCGAAATTCGTCCGCCCGGGCCAGGCCGCACCCGGTCATCACGTTGAACGTTTTCAGAATCTGCTCATGGAAAACAGTCACCCCATGGGTTTCGGCCAGCACGGGTTTCAGGTCAGGGTGGGGGTACACCTCGGGGGCGAAACCGTGGCGGTGTTCCAGGAAGGGCCGGACCATGTCCGATTTCATGGGCCCGGGGCGGAAAAGCGAAATGTCGATGATGAGGTCATTGAACTCCCGCGGCGCCATTTTGCCGATCAGCTCGCGCTGCCCGGGAGACTCAATCTGGAAGCAGCCCAGGGTGTGCGTGCTCCTGATGAGTTCAAAGGTGGTTTCATCATCCAGGGGTATGGCGTTGAGGTCTATGTGTCCGTTTTCTGCAATGTAATCCGGGCCGGATCCGGCCTGCCCGGCAGGATGGGCCCCGGCAGCCACCACTTCCTGTTTTGAGGGATGGATCCGGATGATTTCCCGGACTGCGAACGCCATGGCGCTTTGCATCCTGACGCCGAGGACATCGAGCTTGAGCATGCCCATTGGGTCCATATCGTGTTTGTCGAACTGGCTCATGGGCAGCCCCAGGCCGCTGGGCTGGACGGGGGTCCTGTCCAGCAGGGTTGCGTCCCCCAGGATCACACCACAGGGATGCATTGAAATATGCCGCGGCAGCCGGTCAAGGCGTTCCGTCAGGTCCACCAGCAGGTCCAGCTGCTGGTTACCGTGGGTGTCCCGCTGCTCCACCCGGCCAGCAAACTCCCTCAGTTCCGGCTTTTCCTGCAGCGCCTCGCGGAACTTCCGGGCGGAAAACCGCCACAGCTGTTTGGCGATGTCCCCCACGTCGCCGTCATCCATGCCCAATGCCATGCCGGCATCCCGCACTGCACCTCTTGCCCGGTAGCCGTTCTGCATGCTCATCAGCGTGACCCGCTCCGCGCCGAAGCGCTCGAAGATCTTGCGGTAGACGTTGTGCCGTTCGGCGCTTTCGACGTCGATATCGATGTCCGGCAGGGTGGCGCGGTCCCGGGACAGGAAGCGCTCGAAGATCAGGTCATGCTGCAGAGGGTTTACCTGGCTGACATCGATCAGGTAGTTCACCAGGCTGGAAGCTCCCGACCCGCGGGCCGCTGCCCGTACCCCCATGTCCTGGATCATGCGTGAAACTTCGGCGACGGTGAGGAAGTAGGAGGAGAAACCCAGGTTCCGGATGATCCCCAGTTCATGGTCAAGGCGTTTCCGCATTTCTTTTTCCCGGCTGCCCTGGATTCCCGGGAACCGCCGCCCGATTCCCGCCTCGCAGCGCTGCACCAGTTCAACGTGCGGGTCCTGGCTGATCCCGATGACAGAAGCCTCCGGCACCACTGGCTGCTTCCAGCCCATGTCGGTTTCGGGGTCTATCCTGCAGAGATCGGCGAGCGCCTCGGTCTGCGCCATGATCTGTTTAAGGTCCTGGGCACCGTAACCCGCTGCGGCGATGATTTCCTTGCCCAGTTGCAGCATTTGGGCGGCGGATTTCAGCCAGCCCTGGCCGTTGGGCTGCAGCAGTGGTTCCTGGGCCAGTTCCGGCAGCGATTTCAGGGTCCGTGCTGAATCCAAAACGTCAGCGGTGGCGGCTCCATCCTCCGCGCAGTACCTGACTGCGTTGCTGAGGATTGCCGGAACGTTGTGCTCCGCCGCGAGCTTGAGCATCCGGACGGCATGTGAGGTGCTCAGGGGCGCCCCCGGTGCGCTGAGCTGGGAAACGATCTCGGCCACCACTGTTCCGCTGGGCATGGCCTCGAGCCATTGCTTGAAGAGGGTCCGCGGGCGCAGGTACCGGCGGCCGCCCATGGCACGCCCGACGTCGGAGTCCGGCCCAAGGAGCACCATCAGCACTGGTTTGAGGGTCTGGGGGTCCAGGGTGCGGGAGGCAAGCTCTGCCCTGGTCACTGCCACCGGAATGGTTCCCCCGGACTTTCCCGAGGTGCGGGCATGGGCATCTGACACCAGCCGGCACAAAGCACGGTACCCAGCCCCGTTGTTGTTGCCGCGGGCGAGCACCACCACGCGGCCGGCCAGCTGGGTGCGGTGATCGCCGTCGTCGTCATACACCGCCAGGTCCACCCCAACGATGGGATCAATACCTGCGGCCATGCACGCCTTGAGGTGCTTGATGGTTCCGTACAGGCCGTCGCGGTCAGTGCAGGCGAGCGCGGTTGCGCCGTCGGCAGCAGCAGCCTGCGCCAGTTCTTCAGGCCAGGAAACGCCATAGTGGGCACTGAATGCGGTGGAGACGTGGAGATGGGTGAAGCTCATGCTGTTCGTGGGCGCAGGGCGTCGTGGATGCGCAGGAGCCGCCAGCGGCCGCTGCGGATATGGCGGGTGAGGTCAAGGGTGAGTGCCTCGTCCTGTTCCTTGGCCGTGCCGGAACCTGCAGCGGACGGGAGCACCTGAACCCGCCAGATTTCGTGGTCAACAAGCCCGGGCCCGCTCCCCAGCGGGGCACGGCTTTCTTCCGCCCACCACTGCCGGCGTTCGTACCAGCGCACCGGGTCAGCGCAGACGGAATAGGACCGTCCTGCCCATTGAAGGCTCACGGGCTGGCCGTCAGGGTTGCATGCAACATCCACGGATTCGCTGAACATCGCCATGGGCACCTCCTGACAGGACAAAGAAACTATGAAGTATTCGAATATGTGTTCGAATACTTCCAGTCTAAGCCAGCGGCGGGACAAATCCTAGGCGGGGGTGGACGGACAGATCGGCAGGGAGCAGGATTGGTCCATGAGCACCCATGACGCACTCCTCAAGCAGGTCAGCATCAAAGCCCAGGACTCCACACTCGTGGCCACCTTCGACATCGACGGCAACATTCCCGGTTCCGGTGCCTACGTGGTGGGGCTTGTGGCTGCCACCCCGGACTACTCCTCGCAGCGGCGGCTGGGCATTGAATTCATGAACGGGGAAGCGATCGCCTTCTTCTCGTTCAACCACGAACAGAGCACGGAAGAAAATTACGATCTTTCAGGCGTGACCCATTCCGGCAACACCATCACCGGCCACTTCCCGCTCGCAGCAATCAACGGACTCGGCAAAGGGCACGTGATGACCGGCTTCAGCGAAGCGGACGGCCGGGAATTCCAGTCCGGAGTTCCGGTGGAGGAAAACCTGTAACAGCTGGGCAGAAACCGCTCAGCTGTTCTCTTTGTGGACCCGGAGTTCGAGTTCGATAAACCCTGAGATCATCGCCCGGTAGGTGGACTCCACGATGTCCGGATCGATGGCCTTCTTCTCAGCGGCGGAGCGGACGTGCTCGATGACCCGCTCCACGCGGCCGGGAGCGCGGACCTCGGCGTCGTCGCCCTTGAGGGTTCCGGCGATCCGGATCAGCCGCTCCCGGCGTGCTATGAGGGTGACAATCTGGTCATCCACCTCGTCAACGGCAACCCGGACGGCAGCGAGCTGTTCCTTGTCGGCCAGGGCGTCTCTATCGTTCCCTTGAATTGTTGCCATCCTCTGACAGTATCGAACCATGCAACCCAGAGTCGACTTCATTTCATTGGGCGTCCGCAGCGTCCCGGCGTCCCGCTCCTTCTATGTGGACGGCCTTGGCTGGCCCGTCCAGCGCGAGTTTCCGGGAGACGTGGTGTTCATCCAGGTGAACCACGGCCTGGTGCTGTCCCTGTGGGACGTCCGCCAGATGCAGGCTGACGCCGGCGTCAGCGCGCCGGGCCCCGTCCCCTGCATCACGCTCAGCCACAACCTCCCCAGCACAGAAGACGTTGACCGGGTCATGGCAGAAGCTGCCGCAGCGGGAGCGGACATCATCGCCGAGCCCATCACCCAGGCGTGGGGCGGCTACAGCGGCTACTTCGCAGACCCGGACGGCTTCCGCTGGGAAGTGGCGTACAACCCCACGTGGACGGTGGACGACGCCGGAACAGTCACTGTTTAGCCCACCGGCCCGGCGGTCCGGGCTGCTTTGGGTATCGCCTAGAACAGGGCTTCCACAGGGCGGATCAGTTCAGGGCCGTTGTTGCGGACGTTGCCCACGTCCTTCCCCACTGAATCCACGTGCCAGTCCGAAGCCACGTCCTTGACCCGCGAGCGCACCAGGTCAACCAACCCTGCGGCGTCGTCGGCCTCCGGGTCGAGCCAGGCCTTCATCGTGGATTTGTCCATCGGCAGCGGCACACGGTCATGCAACGCGGTCAGCTTGCCGAAGACAGTTGATTCGCTGCCGGGCGGCGGAGTGTCCGTAGTCAGGATTGACGTGGACAGCATCCAGCCGCCGGGCTCCCCCGCCGGCCAGGCAGGATCCTTCCACCACTCATACAGCCCGGCAAAAACAAGGCCGCGGCCCTCGCCCGGATGCACGTAGTAGGGCTGCTTCCCTTTCCCGGGACCCTGCTTCCATTCGTAGTAACCGTCTGCGGGCACAGCGCAGCGGCGTGACTGGATGGCCTTGCGGAATGCAGGCTTCTCCAGCACGGATTCGCTCCGGGCGTTGATCATCCGCGAGCCAATACCCGGGTCCTTGGCCCAGGAGGGAACCAGTCCCCACCGCGCCACGTGCAACTGGCGCACCTGCTTGCGCTCCGGGCCCTCATCGATCAGCCGCTCCAGGACGATGGGAACGTCATCAGTTGGCGCCACATTCCACGACGGCGGGATGGCCACCTCCTCCTCAAGCTCGGCGTCGAACTCAGCCAGGAGGTCCCCCACGGCACGTGCCATCACATAGCGTCCACACATGGCTCCAGCATGCCATCGGCGGCAGGAGCTGTCATCCGGGGGCGGCCACGGGCGCAGTTGCCGGGAATAGCGGGCTGCACGCTACCGTTGTCAGGAATGAACCCGTAAGCGACACGTAGGAGAAATCCGTGGACTTCACCCCCGAAACCGGCACCATCACCATGTTTTCCACCACCTGGTGCGGCTACTGCAACCGGCTGAAGAAGCAGCTGGACGCGCAGGGCATCGGCTACACCGAGATCAACATCGAGGAAGTGGACGGTACCGCAGAACTGGTGGAGCAGCTGAACGGCGGAAACCGCACGGTGCCCACGGTCCTGTTCCCGGACGGCACCGCGGCTACCAACCCTTCCGCTGCCGAGGTCAAGAACCGCCTCGCAGCATAGCCGGGAAGCCGGCCAGAGGGCCGGCAGCCCAGCCATCCGCCGTCGGAGGCGTGTACTAACCAAAACGGGACCAGCATTTCGCTGCTGGTCCCGTTTTTTGTACCTGCCATACCCGGCCGGTCATGCCCCCAGGCTGCTGAAGGCAGCGCTCGTGAGGGTGGCATGGCCCGCATAGGTTGCCAGCAGCGCGTCCTCCACCGCGGCGACGTCGACTCCCGGCACAAGATCATTGACGGCTCCGGCCGTGGCGGGGTCCCACTCCAGCCCCAATGCTGCGTAACTGTCGGTGAGGACCTTGCGGATGGGGGCGGAGTTTTCCACGACGATGACGGAGCTGAAGAGCCAGCCTCCTGCCACCACGCGCTGGGCAGTGCCCACCAGCTTGATCCGGGAGCCGGCTGACCGGTCCGTGCCGTGCACACTGTATTCCCCGGGGCAGTACTCACCCGGGATCTCCCCTACGGCCGCGTGCACTCCAAGGCTGCGCAGCGCTTCAGCGAACAGCTCACCAAAGTATCCGAACCGGCTTTTCGATCCTGCAATGGCATCTGCGTCCGGTTCGATGTGGTCCACCACGAGGGTTCCCTGGTGGTAGGCAGCAGCGCGCCCTCCCGCCCTGCGGACCAGCGGCTCAAAACCGTTGTCGCGGCAGGCCTGGGCCGCTGCTTCGAAGCCCGGCAGCCGGGTGTCCCGCTGCCCGAATGCCACCGTAGGGGCAGGGCGGTACAGCCGCAGCATGGGGCCGATATCCCCCGTCCTTGCCTTGGCGAGGAGCTCCAGGCCAAATTCCAGGTCACGGGCGGCGCCGAGCGACTCCTCCTGCCGCACCACTGTTAGGGTGCGGGGTCCCGGTCCGGCGTGATGCATGTTGCTAAGCTCCCCTATGGTCATCTTGCAATTCCTTGTTGTTGCCGCCGCATTCGCAGTGATTGACGCCGTCTGGCTCAAGCTGATGAACCCGTTCTACCGGAGCCACATCGGCGATCTGCTGGCGGACAAGCCAAACCTAGGGTACGCGGTTGCCTTCTACGTCATTTACATCGCCGGAATTGTGTTCTTTGCCCTCCGGCCCGCGCTCGACGGCGGCGGCTGGCTTACGGCATTGGGCTACGGTGCCGCGCTGGGCGCCTTCGCCTACGCCACCTATGACCTGACCAACGCGGCAACCCTCAAGGTGTGGCCGTTGCAGCTGATTGTGGTGGACATGCTCTGGGGCGCTGCACTGACCGGGCTGTCCACCCTCGCCGGCTGGCTTGTCTTCCAAGGCCGGGGCTGACCCGGCCGGGGCCGGAATGACGTCCCGCATGGAGTCATGCCGGCGCAGCCGTCACGTCTTACGGACGGTCAGGATCTGCTCTGCCCGGCCGAAGGGGCCCTGGAGGTCGTGCAGCACCGTGGAAGTGAGGCCGATTCCGTCCCCGCCAAAGGAGACTGCGTTGTCCAGCCCCAGCCATTCCCCTTCGGGGCGGCGGTACATGTGGATCTGCAGGTCCAGGTTGGGGAACGCGTAGCTGTCCGCGCCCGGAGGTACCCGCGCAGCGACGCCGTTGGCGGTGTCCACCAGCCCCATCAGCCGCGCGAGGTCGCCGCTGTCACCGCGGTCGGTGAGGGGATGGTCAGTGCGCAGCCATACCTTTCCGGCCCCTGGCCGGTGCCCTTCCGCTACCCGCATCTCAAGGGAGCGGATGTAGCCGCCCGGCCATACTGATGCTCCGTCGTAGGGCTTGCATTCGTCGGGCCCGGGAATGGCGGTGTCTTCCACCGCGGCAACCTCGGAGGTATCACTGGTGACCAGCCGCCAGGCGGTGGCACGGATCGCCGTCCGGCCGCCTGCCACCAGCTCGGCCTGCAGCAGTTCGATGGTCCTGCCCGGCCGCAGCGTACTGGTCTCGATGTGGAATTCGCCGCCGGGGATCAGGCCCAGGATCTCGAAGCTGAGCCGGGCCATCCGCATGTCCGTCCGCGGCTGGTGCCGCTCAAGGCTGTCCGCCATCAGCCCGGAGGCCGGCGCCATGTGCTGCTCGTGGACGTTCCAGGCGCCCTGGGCGTGGATGGTGGAGCGGAAGCGGCCATCACCCAGGGCCTGGTAATAGGAGTTTCCCTCAGCCAGTTCAGGCAGATCAGCAGTCAACGGGTGCCCTTCGAAGGAGATGTCAGTGAATTGCCAATAACTCTATCGTTTTGCTCCGGGACCGCCGCCAGGAGCCGCCATCCGACGCGGCGAAATGTTGGAGCCTGGGGGCTGTCATCTGGGTAGACTCAGGAACTGGTCCTGTCAGCAACCCTCGGAAGAGGTGTTCCATGCGCGTCATCAGCTACAACCTCCGCAAGCACAAGGCAAGCGGTGAACTCCTTGCCCTGGCCCGGAACCACGATATTGATGCGCTCTGCCTCCAGGAGGTGGACTCCAGCGACCTCCCGGAGACCCTTGGCCCGCTGCACCTCGCGGACGCCACCAAGGGAAACCGGCTCGGGCTCGCCATCTACTACCGCACCAGCCGGTTCACCGCCCTGGACACCCAGTCCTTCGCCTTAAAGAAATCGATGCATGACCGCGTACTGGCACCGGCCCACGAACGGCTCATCGGAACCCGCGTGATGGACAACGAGACCCAGCACGAACTGGTGATCGGTTCCTTCCACGCCGCACCCCTGACCGCCTCCAACTCGCTGCGGCGGAAGCAGATCCACGCCGCCCACGCCGAACTCCTCAGCATGGGCAAGGGGCTCATGACGCTGATGGTGGGCGATTTCAACTACCCGTTCTTCACCAAGAACCTGCACGTGCATATGAAGAACTCGGGGTATGCCCTCTCACTGAGCAACCGGCGCACGTACACCCGCTACAAGGTGTTCAAGGGCCACTTCGACTTCGCCACGTCGTTGGGGCTCGACATCACGAGCGTGGAGACCCTCCCGCGCGGCAACTCGGACCACCTGCCCATCCTGGTCCATGCCGAATACGGCCCGGACTACTGACGGGCGTCCTGGGCTAAGCGCCGGAAACGAGCCGCTCCCGCAGGTCCGGCCACGCGGCTGCGAAGCCGGGATGCAGCTCCTTGCTTTCCACGTCAGCCAGCGGAATCCACAGCAGTTCAAGGCTCTCCGGATCGCTAATGACCGGATCAAACGGCTCCGTCACCAGTACCACCACCGTGGTGTAGGACCAGTAATCCAGGTCCAGCACCGAGGTGAAGAGCACGTCGACGTTCTCCGGCGGCACGGCGGCTTCCTCATAGGCTTCACGCAACGCGCCCGCAACGGCGTCTTCGCCCTCGTGAAGCGCCCCGCCGGGCAGTCCCCAGGTTCCGCCGTTATGGCTCCAGATGGCGCGGTGCTGCAGGAGCACACCCTTGGAGGGGTCGTAGGCGAGCACCCCGGCAGCGCCGAACCTGCCCCAGTACCGGCCGTGTTCCCCGTCCACCCAGGCGTCACCGGGATCGCGCGGGCCGGTACGGACAGGCGGAGTCGAGGAGGGCGTTGAAGCCAGCGAGTGATCCATCGCCCCAGTCTGACAGGTGGACCGGAAGCGGCGCACCTACTGTGGGGCGCTAGTGACCGTTGCCGCGTTCGACGGCGAAATCACCGCCGGGGTACATGATGGTTTCGTGGCCGTCGTCAAAGCGGACCAGGTAGGGCGGCGTTCCGCCCTGCCCGCGCACTTCGAGAATTACGCCGTGCCGGTCAGTAGACCCGACGTTCCTTCCGTGAACGATAATCCTGTCACCCTGTGCAGCCTCCATGGCTATCACCTCCAGCCCCAGATTACGACTGCCCGCCATGAGGAACAATGCCAAAAAAGTTGCCGGCGCAACCGGGCCGGCGTGGCAGGATTTCCCCATGCCACTGAACCTTCTCCTGGTCGCCGACACCCACGTGCCCAAGCGCGCCAGGGCATTGCCCGCGCAGCTGTGGGCCGCCATCGAAAGCGCCGATGTGGTGTTCCACGCCGGCGACTGGGTGACGGCGGAACTGCTGAACCAGCTTGAGCACCGGAGCCGCCGCCTGATCGGCGTCTACGGCAATAACGACGGTCCTGACCTGCGCGCCCGGCTGCCGGAAACGGCCACCGCCACACTTGAGGGTGTCCGCTTCGCCATGGTGCACGAAACCGGACAGGCGAAGGGCCGGGAAGCGCGGTGCGAGGCGCTTTACCCGGACGCCGACGTGCTGGTCTTCGGGCACAGCCACATCCCATGGGACACCACCTCCCCGGGAGGACTGCGGCTGCTGAACCCGGGCTCCCCCACTGACCGGCGCCGCCAGCCTGCGTGTACCTACATGACAGCGGTCGTGGACTCGGGAACCGTCAGGGATGTCAGGCTGGTGGAGGTCCGCCTGGACTTGAAACCCGACTGAACCAGTACTGAAAAAGCGGGTTGGCAGGGACAGGCTGAAGTGCCTAGGCTTGGAACGGTAAGCATGCTTAGTTTTACCGTGTTCCACCCCTATCCAACAGGAGGACCACCATGACAGACCAGTACACCTTCCGCGACCCCGTGACCGCCTACGGAAAAATCTCTCCCCCGGAGCAGCACCAGCCCGAGCCGGGCCTGGACGCTGAGCTGGAGCCTAAAGCGGACCTCGGCGAGAACACCTACCGCGGGACCGGCCGGCTGGACGGCAGGAAGGCTATCGTGACGGGCGCGGACTCCGGCATCGGGGCCGCCACTGCCATCGCCTTCGCCCGCGAGGGGGCCGACGTCGTCCTGTCCTACCTGCCGGAGGAGGAAGAGGACGCAGCCCGCATCGCCGGACTGATCGAGGCCGCCGGCCGCAAGGCCGTCAAGGTCCCCGGGGACCTGAAGGACCCCAACGTCTGCCGCGAAGTGGTTGACACCGCAGTGGCCGTGCTCGGCGGCGTGGACATCCTGGTGAACAACGCCGGCAAGCAGGTGGCGCAGGAGGAGCTGACCGCCATCACGGACGAGCAGTTCGACCACACCCTGAAGACCAATGTGTACGCGATGTTCTGGCTGACCAAGGCTGCCCTCCCGCACATGCCGGCAGGATCAACCAACATCAACACCACGTCCATCCAGGCCTACAACCCGTCCCCCACGCTGCTGGACTACGCCACCACAAAGGGCAGCATCAACAACTTCACCAAGGGGCTGGCCCAGCAGCTCGCGCCGAAGGGCATCCGCGTCAACGCCGTAGCGCCGGGACCCATTTGGACGCCGCTGCAGGTCAGCAGCGGCCAGCCCAAGGAGGAACTGCCGGAGTTCGGCCAGTCCACTCCCCTGGGCCGGGCGGGACAGCCGGCGGAGCTCGCTCCGGCGTATGTTTTCCTGGCATCGCCGGAGTCCAGCTACGTCATCGGGGAAACGCTGAACGTCAACGGCGGCAGCCCCTCGCCGTAGCGTTGCGCTACAGCATGTGAGGCCGACGGCGGTACCTTGCGCAATTGCGCAGGGCGCCGCCGTCGGCTCTTAAGCGTTGGCCCTTACTGTTCGTCCTTGCCCGCCAGCAGCTCGTCGGTGGCGGCATCGGGCTGTCCATCGAAGAACTGGGCCAGGACGGTTTTGAAGACGGTTTCCCCGGGAGCTGCGCGGAGGAACAGCGTTATGGACGACTGCAGCTTCCGGGCGTCGACGCCGCCCAGGATGTCCTCCGCCGGGCGGCCTTTGTGGTTGGTGACGGCCAGGGCGCAGTCGAGCAGCCGCGGGCCCAGAACCGGGTGGTCCAGGTACTCCCGTGCTTCGGCAAGGGAGCTGATGGCGTACCGCCGCGACATGTCGCTCTGCCCCAGGCCGGCGATCTGCGGAAAGATAAACCACATCCAGTGACCGGATTTCCTGCCCAGCTGCAGCTCGGCAAGGGCCTGGTCATAGGTTCCGCCGCTGTCCTGCGCGGCAACAAATCGGTCCAGGTTATAGGGATCGTTCATGGGTATCTCCTTGTGATGGGGCTTCGGGGGCAGGTTGCTGTGCGAGGTAGGCGGCGGCGCTGCGCAGCCGGCTGTCGGAGTCCGTCCGCCATCGGGCGAGGACAACATCTGCGCGCTGCCGGTCGCGCCCGCCGAGCCGGGCCAGGAAGGGCGCCACGACGTCGGCCTGCAGGGGTTCCGTCAGTTCGCCCGTGCCGGCAGAGCGCAGGAAACCCTCAATCCGTGTCAGGTCCGAATGGCGCAGTAGAGACACCTTGGTTTGCAGCAGCACAACGGCGGCAAGCCGGCGCTCGAAAACTGCCTTGGAGCCTGGCCGGGGCTGACCCCACAGGGCGGATGCCAGCTGTACCACGGCGTCGTGATCGAAGTCCTTGTACTTGCGGAGTGCGTCGCGGATGGTTCCCCGGACAGCGCCCACTGAGGAGCCGTAGGAGGCCAGCTGCCCGCCCAGCCGGCCCTCGGCGTCGTCCGCACGGTACCAGGCGCCCTCGTTCTGCAGCGTGCGGTCAATGAAGGCGGCGGCAGCCGTCACGTGGTCCACGCCGCTGCTCATTGTCCGCGGCCTGCCGATGCGTGCCGGATGCAGAACGGGGTCCACGGCCGTGCCTCCAGCCTGCCTTCGGCGATGGCTTCCCCGCAGACGGCGCAGGTCCCATAGGTGCCGGCGGCGATCCTGGCCAGGGCCGCCTCCACCTCGCCGAGCCCAACACTGCTCTGCTTCAGCAGGGCGGACGCCTGGGACAGCTCGAAGGCGATGGTGGAGCCCTCCGGATCATGTTCGTCATCCACGTTGGAGTCCTGGCGCGCTGAATTTGCGGAGGCGATGTCCGCACGGAGGGCCGGCAGGAGGGCCACCTTCCGCTCCCGTTCCTCCTCAAGCAGGATCCGAAACCGTTCGTAGTCGGGCATGGGAAAAGCCTACGCGGGGTCAGTACCAGTTCCTCGCCACCGAGTGGTTCCAGGCAGCGTAGGGCGAGCCGTCATTGACCGCCAGCGCTTCGCGTCATGAGCGGGAATGCCCGCGTTCTCCCGAAAAATGGCCGGGATGCCGCGCACTAGAGGTGCAGGCCGAACCAGGCGAGGGTATCGTTCCATGCCGCCGTAGCCTGGGCTTCGTTGTAGCGGTCGCCGGTGTCGTTGTGGAAGGCATGGTCAACGCCGGGGTAGACGGTGAGCTGATGGACCACATCAGTGGCTGCGAGCGCATCCTTGAGAGCAGGCATTGGGCCCGTGATGCGCTGGTCAAGTTCGGCATAAACCCCGAAAACGGCGGCCTTGATGTCGGGCACTTTGCCCAGGTCGGGCGCGGGCCCGTAGAAAGCTGCCGCGGCTTTCAACCCGTCCAGCTCTGTGGCCGCCTGCCATGTGATACCGCCGCCGAAGCAGTAGCCGGTCATGGCGATACGCCCGCCGTCCACGAAGTCCTGATTTTTGAGATACTCCAGTGCTGCTGCGAAGTCGGCAACGTGGCGCTGGGCGCCGGCTTGGGTGAGGGCACCGGGAACAGCGTCACGGTCCATGTTTGAAGTCCCGCCCTCCCGGCTGAGCAGGTCAAGGGCGAGGGCCGCGTAGCCCGCTTTCGCGAAGCGACGTGCTACGTCTTCGATATGGGGTGTCAGGCCGCGGTTCTCATGGCAGATCAGCACGGCAGGGCTGCGCCCTTCCCGCTCTGGCCTGGCCAGGTAGGCGCTGACCGAGGTTCCGCCGGAAGGAAACTGTACGGTCGCCGTCGTCATCCCTGGCGCACCCTCGGGTACGGAAAGCGGGCTCTTCGCCCCTGGCACCGCTCCGGAACCGGCAGTCCCGGCGGCCGAAGATGTTGAAGGTTCCGGGGTGGGCATGGGGTCGGTGCTCCGCGGTACTTCACTGGGAGTGCAGCCCACCAGCAGCATCGCCGCCGCTGCTGCTGCCATGCTGCCAGTGATGAACGCAACCCGCCGGGTGAAGGTCCGCTGGCTCAGCGCCCCTGCACGGTAGTCGTCAAAAAATTCCTCGATCAGGTATTTCTCATACTTGCCTAGCTGGGTCACTGTGCCTCCTCGCCGGTGCCGAACATCCTCCTCCCTCCGGTTCCTCCGGGCAAGGTTCGCGCCCACCTTTCGAGATCCTTTATGACTTTGTGACAAACAACACTGCCAGATATGCGGCGCGCCTATTTCGCGTGGTCAGGGGGATGTGGAAAGCGGATCTATTCGATTGCTAAATACGATAGGAGCACCTCGTATGTTACCCAAACGTGACAATGGGTCCCGAATCGGGCTATGGTCTTCAGGTGTCCCTCTCAGACGGGACATTCCCGTCAGTATGCCGAGCCCTGCCACTGACCCGGGATTCAATCGTTTCCGCTGGCAGGGACGGGGGAACCAAGTTTCCGCGGCCTCATTCGAGGCCTTGGGGTTAAGTCGATAGCGCCTCCGTTCCGTTCGGAGTTGCTGCCGGCCGGGTATCTCCAACCCGAACCCGACAGCTCACCCCGCAGGCATGGGAGAGGCGATCAACCGTGTCAAAAAATTCCACCACCGCCCGTCACCGCGCGACTCCGGCCCGCTCAATCGCGCTCCAGGGCTTGGCTGTCTCGGCCAAGTCGCTTGGCCGCCCGGCGCTCGCCGTAGCCGCAGCTTCCGGTATTGCCTTCGGTGTGGGCGCCCCGGCCCACGCAGGCGTCACCGGTCCGGACACCACTGAGACCACCAACACCCAGGCTTATGCAGCGCCGGCCGCTGCAGTGGCTGCCCCCGCAGCAGCAGCTGCAGCCAACGTGCACACTGTCGTCTCCGGCGACACCCTGGGCGCCATCTCGGCCGCCAACGGTGTAGCCCTGAATGACGTTCTGTCCGCCAACGGGCTGTCGATCGACACGATCATCTTCCCCGGCGACCAGATCCAGATCCCCGGCGCCGGCGCCGTTGCAGCTGCTCCGGCTCCGGCTCCCGTCAAGGCTGCTGCTGCTCCGGCTCCCGTCAAGGCTGCTGTTGCTGCTGCTGCTCCGGCTAACACCGGAATGAACATCTCCTACGCCTCCACGACGCCTGCTCCGGCACCGGCAGCCACCGGCACCGGCACCGGCGCAGCCATCCTGGCGTCCGCGTACGGCCAGCTGGGCGTCCAGCAGGACTGCACCGCCATGGTGGAGAAGGCTCTCCGTTCCGTGGGCAAGGGCGTTGGCGACCTCGCCCCGGGCCAGTTCTACCAGTACGGTTCCACTGTGGGCACTCCCGTTCCCGGTGACCTGGTGATCACCGCCGGCCACGTGGGCGTCTTCGCCGGCAACGGCCAGGTTGTCAGCGGCGGCGTGGACGGTTTCAAGACCGAGGTACACTCCATCAGCTGGCTCAGCGGCGCTTCCTTCGTCCGCGTAGCGTAGTCACACCACCCCGAACAGGGGCGGCAGACGGGATTGTTCCCGGCTGCCGCCCCTGTTTTGTTGTCCGGCCCCGGCAGCCGGGCCTCCCGGCAGCCGGGGGCCAGGTGCCGTGACCGCTTAGGCCGTGGCTGCTTAGGTGCCGCAGAAGGTCTGGTAGCTGCCGAAGTCCTCCGGTGCTCCCTCGGTGTAGCGTTCGAGCCCCGGCCGCTCGTGGAAGGGGCGCCGGACCACGTTGAGGAGTTCGTTGAAGGGATCAAGGTCTCCCTCCGTTGCTGCGGCGAGCGCTTCCTCCACCAGGTGGTTGCGCGGTATGTAGGCGGGGTTGACCCGGTCCATCATGCCGGCGTCGGGTTGCAGGGCACGCCACCGCTCCGCCCATGCGTCGAAGGCAGCCAGGTCCAGGACCATTCCCCTGGCAGGGCGTTCATTTCCCCTTGCCGCATGGGCCAGGTTCCGGAAGAAGGACGTGTAGTCGATTGGTCCGTCCTTCAAGAGGGCCACCAGCCCGTCCACCACCTCCGAGGCTTCTTCAGCCTCAGGGGTTTCCGCTGGTGCTCCTGCCACACCGAGTTTGGTTTTCATGCCGAAGAACCAGGCGTCACTGTACTGGCGGCGGAACTTGCCAAGTGCCTCCACGGCAGGGGCCACGGCCTCCTCCTGGTCCTCGTTAAAGAGCGGCAGCATGGCCTCGGCGAGTCGGGCCAGGTTCCATTCGGCAATGACCGGCTGGTTGGCGTATGCATAACGCCCGCCGACGTCAATGGAGCTGTAGACCGCGGCAGGATTGAAGGCGTCCATAAAGGCGCAGGGCCCGTAGTCGATGGTTTCTCCGGAGATGGTCATGTTGTCCGTGTTCATAACGCCGTGGACGAATCCCACCAGCATCCACTGCGCCACCAGCGATGCCTGGGCGGCCACCACCCTTTCGAAGAGCTCGAGGTAGGGGTTTTGTGCCTTGGCGGCATCGGGGTAGTGCCGGCTGATGGCATGGTCCGCCAGGCGGCGCAGGAGGTCCAGGTTTTCGGTGGCCCTTGCGTACTGGAAGCTGCCCACGCGCAGGTGGCTGCTGGCTACCCTTGTCAGCACGGCCCCGGGAAGCATTGTGTCTCGGCGTACGGGGCGGCCGGTGCCCACCACGGCAAGGGAACGCGTTGAGGGGATGCCGAGTGCGTGCATCGCCTCACTGACGAGGTACTCCCGCAGCATGGGTCCGACGACGGCACGGCCGTCCCCGGCGCGGGCGAATGGTGTGCGGCCCGAACCTTTCAGGTGGACGTCCCGGAGCCTGCCCTCCGCGTCGGTCACCTCGCCAAGAAGAAGGGCACGCCCGTCGCCCAGGAGTGGCGAGTAGCCGCCGAACTGGTGGCCGGCATACGCCTGCGCAACCGGCGTCGATCCCTCCGGAACGTGATTACCCAGGAGGAGCCGTACGCCTTCAGGGGACCGGAGGTATTCCGGATCGAGCCCCAACTCCCTCGCCAGCCCGTCATTGAGGATGAGCAGCGTCGGCTCGGGGGCTTCCTCTGCCTGCCAGGGAACAGCGAGTTCGGACAGTTCCCTGGCGAAGCGTCCGTCAAAGGTGACAGTTGATTCTGCAGCAGCTGTCATTTGTTAAGCCTTTCCTCTTGCTTCGTTCTCAGGTTGACCCTGGTTCGTTCTCCGGTTGATCAGCCACGTGACGAACCAGAGCACAACGCCGATGGCCATCAGGCCGCCGGCAATCTGGTACTGGATGACATTCCGGCCCACCCAAGGCCCGGCCAGGAAAGCGCACAGCAGGGCGGCCACCACGGGCAGCTGCCCCGGAGAGGTGAAGAACACCTTGCGGTTGGGGTCCCGCTTGCGCCGCAGCACCACGCACGCCACGTTCACTACAGTGAACACGCACAGCAGCAGGAAGGCCGTGGTGCCCGAGAGGTTGGCCACGATGTTGCTTTCCGGATCGCTGGTCACGTACAGGATGAGTCCCAGTGCCAGGACGGTTGAGAAGACGATGCCGGCCCACGGTGTGCGGCGGACAAGCAGGACTTTACCGAGGGCACGTGGCAGGACGCGTTGGCGCGCCATGCCGTAAATGAGGCGGCTGGCCATCAGCATGTTGATCAGCGCCGTATTGGCTACGGCAAAGACCGCCAGGAACGGGAAGATCCTGTCGATCGGGAAATCGGGTGAGCCTTTGTGGACCACTTCAAGGAGGGCCGCGCCCTCGGCTTCCCGGATGTTCTCCAGTTCCGTGGGAGTCAGCACGCTGACCACGGAGACCGCGACCAGCATGTACAGGAGTACGGCTATTCCGAGCCCGGTCAGCATGGTGCGCGGGAAGATCCTTTCCGGATTCCTGGTCTCTTCAACCATGTTTACGGAGTCCTCAAAGCCCACCATGGCGAAGAACGCGATGGAGGTGGCTGCGGTGACCGCGAGGAACATTCCCTTGTCCTGGTAGTCGTTGAAGACGAAGATCTCGCCAGGGTTCCCCGTCCCCTGGGACATCACAAAGAAGCCGACGCCGATCACGATGCACAGCGCGATCATTTCCACCAGGGTGAGCACCACATTGAACTTCACGCTCTCCCCCACGCCGCGGAGGTTGATGGCGGCGAGGAGCAGCATAAAGCCCATTGCTACCGCGGTGATGACGCCCTGCCCGGGAACGCCCATCCAGCCGTTGATCTCGAACCCGCCAAACAGGTTTTGGGCGAGGACGTTCGCTGAGGTAGAGGCGCTGGTGATACCTGAACAGACCACGGCGAAGGCCACCAGGAAGGTGACGAAGTGGATGCCGAATGCCTTGTGCGTGTAAAGGGCGGCACCGGCGGCCTGCGGATACTGCGTAACCAGCTCCAGGTAGGAGAAGGCCGTCAGGGTGGCCACCACGAAAGCCAGCAGGAACGGCAGCCACACGATGCCGCCCACTGTTCCTGCCATGGTTCCCGTGACTGCATAGACGCCCGCACCCAGGATGTCGCCCACGATGAAGAGCAGGAGGAGCTTGGGGCCAAGGACCCGCTTGAGTTCGGGTTCCCGCCCTTCAGGAGTAGCGTCGAAGACTTCTTCGGAAGTTTTGCTCATTGTCGACCTCCACAACACGGTGGGCGGGGCCCGGGGTGCATACCGGATAATTCACTCTCTACCTAAGGGTTGGTTTTGGCAATAATTAGCCCCGCCCCCGCCGCTCGTCAGGATGGGTCCTGGTGCCACGGCCGGCGCTTGGGAAAGGTAATCCGTTGCAGGTCGTGCGCGGTGATGACTTTTGCCCGGGCGGCACGGGCGCCGGCCTGCGCACCCAACCCGCTGACGTCGTCGTACCTTGCCGAAAAGTGCGTCAGCACAAGTGTGTTTACATCGCCGCCGGCGGCCAACGCTCCAGCCTGCCCGGCTGTGAGGTGACAGTACTGAGTGGCGAGCGAGGCGTCGTCGTCGCTGAAGGTGGACTCCGCGACAAGGAGGTCGACGCCGTCCGCCAGGTCCTCCGCGCCCCCACAGGGAGCGGTGTCCATAACGAAGGCGAAGCGCTGGCCCGGCCGGGCAACGCTGACATTGTTAATATGGACGCCGGCCAGGGTGGTTTCGCGCTGGAGGCGTCCGACGTCGGCCCCCGTGATCCCCGCTGCGGCAAGGCGGTCGGCCAGCAGGGTGCGGCCATCCGGTTCGACCAGCCGGTAGCCGTAGGTCTCGATGCGGTGCTTCAGCGGCCGGACCTCCAGGTTTTCTGCCACAGTCCCGCCCCTGCCGTGCGGATGAAGCCGCAGGTCTATCCCCGGCGAGCTGATGGACACCAGGGCGCGGACCACCTCGGCGCCGGACGCCGGGTAGTGCAGGTGGACCGGGTGGGCCACACCGTCCAGCGCCATGCGTGACAGCACGCCTGGCAGGCCGAAACAGTGGTCTCCGTGGACGTGGGTGAGGCAGATGCGCGTGATCTGGGTTGCGGAGACGCCTGCGAGGATCATCTGCCGCTGGGTTCCCTCTCCCGGGTCGAAGAGCACCCCCTGGCCGTCCCAGCGAAGCAGGTAGCCGTTGTGGTTGCGGGTCCGGGTGGGAACCTGGGAGGCGGTGCCCAGGACGACGAGTTCTCGCATTGTTTTAGTGGGACCAAAAAGCAGGTTCCGGAAGGATCCGGGACCTGCTTCGTGGTTCAGTGTGACGGGTCAGCGCCGCTTGAGCATGCCCATGATTTTGCTGGCCATGCCGCCGGTGCCCGGCCGGCCGCCAATGGCGCCTGTGGTGTGGGGCGTCCGCCCTGTGGCGTTCAGTCCGGTGCCGCGGACTGTTCCGCCGGTGCCGGACCTGCCCGCGAATCGTCCAGCGGCATTCCTGATCATGCTTCCCAAGTTCATGTGAAACTCCTTCAGTCTTGATCTTGCCAACCGATATTCATCAGCCTGCTTATCATTTTAGCGCAGTTTCGATTTCCGGCTAGGGCAGGAGCCCTGCCATCTTCCTCAGGTGGCGCGGGGGTGCTAGCGCTCCATGTCATCCGGGTCGAATTCGCTGAGGGGCGAGCCGCCGAAGTTTTCCTGGTCGTCGCTGGCGTCCGCTTCCGGGCCGGTGGGATCTTCGCCGAAGTCCACATCGGCAACTGCCTCGCCCAGGGTCGGCGTGCTTGCCGGGAGTTCATCCCCGGCCCCGTCGCGGTTCGCCTTCATTTCGTCGCGCAAGGTCTGGTCGCTGAGGAAATCCTCCTCCTCGCCGGAAACTTCGTCCTGCAGCAGCGGATCCTCCTGCCAGCGGTCCGGGTTGTTCTCCGCGGCGCCGGGGTAGCTGTCAGGCTGGCCGCCTACAACTGGGTCCAACTCAAGGGAAGAAGCCGCGCCGGGGGTCTCGTCAAGGAGCACATCGTTCTCCTCGACGATTTCCAGTTCGTCGTCAGGCAGGTTCTGTTCCGTCATGGTGATGCCTTTCTCTTCAGCGGCTTTGCGGATAATAGTAAGCATACTGACGAATGAGGTGACGTGTGAACTCCTGCATCATTGCAGGAGCCACGATCCGTCCTGCGGCGGCTTGGGCTTATGGCGCAGTTTGCGGATCAGGACAAGGAAGGGCCAGGCCAGTAGTTGCAACAGGCCGGCAGTGAGCAACAAACCGACCACAAGAACAAGCACAGGTGAGTACAGCAGGAAAACACCAACTCCGGCTGCAATGTAGCCGGCAATCAGCGCTAGAACGGCCCCAGGGTCCACGGGGACTCCTCTTTGGTTTTGCTAAGTCATGGGTTTTGTGATGAGTGCTGCGCGGCAGGCCGGAGCACGGCGGTTGAAGGAGACTTTGCCCGTTACGTGCGGCCCGCAGCCCAAGGGGGCACCGAACCGCGGAAAACCGGCAGTCAGAGGGGTTCGAGCAACCGCTAAGCATCACTTCCGGAACGCTGGGGATATCCCACCCAGTCTTCAGTGGTGGCCGCACACTTCCTAACGGTGACCCAAGCGTACTCTCCTCCCAGCAGGCGGGGAAGAAGCGGCGCAGGGCGGGGCAGCAGGGCTGCTCAACCCCTCCGAGCCACCCTGATGCCGGCGCAAATTAGGTATCGTGCAGGCCGGGTTCCGGTCCGACCTGATCCGGCCGGCAGCCATGGGCTTGCTCGTGGGCGGAGCTGTTGCACTGGTGATCGGGATTCCTTTGCTCATTCTGGGAGCCGCCGGACTCGGACGGCATGCGGGACCGCCCTCCGGTGGACCGGGCGGGGCACTGCCCGGCACCACGGTGGGAGTTCCGGCAACGCCGGGAGCAGCTCAGCCGCACCGCCCCCGCCCGGCGGAGCCAGCGGACCGGACACCCTACCCTGCACGGCTCACCGGCGAACTTGACCCCGCCCTGTCGCGCTGGATGTGGCTGGTGAAATGGTTCCTGGCCATTCCGCATTTCATTGTGCTGGTCTTCCTTTGGTTCGCGTTCCTCGTGACAACGATCTTTGCGGGGTTCGCCATCCTGTTTACCGGCCGCTACCCGCGGCGGCCGTTCAATTTCAATGTGGGAGTCCTGCGGTGGAACTGGAGGGTCGCCTTCTACGCCTACGCCGCCGCAGGCACGGACCTCTACCCGCCCTTCACCCTCGCCCGCACGAACTATCCAGCCGACTTCGAAGTGGACTACCCCGAACGGCTTTCCCGCGGGCTGGTCCTGGTCAAATGGTGGCTCCTTGCCATCCCGCATCTGCTCGTCGTCGCCGCGCTCGCCGGTACCACCTGGACGTGGCATGCGGATACGGGTGATCTGGGAACCACCTACGAACGTGGAACAGGGCTCTCCCTGCTGGGGCTGCTTGTCCTGATTGCCGTGGTGGCCCTGCTCTTCACCGGCCGGTACCAGCGGCCGCTGTTCGACCTGATACTCGGTATCAACCGCTGGATATACCGCGTCCTCGCTTACACTTCGTTGATGCGTGACGAGTACCCGACGTTCCGACTCGATCAGGGCGCCGGGGAAGTCCCGCGGCCGGTCCTGGCCCCGCCACGTGGGGGCACGCCTCTCACCGGGCGACCAGATCCCCCGGATGCTTGAAGCCGGCGCAGCGAGATGTTCGATTGTGAACATGGCCTCCATCCACGGCACAGTCGCTGCCCTTGGCGACGGCGCCTCCACCGCTGCCAAACATGGCGTCGTGGGGTCACGAAGAATGCTGCGGCCGAGTACGGCCCGCAGGGACTGCGGATCAACTCCGTCGGCCCCGGCTACATCCGGACACCGCTCGTCGAAAGCAGTCTCAGTCCTGAGGTCCTACAGGTCCTGGAGGGCAAACACGCCCTCAACCGCCTAGGTACCGCGGAGGAAGCCTCCCACCTCGTTTGTTTCCTGCTGTCAGAAGAAGCTTCCTTCATGACAGGCGGCTACTACCTGGTCGACGGAGGTTACGCCGCCGTCTGACGATTCACGTCTACTCCCGGTGGCGTCAGTCGGTGGCCGCGACACAGAAGTGGAAGGGCCTTTCGCCATGCTCGTGGTGGGCTTGCCGCCACATAGGCTGGTGGAGTGATTCCTGCTCCGTCCCCCACTCCGCTCGACCTCATAATTCATTCGGGGCCGGCCGACACGGACCGAGGAACTCGAATTGTTCGACATTGCTTGGAAGAACGTCTGGAGTGATGACAATGCCAATGACAACGCGCAGGAAGGCCTTTCGGACCAGAAGTTTGCCTTCGTGGACTCACGTGCCGACATGGGCGACAATGAAACGACGGATGAGGACAAGATTAGGGTGGTTGGAGAATGAGCGCAGCGTCATCTGAACACCGCTTCGTCCCTACTCCCCATAGCAGCTCCCCTGCCAAACCGGCCCAAAAGAAGACTTCCCCGGCTGAGCATCGCGTCCAAGTAGCAGCCGCCAGGCTGCGTGTCACGCTTGATCAGCGCCTGGGACGCGAAACACCGGCCAAGACCAAGGCGCTGGCCAAGGAACCTATCTAGGTCCCGTCGTTCAAGCTAAGGGACGCGATCCGGCGTGGGCTGGAACAGGTGAGTGGTGGCTGCAGTAATTCTGGGATGGAACCCCAACCGGTGGAACGGCTGGGACTACCGCGCCGCCGTCGAGCAGGTTGCGGAGTCCGGCCGGTTCCTGCAGCGCTGGAGCGTCGGCGACAACCGGAACATTCCGACGGGAACCGAGGCTTGGCTCCTGCTGCAGGGAGGCACTGACGCGTGCGCCGGCCTGATCGGCCATGGGGTGGTGTTCTCCGAACCGTATGAGTCCGTCCATTCGGGGGATGCTGATGCCACTGGCTGCTATGTCAGCGTCGCTTTCGACGCCATTCTCCCCCTCGGCGAGCAAATACGTCCCGACGCCCTCAGCGCAGCCGTCCCTGCGATTCCCTGGGGTGACGCACAACACTGTTCAAGCCTGGCCGTTCCGCCTGAGGCGGAACCGGATCTTCGCCAGCTCTGGCGGGACCACGGACCGTCAGCGGTGGGGCCTATGCAGCTGGTTTCGGGAACCTACCCACCGCACGCAGTCAGCACTGTTGAAGTGAACCGCTACGAGCGGAACCCTGACGCACGGCGCGTCTGCCTGGCCTTCCATGGAACGTCCTGCGCTGCGTGCGGTTTCTCGTTCGAGGCCTCCTACGGCGATATTGGCACAGGTTTCATTGACGTGCACCACGTCGTGCCGCCAGTAATGCTCGGGGACGGGTACCAACTGGACCCTGTTGCTGACCTCGTACCGTTGTGCCCCAACTGCCACGCCATGGCACACCACGGCGTGGCCTCGCCGCGCACAGTTTCGGAACTTCGGAGCAACCTTTCCTCCGCCGGCCAATTGACGGGCGAGGTGGTGAGCGAGCTGGCCCTCGAAGCCCAGGAGGATGCGCGGCGGATCCTTGAAGGGCGCCAGGACTGACATGCCGGCAGGACCGAAAAGGACGGCGGCGCCAATTACTGCCCGGCTGGTGTGGTCCCGAACATCAGGGTCCGGCGCCGCACGTCGTAATACACCGTTGCCGAACGCTTCAGGAGGTTTTGGAGAACCTCGGCGTCCTCCGCGTCGAGCGTGAGCACTTCTTCCCAGGCGCCTTGGTCAAGGACCAACTGGAGGGTCCAGGTGCCAGGTTTCGCCGCTTCTCCGGCCACCCAGCTGAACTGGTAATGGTTGACTTGGCGGACTTGGATGCTGTCATCGGTTATGGGTTGTTTTGGGTTGGGGCTCATCGTCGCCTCCTGGATTAGTGGTGGGTCGCCTACTGCACAGCCCAGAACCAATGTAGACCCGCTACCAATGGTGATCCAGACCCTGCCGAAGGGCTGGAGGCTGGGCGCCCGCGGTTCCCCTGGCACCGGCATCAGGACTACGATTTCAGCACCGTGATCAGCGCAGGTGGGCGCAGACGCAGAGTGAGGAAATGCTGTGGCCGGAGGGACGAGGTTCAGCGGGCCCCATTGGCGGCGAGTGGTGGCGGCCCTCGCCAACAGCGACGCCCGAACGGCCTACGCACAAATTGTGCTCGGAGCAGAGCTTCCCGAGGTGCTTGCTGGTGCGCAGGATCAGCGGCGAAACCGGGCGCTGGATAGCCTGCTCGAGTCTGGCCTCCTCGAACGGAATGCTGCGGACGAACTGGTGGCACCTGAATCCATCTTCCGGGACCTTCTGGCTCAGCAACCCCGGCGCCAGCCGCAGAGCGGAGTGGACCGTTTTATGCGCCTGGGCAGGATCGAAAGGTATCCAGCCAACATGTCGGAGCGGCGGGAGCTGCTGGCTTGGATCATCAGCGAAGCAATCGAGCCCGGCGAACACCTTACCGAAAAGCAGGTTAATGAACGGCTCATCAGTTACACCGAGGACGTTGTGATGCTGCGCCGTTACATGGTGGACTTCGGACTGTTGGAGCGGACCGCCTCGGGCTCGTCCTACTCTCGTAAACTGCGTTAGCCGTCCCAGCGCACGTATGACACGGCAGCTTTGCCGCCCGCCACCCCCAGAGGCACTCCGCGTAACCAGCCATTATGAGCCCGATGGTGGGTCTTGGCCGCGTCGGAGCGGACCAAGACTCTGTTTGCTCTCACGGCGGGTCCTGCGTGGTCCGGCCTGGCCCCTATCGCTTGTCTTCGAGTGCCGCCAGGTGGAACATAGGCGCCATGAGTCCCAGTATCTACGGACCTGTCGGTGAGGACGAGGGAATCCTGATTCGCTTCAATCAGGCCATGACTGCGCGCACTGTCCTCGGGGCAGAATCAACAGCGGACAACTTCTCGGTTGTCGAACATTTGTTGGCTCCGAGAGAGCTTGCGGCACCTCTTCACATGCACACCCACGAGGATGAGTTCACCGTTGTTACGAAGGGGCGCATTGGTTTCCTCCTGGGTGAGGAGGTCTTCTACGCCGGCAGCGGTGAGCTTGTTCGGAAGCCCAGGAACCAGTGGCATACCTTCTGGAATGCCGGCGACGAACCGGCGCACGTTCTGGAAATCATCTCACCTGCGGGTTTCGAACGGTACTTTCAGGAGATCAGCAGGTGTTTCCCCGAGGACTCTCCCCCGGATCTTAGCGCCATGGCAGAAGCCAATGTGAAGTACGGGCTGCAAATGGACTTCGACTCACTTCCAGTTTTGGTGGAGCGATTCGATCTGGCCAGGCCGTTGGAAATGGACGGCATGCCGGGAATTGCTGATAGCTGACGGGTCGGGGTCTCAGGGTTGAAAAGAGCACCTGCTGCTTGCCCCGCCCTGTGTTGTTCGCATGCTTCGGCTACGGTCTGTGGGAGGACGGGTAGGTTTCTACACCTGAGGCCCTATCCCCTCGCAACGGCTGCGATGGCAGGAGCATACTGAGACATGGCAGACTCTGATGATTTTCTGGCGTGGGCGAGGACTGTGCTTTATGAAGCCGAACTGGCCATCCACAACGGCGACGCCGGTCCCCGCCGGGCGATTTGGTCCGGCAATGAACCGGTGAGCGTCCTCGGCGCATGGCGCAACGCCTTCGGCCAGCAGGAGCTCGATGAGTTGTTCTCCGGCCTTGCCCGGCAGTTCTCAAACTGCACGTCCTACGAATTCGAGTTGCTGGCCTACGGCGTCAAGGGTGACATGGCATACACCGCCGGCCTCGAACACACCTCGACCTCAGTGGACGGCGAGCCGCGCAGCTACGTCCTGCGGGCCACCCAGATATACCGTCGCGAAGACGGCGCGTGGAAAGTCGCACACCGCCACGGCGACACGGTTACTGGATAAAGGCGGTAAACGGTCGCAGAAAAGGGCAATGGTGAAGCCGGCGGTCACCACCATTTCGTCAGCGCCCAGCCGTTGTTGGCGCCGTCCCCGCCGTCGCCATCCTTACCGCAGCGCAGACAACGTCTAAACAGGCCCCCGTCTTCGGCATGTTCAACGTGCCAATGGTGACGGAGATTGAACTTGCACAGCAGAGCCTGGATCATGGCCAACTCCGATCTGAATCGCAGCGCCCTATGGTTCCAATATTGGCCTTCAGGCCCCGGCAATAGAAGGGTGGGAATGAAGGACAGGCGCCACCTGGTTGCGTTTGCGCTGTGCCTGCTAATCCCTCTTGGCGGTACGACGGGGTGCTCCTATGACTACCCGGAGCCCGAGCCCGTGACCACCCCAACAGCTGACCCCGTGCCAGCAACAGCGTCCCTCCCGCCATACAAAACCTCCCGCCATACAAAAGTAGGCAGGTACTGGAGCAGGAGGCCAAGAACTACGCTGAGCTGGAGCGGCTCGTCAGGACATCATTACCGGGACCAGCCCTCCTTTCCGATGTGGGGCCACTGGACGGACCCGCCAGGGGCTTTGGCACATTCGAGAAGGTGCCTGCGGCCGGGCAGTACACCGTCACCGCGGCCTGTGTTGGTGCAACAAGCGCGAAGGTCTTCGTAGGACAGGAGTATCCCGGTGCCGCCTTTCGGCCGGTGGAGCTCGAGCTGTATTGCGCCGGGGCCACGTCGCAGGTCATTGCACTTCAACAGGGGTACGTTTTCGCGCATCTGTTCCTGCCCAGCCCGGGCGATACGCCGTGGACGGGGGCGGTTGGCGGTGTGTGGGTTACCGGTACCGGTCGAGGCGCTCCACGCCTACCGCCGTCCTCCTCTACGTCATCTTTGAGTGTGCCGCCGGCAATGCGTGCAGTGGGGCGCGGCTCTTCCGTTCACCGGTGCGTAGGGTGCGGATCGGCTGTGAAATCATCTGTGCCGCCAAGGTCACAAAATCGGTAACGGCGGTACTGCTGCAGTCACGTGTTAGTAACCCTTGGGAATCCAGGCGGCCATCCACGCCGCCCCGTCCCTACAATTGGCCATGGATTCGATTTCGGCGGTGATCCTCATTATCGGTGCCGCTTTCGCCTGGATTGGTTTGACGGTATTTGCCATCCTGAGGTTGCGCCGCCGTCGGAACGGGTCCTCACTGGTGGCCTCGGCTCCCTCTCCTGCCGAGGCCCGCAGTAGCCGTCCGCACAGGGCATGGCGCCGTGCCCGGCCTCTGACAGGACAGAGCACGAGTCGACGCCGGCGGCGGCGGCCCGGGAAAATCCCCAGATGATGGCCTCTGTCAGCTCCGGGTGAGATCAATAGACCTGCGGATAGCGACGATCCTGACGGCGACTCCGGTCAGGACAAGGCCGATTCCCAACGCCATGAGGACCCAAACAGGAACCGAAGCGGAATCGATGTTCCGATAGCACTCTGCCGCCAGTTCGGTAGTCCGCAGCTGCAGGTCTGCCATTTCAGCTGCACGGCTTTGTGGGAGCAGCGGGCTCCCACACAGCGGCCCCACTGTCTTCAAGCCGATAACGACACTAAGGATCTGGACGGCGAATCCCACGGCGATCGTCAAAATCCAGCCACGGCGTTGACCAAGGTCCCGATGGATGGCCTTGGTTGTATTTCCCGGAGAATCTCGAACCGCCATGCTTAGAGCATAGTGGGGACTGGAAGGCCGCTCACGTAATTCCGGCCCGCGCTACCGGCGAAAGGAAAGTGCGAGTGCCCATCTTCCGGCCACTCCAATGGCAAGGAGGACGGTTAGGAAGCCGATCGCCGGTGCGCTCGGCCAGCGGCCAGGACCTGGGGGTCCTGTTCGCCATCGATGAGGGCCTCAAGCATCGCCCTGGAGGAGACGCCCAGGCATTGGCTAAAATCAAGGCTCGACGCTCAGTCGACCCGGCCCCGGCGTCCGTTCGGCCGATCGGCCCCAGGCGAGCAGAGAGGCCACCCGTGGACTTCATCCAGTCCGCTGAACATCAGCTCAACCCCTTTCCCCACTACGAACGAATGCGGGAAACTGCCCCTGTCTATCACGACGAACAATCGGGAAGTTGGCACGTCTTCCGGTACGACGACGTCCAGCGGGCACTGTCCGAATATGCAACATTCTCGTCGCGCATGGGCAGGGACGATGCATCGGGGACCGGCCAACTGTTCGCCGCGAGCCTGATTGCCACCGATCCCCCAGGCACCGGCAGCTACGATCCCTGGTGACCCAGGCGTTCCCGCCTAAAGCCGTGTACGCGCTGGCTCCCCGTATCGCGGCGCTCATTGACGAGCTTTTGGAGGGAATCGCGGCCCGCGGCAGCGCAGACCTGATTAAGGAATTGGCGTACCCCCTGCCGGTCATAGTGATCACCGAAGTCATGAGTATCCCCGCGGAGGACCGTGAGCGCTTCAAACAGTGGTCCGACGTGACTGTCAGCCAGACGCGGACCGGTTCGACCAGTGAGAACCACTCGGGCACAAACATGGAGATGACGGCCTACTTCCTGGCCCTCATCGACCAACGCAGGCGCCAGCCGGGCCAGGACCTGATCAGCACCCTGCTGGCAGCGGAGATTGACGGCCAAAAACTAACGGTGCCCGAACTGCTCGGTTTTTGCGCTCTACTGCTGGTCGCCGGCAATGAGACCACCACCAATTTGATCGGCAACGCGGTTTTGTGCCTGGCTGAGTACCCCGGCACCATGGACCGCTTGCTGAGGGAACCCGCCCTGCTTCCCCAGGCCATCGAAGAAGTGCTGCGCTTTCGATCGCCGGTCCAGTCCATGTACCGGGTGACGGTCACGGAGACTGTCTTGGGAGACGAATTGATTCCGGCCGGCGCACCGATCGTGGCGCGGATCGGCTCCGCGAACCGCTACGAGCGGCAGTTCCAGCGGCCTGCCGAGTTCGACGTGGACCGCGGCCAGAACCGGCATCTCGCGTTTGGCCACGGCATCCACTTTTGCCTTGGCGCCCCGCTGGCCCGGCTCGAAGCCCGGATCGCGCTGGGTGCCCTACTGTCCCGTTTGCCCGGGCTTTCCCTGGATCAGGGAGCCCACCCGGAACGTATGGAAAGCACCATCATCTATGGGCTGAAGGCGATCCCGGTAAGTTGGCAGAGGGCCTGACCGACAACGGACGGGGCCAGCCAATTCTTGGACTCCTACGGACTAGGCCGCTTGGGGGCCAGAAGAAGCTGGCGCGCGGTCCCCTACCTCAAGATCGACGCAAAAAATCCCAAGGGCGGATAAACGCCCTTCCGTCTTGTTCTCCAGGCTCCATAAAGTGTCCTCACAGGGCATCAAAAATATCTACGTCGGGGGGACGTATGAACATGAGCAGTATTCCGCCCACGGCAAGGGAAGCACGTATCGAGGACGCTCCTGTCCCTGCTCCGCCCAGCAAACCCTTGGTAAAGCCGCGTGCAGTACAACAAGATTCCCTTGGCAGGAGACGGGAACATGAGGTCCAACGACTAATCCGCGACCTCGCCACCCTTGCAACCAATCAGGCACCATGAAGCGCCCGTGCCTAAAATGCTCTTATGCCTACACGTGTTCATGAATTTGCCTGGCCCGACCGGGTCGTCGTTGGGACCATCGGCGTTCCGGGGTCGCGCACGTTCTATCTGCAGGTACGCACAGGTCAGCAAATTGTGAGCATCGCCCTGGAGAAGCAGCAGTCGGCCCAGCTCGCCGAGAAAATTGACGCAATCCTCGATCAGCTCATTACCCTCGAGGGCAACCCCTTCAGCGTTCCCGCGAGTACTCCCATTGAACTTGTGGACAATGACCAGCTCGAGGCGGTTCAGGAGCAGTTTCGAACCGGGGCCATGACCTTGGGTTGGGACCCGACGACGGCGCAGGTGGTCATGGAGGCATACCCGCTCGCCGATGTGGATGCTGACGATGACGGGTCAATTGAGGAGGACGGCGCTGAAGTGCCCGAAATGCTGTTGGTGCGGATGCCGGTCGGTACCGCCCGCGCATTCGCCAAGCGCACCCGTGAGGTTGTCGGCGCAGGGCGTCCCGCATGCCCACTCTGCGGTTACCCAATGGACCCAGAGGGACACGTCTGCACTCTTCCCGAGGTCTGATGCCGGCGCCCGACCTGCTGACTGCCGAGCTGACGCTCTCTGGCCGCATCACGACGGCGTCGAACGCTACCTTTTTGGGCAGCATCGGCGACACGACGGTCGTCTACAAACCGATAGCCGGGGAGAAGCCGCTGTGGGACTTTCCGGACGGCTTCCTGGCCCACCGGGAGGTTGCCGCCTACCGGGTCTCTGAGGTCCTTGGCTGGAACGTAGTGCCACGAACCTGGCTGCGCGATGGTCCGTTCGGCATCGGAATGGTGCAGCTCTGGCAGGAGACAGACCCCGGCCAGATCGCGGTGGACCTTGTCCCAACGGACGACGTCCCGGAAAGCGGTTGGAAACACGTCCTCGAGGGTCAGGATGAGGAGGGACGGATGGTCGCCCTCGTCCACGAGGACACGCCGGCACTGAGACGCATGGCGGTGTTCGACGTCGTCGTGAACAACGCCGACCGCAAAGGCGCACACATCCTTGCCATGATGGACGGGCACCGGCACGGCGTGGATCATGGGCTCACCTTTCACCGTGACCACAAGCTGCGCACGGTGCTGTGGGGGTGGCTGGGAGACGCTCTCACCGTCGAGGAACTTGAGGGCATCGACCGTGTCAGCGAAGGGCTGGACGGTGAGCTGGGCCAAAACCTGGCGGACCTGCTCACCGCCGAAGAAATTGCGTCGGCCGCCGTGCGCTGCGCCCGGTTACGCCTGGCGTGTCGGTTCCCTGCTCCGGACGGTGAGATGTCGGCGGTGCCCTGGCCGCTGTTCTGAGGGCTTTACGGCTGCGGGGCTTCGGTCGGCGGCGTCAAGTGAGCGATCTGAATCATTAGTGTTCAAGGCTCGCCGGTGGGAATCGAGTACTACAGTGGATGCATGGCTCCCGGCCGCAATCCGCTCGACGACCTGCGCGAAACCATCGGCCATCTGGCCGATCAGCTCAAGCTGCCCGGTTCGGAGCGCGTCGACGACCTGGTCGGCGACCTCATCGGTGCGAAGCCAGGGCCGGCCCGGCCGCTGTCCGAGGTGCAGGCCGAGCTCGACGCGCTGGTCGGACTGGAGACCGTGAAGGAACAGGTCCGGGCACTCGTCGCGCTGCTCCAGGTCCAGGCCCGCCGTAAGGCGCACGGCCTGCCGGAGGTCGCCACATCGCAGCATCTTGTGTTCCTCGGAAACCCTGGCACGGGCAAGACCACCGTGGCGCGGCTCCTGGCCGAGATGTACCGCGCAGTCGGACTGCTGCAGAAAGGCCACCTGGTCGAGGTCGACCGTTCGGGTCTGGTGGGGCAGTACGTCGGCGCGACCGCCATCAAGACGGACCGGGTGATCCGGCGTGCACTGGACGGCGTCCTGTTCATCGACGAGGCCTACGCGCTGGCCCCGGAGGACGGCCGGATGGACTTCGGCCCCGAGGCGATCGAGATCCTGCTCAAGCGGATGGAGGACCACCGCCACCGCCTGGTCGTGATCGTGGCCGGGTACCCGCGGCTGATGGAGTCCTTCCTGCTCTCGAACCCCGGACTGCGCTCCCGGTTCGCCCGCGAGATCACGTTCCCCGACTACTCCGTCGACGCACTCCAGACGATCTTCCACCA
>JBKJVX010000229.1:0-20765 GCA_046717065.1 Arthrobacter sp. | reverse complement strand
GACTGGTTCGACCTCGGCATCCAGATCACCCTCGAGGGCCAGCCGGTTTCATTCGCCGCGGTGTTCTCCGCACTGGCTGCGGGGCAGACCAAGATGCTGCTGCCCAGCGGCGCCTACTTCTCCCTGGACCTGCCCGAACTGCACCAGCTGCGGGCGCTGATCGAAGAGGCCCGCTCCCTGCAGGACAACAAGGACGCGCCCCTGCAGATCAGCCGGTTCCAGGCAGGACTGTGGGACGAGCTGGCCCAGCTGGGGATCGTGGACGAGCAGGCAGCGGCTTGGCGCTCGGCGGTGGGCGGCTTGCTGGAGGGGGGCGTGGACGGCCTGCCGCTGCCCGCCACCCTGAACGCGGAGCTTCGCCCCTACCAGCTGGAGGGCTTCAACTGGCTCACCTTCCTGTACCGGCACAGCCTGGGCGGGATCCTTGCAGACGACATGGGCCTCGGCAAGACGGTGCAGGCCCTCGCCCTGATGTGCGCGGCGAAGGAGCTGGCTCTGGCCAGTGCTGGAAGCAGCAACGCGTCCGACGACGGCGCCGGCCGCGCGGGTGATAACTCCGTCGAGGCCGTCGCAGCAGGATGCCAGCCCGACGCCGTCGCTCCCTTCTTGGTGGTTGCCCCCACCAGCGTGGTGGGCAACTGGGCCCTGGAAGCAGCGCGGTTCGCACCCGGGTTGAAGGTCCAGGCGGTCGGTGAGACGTTCGGAAAGAGCGGGCAGGACGTGGCTGCGGCACTGGCCGGGGCCGACATCGTGATCACCTCCTACGCCCTGTTCCGCATCGACTACGACGCGTACGCTTCACGCGAGTGGGCGGGCCTGGTGCTGGACGAGGCCCAGTTCGTGAAGAACCACCAGTCCAAGGCGTACCAGTGCGCCCGCAAACTGCCGGCGGCCTTCAAGCTCGCCATCACGGGCACGCCGCTGGAAAACAACCTCATGGAATTCTGGGCGCTTACCTCAATCGTTGCGCCGGGGCTGTTTTCCAGTCCCAAGCGTTTCGCCGAGTACTACCAGAAGCCGGTGGAGAAAAACGGCGACAAGGGGCAACTGGACAAGCTCCGCCGTCGGGTCCGCCCGCTGATGATGCGGCGCACCAAGGACCAGGTCATCAAGGACCTGCCGCCGAAGCAGGAGCAGATCCTGGAAGTGGTGCTGAACCCGCGCCACCAAAAGGTGTACCAGACCCACCTGCAGCGCGAACGGCAGAAGATCCTGGGGCTGATCGAGGACGTCAACAAGAACCGCTTCACCATCTTCCAGTCGCTGACCCTGCTGCGGCAGCTCAGCCTGGACGCCTCGCTTGTGGATCCCGCGCTTTCGTCAGTCCGCTCAAGCAAGCTGGACGTGCTGTTTGAGCAGCTTGAGGACCTGGTCGCGGAAGGCCACCGAGCCCTGATCTTCAGCCAGTTCACCGGGTTCCTGGGGAAGGTCCGGGAGCGGCTGGACGAGGAGAAGATCGAGTACTGCTACCTCGACGGCGGCACCCGCAACCGTGCCGACGTGGTCAGCGAGTTCAAAAACGGCACGGCGCCGGTATTCCTGATTTCGCTGAAGGCCGGCGGGTTTGGGTTGAACCTCACCGAGGCCGACTATGTGTTCCTGCTGGATCCCTGGTGGAACCCCGCTTCCGAGGCGCAGGCGGTGGACCGGACCCACCGGATTGGGCAGGCCAGGAACGTGATGGTTTACCGGCTCGTGGCCAAGGACACCATCGAGGAGAAGGTCATGGCGCTCAAGGCCCGGAAGTCGCAGCTGTTCGCCGACGTGATGGAAGGCGACGCCCTGGCTGGCGGCGCCATTACGGCCGAAGACCTGGCAGGGCTGTTCCAGGAGTAGCGCAGGGGAATTTTCCTAGCGCTGCCGCATTAGCGCTTCATCCACACCACATATGCTGGACACAAACGAAAGTTACAACGTTGGAGAAGCGTGTGTCGCAACAGCAAATAAATGCCCTCACTCCCCTGCACCCGGACGCCTTCACCACCCCCTACCGCGACCCCTTGTGGGACGGGCCCACCGACCCGGTCCTGGTTCCGGACCACCTCACCGCCGAGTGGGTGCTGTTCTATACCCAGCGGCGTGCCACCGCGCCGGGGCTGACCGGAGTCGAGTGGGTTCACGGCACAGCCATCGGCGTTGCGAGGTCCTCCGACGGCGGACGGAACTGGAGGTACCAAGGCACCGTGGACGGAGTGGTACCTCCGGAGACGGAACAGCCCGCTACTCTCTGGGCCCCCGACGTCGTAAGAATTGGCGGTCAGTGGATCATGTACCTGACCGTGCTCGGCGGGGTACGGACGGACTGGACCGGCACCGCGTCCATCGTCCAATTTGCCAGCCACGATCTCCTCACGTGGGAGTACGTGGGCGCAGTCGATCTGGATTCCCCGCGGGTCATCGATGCCGCCGTGGCACTCTGCGGGGATGGCCGCTACCGCCTCTGGTACAAGGACGAAACCCGCGGCTCCAACACGTATAGCGCGGCCAGCGACACACCGCAGGACCCGTCGTCGTGGGTTCTTGAAGGACTTACCATCCCCGGCCGCCCGCATGAAGGGCCGAAGGTCTTCCAGCTCGGGGGGACCTACTGGATGATCGTGGACGAATGGCGGGGCCAGGCGATCTACCGTTCGGAGAACGCCGCCGGCGGCTGGATCCGGCAGGAACACCTGGGCGGGCTCATCCTGACGCAACCGGAGCACGTGGACGGCAGGCCCGTCGTCGGACGCCATGCTGACGTGGTGCCCCTGGCAGCCCGGGAAAACGGCAGGGAACGCGCCCTGCTGGTCTACTTCACCCACCCGCATTGGGGCGGCGAAGACATCGACACCATGGCACCAGACTCCAGGACCCGTCTCAGCCACGTCCGGGCGGCGGTCTTGGAAGTCCGCGACGGCAACCTGGTCTGCGACGAGCCCTAATCACTGAACATGCTTCCCGCGCGGGAAGCAAGACAAAGGGCCAAACCCTGGAACTATAAGCCGGCTGCTGCCGGCACCGGTCCAAGGTTTGGCCCTCTGCCTGACGTGTACTCCGGGCGCCCCCGCCCGGACTTCTCAAGTACCCGTCAGGTTCGCTGCGGCGAGCCGAGCTCCACCGGATCTTCATCCGTCAGGTATGCCAGTTCGGAGTGGGCGGCGAGGTCAATGCCGCGCATCTCGTCCTCGGGATGGATGCGCAGGCCAATAGTCTTGTCCAGGATTTTCGCCAGGATCCAGGTGATGCCGAAGGAGTAAGCCAGCACCGTGACGGTTGCGAGGGCCTGGACACCCAGGAGTTCGACGCCGCCGCCATAAAACAGTCCGTTGACGGCGTTGGGTGCGGCGTCGGTAGCAAACAGGCCGATGAGCAGCGTGCCGAGGATGCCGCCCACCAGGTGGACGCCTACGACGTCGAGCGAATCGTCATAGCCCAGGCGGAACTTCAGCTCGATGGCCAGGGAGCAAACGGCCCCGGCAATTGCGCCGATGGCCACCGCGCCGAGGGGGCTCACGGCGCCACAGGCCGGGGTGATGGCAACCAGTGCGGAGATCAGGCCGGACGCTGCACCCATGCTGCTGGCTGCGCCGCGGCGGAGGCGCTCGACGAGTGCCCAGGCAAGAAGGCCTGCCGAAGCAGCAACAGCTGTGTTAAGGAAAACCACCGACGCCGACTGGCCGGCGGAAAGTGCGGAGCCGGCATTGAACCCGAACCAGCCCACCCACAGCAGTCCGGCGCCGATGAGCACCAGCGGACGGCTGTGCGGCTTCGCGTGTTCCACCTTGGGCCAGCCGGAACTCTTGCCCAGGACGAGTGCCAAAGCCAGGGCAGCAGCGCCGGCGTTCATGTGCACAGCGGTTCCGCCGGCGAAATCGATGGCCTTGATGCCGCTGGCGATCCAGCCGCCGGTGACACTGCCATCAGCGGAGGAGAAGGCGAACACCCAGTGCGCGATGGGGAAATAGACAATAGTGGCCCAAATGCCGGCGAACAGCATCCACGCGCCGAACTTCATCCGCCCGGCCGCGGCTCCGGCAACCAGTGCTGTGGTGACGCAGGCGAAGAACAGCTGGAACGCGGCGAACAGGACCACCGGGATGGAAGCACCCTCGTCCGCCGCGAGCAGCTGCGCCATACCCGGGAATTCCGTGACGTCTCCGATGAGCCCCAGGCCGCCTACCGAATTTCCGAAGGCCATCGAGTATCCGAAGAGTGCCCACAGGACGGCCACCAGGCTGGCGCCGCCGAAGCACATCATCATCATGTTAAGAATGCGGCGCGACCCCACCATGCCCCCATAAAACAGGGCCAGGGCGGGGATCATCATGCAGACCAGCGCGGAACTGGCCAGAATCCAAGCGACATTTCCCGAATCCATGGGAAACCCCTTTCGTGATGCGAAGAGAGAACGGAAATCGCCCGTTGAAGCCACTCCGGGGGAGGGACGCGGAGTCAGTACCACGTTCATTGGAGGGCAGCTATTGCCGTCTGGTTCCAACTGTATGGCGGCCGTTTCGGGGTGGGTTTCCAGTGTGTTAAATGATGGTTTCAGTCATTCACGCGCGAGTTTCAGCTGTCCCATTGATTGCAGCATTCGGGCATGCGGGAGCAAGTGCCGGAAGGGCTACTTGGCAGAGACGGCCAGGAACTTGATGGGCAGGTCGAGCAGCTCCAGCGGACCGTGCGGGCCCTCACCGTCCAGCAGCAGCGAATCCCCGGGCTCCATGGCGTACTCGTAGGCGCCGTGGCCGTACACCATCTTCCCGGAAAGCATGTAGATGAATTCCGTTCCCGGGTGCTGGAACAGGGGAAAAACATCGGAGGCGTCGGTGAGCGTCACCAGGGTGGGTTCGAGCGCGTCTGTACGGCCCTTGAGCGTACCCAGGACCCGGTATTCGTGGCCGTGCTGGGTGCCGCTTCGGACGGTCAGGCTCCCCTGGCCGCTTTTGGTGAAGGTGGCGTCCCGGTCCGTGTCTGCGCCACGGAAAAGCGCGGTCACAGGGATCTTCAGGCCGTCCGCCAGCCGCTGCAGCGTGGTCAGCGAACAGGAGGTGGTGGCCGTTTCGATCCTTGAAATCATGGCCTTGGACAGGCCCGTGCGGGCAGCAAGCTCCGCCGAGGACAGACCATTGGCGGTCCGATAGTGCCGGACCTGCCTGGCAATGACCTGCTCCAGTTTCCCCGGGGCGGCTGCGTCGTCCGGGGACTCACCGGCGCTGGTCCCGGCTCCCAAGGGCTTCCCGACGGCGGCGCCCGCCTCGGCAGCATCGGCGGCGGTGTCCGCGGCGTCGGTTCCGTCCGGGGGGTGATTGGTCATAGGAGCCATCATAGGTGTGCCCCGCCCGGCTGCCTCAGGCCGTCCGGCCCGTGCAGCGTCGACGCCGTGGGCGAGGTTCTGCCGCCTGCCTACAGTTTTTGGTAGGACATGGGAGTGAGAGGAAGACCCGTGCGGACCGTAACCTATGGTGCAGCATGCAGCCTTGACGGGTTCATCGCCGGTAGCGGCCGGCTTCGTCAAGCATCTCAAGGATCAGCCGGGCAAGGGTATCTGCCTGATCGGCGGCGGGAAACTTGCCGGCTCGCTCTTCGAGGATGAGATCAGCCTCAATGTGCATCCCGTGCTGCTTGGTTCAGGCGTCCCGTTTTTCCAGCAAACGCGCCGCATTGCCCTCGAACTGGCAGAGGCACGCACCATCGCCGGCGGCTGCGTCCTGATGACGTACCGGGTGCGGAACTAAAGCCAAGAGCCCACGCGCCCTATCCGACGACGCGCGCCTCACCCAGCAGCCCTGCCAGCGAGTCCGCGAGCGCGACGGCGCCCGCCTCCGCGTCCCAGTCCTCCACCAGCTCATCGGGTGAGTGCGAGATGCCCGTGGGGTTGCGGACAAACAGCATCGCGGTGGGGATCTGCGAGCTGAGGACTCCGGCGTCGTGCCCTGCCCCGGTGTCCAGGACAGGAGCATCCGGCAGAAGGGCCTGGAGCCGGTCCCGCAGACCGCCGTCGAAATGCACCGTGGGGCTCAGCGACTCGGTCGTCAGGCTGGCCGTGCAATCCTCTTCGGCTGCCATCAGCTCGGCGTTTAGCCGGATGGCTTCCACCAACGCGGCGGTGACGGAGTCGTCCGGGTGCCTTACGTCGATCCACAGGTCCACCCGGGAGGCGATCACGTTGGTTCCCCCTGGTACTGGCTGGACCCTGCCCACAGTCGCCCTGGCGTCGCGGTACTTCCGGGCTGTGTCGCGGATGCTGACCATGATTTTGCCCGCGGCGACCATCGGGTCCTTGCGGTCGGTCATGAGGGTGGTGCCGGCATGGTTTCCCTGCCCGGAGATGGTCAATTTCCACCGGCCGTGGCCCACGATCGATGACCCAATGGCCACCGGTTGGTGCAGGTCAATCAGTGCCCGGCCCTGCTCGACATGCAGTTCCACAAACAGGCCGAGCTGCTGGAGGGTTTTGTAGTCCGCACCGAGCAGCCGGGGATCCTGGCCGTTGGCTGACGCGATGTCGGCATACGTGTTGCCGTCAGGGTCTTTCAGCCGGCGCGCCTTGTCCGGGGCCAGCTGGCCTGTGAGCAGTCGGGACCCCAGGCAGGCCACTCCGAACCGCGAGCCCTCTTCCTCAGGGAAGACGGCAATGGCCAGCGGCCGCCGCGGCCGGACCCGGCGGGCTTTCAAAAGGTCGACGGCGATCAGGGCCGATGCTACTCCCAGCGGCCCGTCGTACTCACCGCCGCCAGGGACGGAATCGAGGTGGCTTCCGGTAACCACGGCGTCCTTCCGGGTGCCGGCGGTGGTGTCCCACCAGGCCCAGATAATTCCATTGTGGTCAGTGTGGACGTCCAGCCCCCGCCGTCCGGCCTGCTCGACAAACCAGCTGCGCAGCTCGGTTTCCGCGCCGGAGAACACCGGCCGCGAGTAGCCTCCACGGGTCCGGTCCCTTCCGACGTCGGAAATTTCCCTCAGCAGACTGCTCACCGAGGTCGCTGCAGGCTCTGTGGCGGAGGGGACGGCAGGGGTTGTCTGGAGCGCCAGGGTGGCGGGAGGCAGCGAAGCGGTCACGGAATTCCTTAGTCGGGTTGGTGCGTGGAGGGGATGTGTTCAGCGGCTGCCGGCAGGCACCGTCGTAGACCGGAAGCGTTCCGGGACGGTGGCGGTGCCGGTGGCCAAGTCCGCGGCCCACTGGCCGATGAGCGGCGCGAACTTGGCGCCGTGCCCTGAGCAGGGCGACAGGACGGTGAGGTTGTCGATGCGGTCGATGAGGAAATCCTCATGGGGCGTGTTGGTGAAGAGACAGGTGGTTTCGGCGTACGGTTCGGGGTCCAGTCCGGGCAGGTAACGCTGCACGTAGTCCACCACCCGACGGCGGTTGGCCGGGTCCACTTCTCCGGTTTGCTTCGCCGCGGAAGGGATGAGCCTGCCGCCGTTGTACTCCGCTACCTTCTGGCCCGCAAAGCCCGCGTCCCGTCCTCCGGGAAGCCCGTAGGCCTGGATATCGTCTGCTTTGTGGATGAACGTAGGCCACTGGCTGGCAGTTCTCGGATCCCGGTACTTGAAGTGGAACGCCTGCTCCTGCCGCACTGTGATCTGCGGGAGCCCGGCCACGAAGCCCGACGGAAGGGACAACTGCCCCAACAGCTCGGGCAGCCAGCCGCCCGCGCTGATGACCACGTTTCCGGCGTCGGCCGTTTCCCCGGCGCTGGAGTGCAGCCGGTAACCTGCGCGTGTCCGCTCCACGCGGTTCAGCTGCCAGCCCGTCAGCAACCGGGCGCCCTTCCTGACGGCGAGGGCAACCATGGCGTTGACGGCGGTTTCAGCATCAATGACGCCGGCCCCGGGATGCCACAGAACCTCGGTGTCGAAGGCGATCTGCGGCCAGCGCTTCCGGGCCTCGGAGGCGGACAGGAGTTCGTGCTCGATGCCTTCGTCGGAAAGCACGGATGCGAGCAGCCGGGGGTTGCGCTCCGGGCCGTAATCCACGGCGCCGAAAGGAGTGATCAGGTCAGCGCCGCTGGCCAGGGCGAGCCCGTGCCACAGCTCTTTGGACTCCAGCACTGCCCGCGTATAGAAGGGGTCCCGATAGGCGTAGCGGAAGATCCTGGCGGAGCCGTGGGAACTGCCATCGTGGCTGGCCGGGGTGCTGCGTTCCAGGAGGGTGACCTGATGGCCCCGGGCTGCGAGCTGCCAGGCAGTGGCGGCGCCGACCAGCCCGGCGCCCACCACCACAAAGTCCGAGGAGCCAGGCATCAGAAGCTTCCCTGGCCCGCGCCCGGAATCCAGCTGGTGCCGGCCAGCGGCACGCGTGCCATGGCTGACGCTTCGATGGTGAGCGCCACCAGGTCCTCGGGTTCCAGGTTGTGCAGGTGCGACTTTCCGCAAGCCCGGGCAATGGTCTGGGCCTCCATGGTGAGGACACGCAGGTAGTTGGCCAGGCGCTTGCCGGCAGCCACCGGGTCCAGTCGGGAAGCGAGCTCCGGGTCCTGGGTGGTGATGCCAGCGGGATCGCGGCCGTCCTGGAAGTCGTCGTAAAACCCGGCGGCCGAGCCAAGCGCCGAGTATTCGGCCGCGTAGCGGGGATCGTTGTCGCCCAACGCGATCAGCGCGGCCGTGCCGATGGCCACGGCGTCGGCACCCAGTGCCATGGCCTTGGCGACGTCGGCCCCGGTGCGGATGCCACCGGAGACGATGAGCTGGACCTTGCGGTGCACACCCAGTTCCTGCAGTGCCTGGACAGCCTGTGGGATGGCGGCGAGGGTGGGGATGCCGACGTTTTCGATGAACACCTGCTGCGTGGCGGCGGTTCCGCCCTGCATGCCGTCCACCACCACCACGTCGGCCCCTGACTTCACCGCGAGCGCGGTGTCGTAGTACGGCCGGGATGCGCCGATCTTGACGTAGATGGGTGTTTTCCAGTCGGTGATTTCGCGCAGCTCACCGATCTTGATTTCGAGGTCGTCCGGTCCAGTCCAGTCCGGGTGCCGGCTTGCCGAGCGCTGGTCGATGCCCACCGGCAGCGTCCGCATTCCGGCCACGCGCTCAGTGATCTTCTGGCCCAGGAGCATCCCGCCGCCGCCTGGCTTGGCGCCCTGGCCCAGCACGATTTCGATGGCGTCCGCCTTGCGGAGGTCGTCGGGGTTCATGCCGTAGCGGGAGGGCAGGTACTGGTACACCAGGTGCTTGGACTGGCCGCGCTCCTCAGCCGTCATGCCGCCGTCGCCCGTTGTGGTGGAGGTGCCCACCTCGGACGCGCCGCGGCCCAGGGCCTCCTTGGCGCTGGCGGACAGGGCGCCGAAGCTCATGCCGGCGATGGTCACCGGGGTCTGCAGGTGCAGCGGCCTGCTGGCGTGCCGGTCACCGAGGATCACATCGGTGTCGCACTTTTCGCGGTAGCCCTCCAGCGGGTAGCGGGACATGGACGCGCCGAGGAAGAGCAGGTCGTCAAAGTGCGGGACTTTGCGCTTGGCGCCCCAGCCGCGGATGTCGTAGACGCCGGTGGCGGCGGCGCGCTGGATGTCGGCGATGGTGGCGCGGTCGAACGTGGCGGACTCGCGCAGGCCCAATTCGGCGATATTTTGAGGTTCGGCGTTGTAAGCGGGCGCTGCAGCAGGAGCGGGAGTGGAGGTGATGGTCATGATGGGCTCCTAGTACGACGTCGAGTTGTCGACGTGGAAGTGGTAGAGGTTCCGGGCCGAGCCGTAGCGCTTGAAGTCGGCGGGATTGTCGGTGCGTCCTGCGGCGGCCAGCAGCTCCGCGAGTTCGGCCAGGTGTTCTTCCTTCAGCGGCTTTTCGATACAGTCGGCGCCGAGCGAGGCGACGGTGCCCTTGACGTAGATCCGGGCCTCGTAGATGGAGTCGCCGAGTGCGTCGCCGGCGTCGCCGCAGACCACCAGGCGGCCGGCCTGCGCCATAAAGGCGGACATGTGGCCGATGTTTCCGCCCACCACGATGTCCACGCCCTTCATGGAGATGCCGCAGCGGGCTCCGGCGTTGCCATCGATCACCACCAGGCCGCCGTGGCCGGTCGCCGCGGCGGACTGCGATGCGTCCCCCGTCACGTGGACGCTGCCGGACATGATGTTCTCGGCCAGTCCGACGCCGGCATTGCCGTTGACGGTCACGTCCCCTTTTTGGTGCATACCGGCTGCGTAGTACCCGGCGTGGCCGTCGATGGTCACCTGGATGTCCGCGTTAATGCCGACGGCGAGGCTGTGCTTCCCGCCGGGGTTGGTGACGGTCCAGGACTGGCCGTCCGCCGCGTTGTGGATGGCCAGGTTGAGTTCCCGGACGGTGCTGGCGGCCAGGTCAACGGTCGTTGCCTCTTCCGCACTGGCAGGGGTAAGGGCTTCGGGGGCTGTCAGAGTGACCATGTGTAGACCTTTCCGGGTTCCGGTTCGAAGATGCGGGCGTTGTCGATGCCGGGCAGGCCGGCCAGGGCGCGGTATTCGGAGGCCATGGCCACGTAGTCGTCTGTTTCGGCGATGATGGCCGGCTTGCAGGCGATGGGGTCGCGGACCACGGCCATGCTGTCCGCGGTGGTGACCACCAGGGTGTAGAAACCATCGAGCACCTTGCCCAGGTTCACCAGGGCTTCCTCGAGGGTGTCGCCCTGCTTCAGCCGCGAGGCGACGTAGCGGGCGCCCACTTCGGTGTCGTTTTCGGAGTCGAACACCACGCCTTCGCGCAAGAGGCCCCGCCGCACGGTGGCGTGGTTGGAAAAGGAGCCGTTGTGGACCAGGCACAGGTCGTCGGCCACGGAGAAGGGGTGTGATCCACCCGCAGTGACTGCGGACTCGGTGGCCATCCGGGTGTGGGACAGTCCCTGGCTTCCGGCCATTGCCTCGAGGCCGTGCTCGGCGGCGATCTCCATCGGATGGCCCACGCTCTTCATCACGGCAACATGCTCGCCGCGGCCGATGATGGTGGCGGCCGGGAGGGTTTCGGTGACGGCCTTCACCAGCAGGTCAGTCCCGACGGCGGCACTCACCAGGGTGGTATCGCCCACCACCTGAATGGCTGCGGCGGAGTCCGCTGGAAGCATTGCCGAGACGCCTGCGGTGATAGCCGCCGTCGTCATGCCCTGGTCCCTGCCTAAAAGGCTAAGCGTCGACGTTCCTTCCTTGACCAGGCCTGGGGTGTTGTAGACGGCGAGCCCGGCGGAGTCCGGTCCGCGATCCACGATCTGGCAAAGCATCGAGGACAGCAGGCTGCCCATCCGGGGGTGCAGCGAGGGGTTGCGCAGCTGCAGCGCGGCGATTCCGCACATGGTGGTCCTTTGCTTGGTATGGGGGTCGGAGGTAGTGGTCAGATAGAAGCTGGGCTAAATCGACGTCAAATAGGCTCGGATTTCCCAGTCACTGACCTGGTTGTGCCAGCTCAGGAATTCCTCTTCCTTGGCGTCCGCGTAGTACTTGCCGATTTCCGCATCCCCGCTGAGGCTGGCCAGGATCACGGTGTCCTTCCGCAGCGCTTCCACTGCATGGAGCAGGGTGGCCGGAAGCAAGTGGGCATCCGGCTTAGACTCCCCCGGACCCGATGGCAGCCCGGGGTCGAGGGATTTCTCCACACCGTCAAGCCCTGCAGCGATGGAAGTGGCGATGGCCAGGTACGGGTTTGCGGAACCATCGCCGGAGCGCAGCTCGATCCGCTTGTTGTCCGGCACCCGGATCATGTGGGTGCGGTCGTTCCCGCCGAAGGATGCTTTCCGCGGAGACCAGGTGGCGCCGGATGAACTGGTAGTGGCACCCGTGCGCTTGTAGGAGTTGACGGTGGGTGCCAGGAACGCCTGCAGGGCAGGGGCGTGGTCGAGGATGCCCGCAATGAATGCATAGGCCAGCCCGGACAGCCCAAGGCCCCCGCCGCCGTCGTCCGCCTTGTTCCCTTCAGCCGGGAACAACGCCTCGGCGCCGGACCACAGGGACAGGTGGAAGTGCAGGCCGGTGCCGGTGCGGTCGGTGAAGGGCTTCGGCATAAAGGTGGCGGTCATGCCGCGCTGATCGGCCAGGATGTTCAGGATGTAGCGGAGGGTGACAACCCGGTCCGCCGTGGTGAGCGCATCCGCGTAGTTGAAGTTCTGCTCGAACTGGCCGGCGGCGTCCTCGTGGTCGTTGGCGTAGTTGCCCCAGCCCAGGCCGTTCATGGCGTCGGAAATGGAGGTGAGGTGCTCGTACATGCGGGTGACGCCGCGGGCGTCGTAGCAGGGGCGTGGTGAATCATCCCGGTCATCGGCGGTACTCAGCGTCCCGTCGTCGTTCTTCTTCACCAGGAAGTACTCGACTTCCGCCCCCACCTTTGCCTGCATCCCCTTGCCGGCGAGGCGGGCCAGGGTGTTCTTGAGGATCACCCGAGGGGCGTAGGGCCAGGGCTTGCCGTCAACGTGCGGGTCGCAGTGGATGATGGCCAGGCCCTCTTTGATGAAGGGAACCGGCGTGAAGGACGCGAGGTCCGGTACCGCGATCAGGTCCGAATCCTGCGGCTCCTGTCCCATCAGGCCAGCGGCATAACCGGCGAAGCCCATGGCACCGCTTTCCAGCTCGTCGGCGGCTTCCACCGGGACCAGCTTGGCGCACGGCTTTCCGGTCATGTCCACAAATGTGGCCAGGAGGAAGCGGACGTCGTGGGCTTTTGCAATGTCCCGCAGGGTGATCGTGGGGCTTTCGGGCCGGGGAACAGCTTGCTGGTCCTGGGCCACTGCCTGGGTGGTTACAGCAGGGGTTGCGACACTCGTCATCGGAACGTTCCTGTCGGTCAGTGTTAGCTACTAGTAAACCTTGTTGCACAACAGTAGCCAAATGCGCGTTTCAGGCGTCGTGCCGGCATGTTAATTGGAGGTTTCGTGGATGCTGGAAACCCCCGTTGCTGGCTCCGATGATCGCACCAGCAACCCAGGTGGTGCTGCAACGGCCGTCTTGGGTGCCGCTTGAAGCCGCAGTTCCAAGTCCCGTAAGTGGCAGGCAGCTATGCTGTTGAAAACCCAGCGCAGCAACTGAAAACCCAGCGCAGCAACGTACGGCACCGTCAGCGGCAGCTTCGAATCCTTCCCCCGCCTCCAAGAGATAAGGAAGATCAGTGAACAATGACCAATCGCCAGGACAGCACGCCGCTCCCCCGGAGAACGAGCCCGTAGAGGACCTGAGGGTCGGCGTCGTCGGCATTGGCTGGGCCGGTCAGCAACACCTCAAGGCCTACGATTCGCTGGCTGGCGTCCGCATCGTGTCCCTGGCAGGGATGGAGCAGGACCTCCGCGACTCACTGCAGGCTGAATACTCCATTCCCCATGCCTTTGCGGAGTGGGAAGTGATGCTGGAGCATGGCGGCCTGGACGCGGTCAGCGTGGCAGTGCCTACCTTCCTGCACGCACCCATCGCCGTGGCCGCCCTGGAACGCGGAATACACGTACTGAGCGAGAAGCCGATCGCGCGCAACGCCGCCGAAGGCCAGTCCATGGTGGACGCGGCGCGCAAGGCAGGACGCGTCCTGGACGTCGCCTTCAACCACCGCCGCCGCGGCGACATCCAGGCACTAAAGGGTGTGATCGACGACGGCGGGCTGGGCCGGCCGTACTACGCCAAAGCATCCTGGCTGCGCCGCTCCGGGATCCCGACGCTGGGCAGCTGGTTCACCAATCCTGAGCTCGCAGGCGGCGGACCGCTGGCAGACATCGGCGTCCACGCGCTGGACTACGCACTGCATCTTCTCGGCGAGCCCAAAGTGGTGGCCGTTTCCGCCGCCACCCACTCGGAGCTGGGCCCGCAGGGGCGGGGCGGAGGCAGCGCATACTCGGCACTGGCCTCCAGCCACGCCTTTGAGGTGGAAGACTTCGCGTCCGCGTTCCTCCGCCTTGAGGGCGGCGGCACCCTGCTGATCGAGGCGAGCTGGGCCACCTATCGGGAAACGGACGACCTCCTGGACTTCACCGTCTACGGGACGGACGGCGGCGCCGAACTGAAGGTACAGGGCGCACCATTTCCACCTGTAGGCCAGCTTCGGGTATTCACGGAAAAGGACGGCGAGAGCGCCGATTACGTGCCGCCGGTATTGCCTGGACGCGCGCATGACGGAGTTGTGGAAGATTTCGTGACCGCGGTGCGCGGCGGCAAGGATGTATGGGGTGAGCACGACGGATCCCTGGCCCTTTACCGGGCACAGATCATCGACGCGTGCTACCAGTCCGCGCGGGAGCAAAAGGAGGTTCGTCTCTAATGAACGGCAAACTGAGGATCCGGGTCTGGAACGAGGGCGTCCACGAAGCGATCAACGAGCCGTCCCACATCGGGGAGATCTACCCTGACGGCATCCACGGCGCCATCGCCGCAGGGCTCCGTTCCTACTGTCCCGAGGCAGAGATCACGACGGCGGTCCTGGCCACCGACGACGAACACGGCCTCGACGAGGAGGTTCTTGCGGAGACGGACGTCCTGCTCTGGTGGGGGCACATGGCCCATCACGAGGTGAGCGACGCCGTCGTCGAACGCGTCCACCGCCACGTCCTGGGCGGGATGGGGCTGATCGTCCTCCACTCGGGGCACTTCGCGAAGGTCTTCACCAAGCTGCTGGGCACCAGCTGCTCCCTCGCGTGGCGGAACGACGGCGAGCGCGAGCTGGTATGGACCGTGAAGCCGTCGCACCCCATTGCCGAAGGCGTGGACAGCCCCATCGTTATCCCCGAGCAGGAGATGTACGGGGAACTGTTCGACATCCCGGACCCGGACGACCTGATCTTCATCAGCTCCTTCGCGGGGGGCGAGGTATTCCGTTCCGGCGTCACCTTCACCCGGGGCAAGGGCCGCATCTTCTACTTCAGCCCGGGCGACCAGGAATACCCCGTGTACCACCACCCGCAGATCCAGCGGGTACTGGCCAACGGGGTACGCTGGGCCGCCCAGCCGGAACTGCACCGTTCGGTCCCGGAAGTGACCAACCCCGCCCGCGGCTGGTTCGAGGAAACCTAGGACTCAGGCAGGCTGCAACAGCTCTGCGTGGCTCCCAAACCGAGGGATGCAGGAAAAATGACGATTCCCGCCGAAATTGATACGCCGGAAATCCTGGTGGACGTCGATGCCCTGGACCGGAACATCGCCAGGATGGCCCAGGCCGTCCAGGCAAGGGCCTGGCCCTGCGCCCCCACGCGAAGACCCACAAGATCCCCGAGATTGCCGCCCGTCAGCTGGCCGCTGGTGCTGCCGGCCTGACGGTGGCAACCATCGGCGAGGCGGAGGTGTTTGCGGCACGGGGTGTGGACAACATCTTCATTGCCTACCCTTTGTGCCTTTCGTCCCGGAAGGCCGAGCGCCTCCGGCGGCTGGCCGCAATGGCAGTAATCTCAGTCGGCGTGGACTCTGCGTCCGGCGCGGCAATGCTTGGAGCGGGCATGGGCGATGCGGCCGGGGACGTGGCTGTGCTGGTGGAAATTGATAGCGGCCACCACCGCAGCGGTGTCGGGCCGGAAGCGGCGGCAACGGTGGCCCGGGCAGCCTCCGACGCCGGTTTGCAGGTGGCAGGCGTGTTCACCTTCCCGGGCCACAGCTACGCCCCGGGGATGCCCGCCGAGGCGGCGGCGCAGGAACAGGCAGCTTTGAAGCAGGCGGCCGAAGTCCTCGCAGCGGCAGGGTTCGAGGCAAAGGTCCGAAGCGGCGGATCGACGCCAACGGCACTGCTCACCGAGGGTTCCGCTGCCACCGAAGTGAGGCCCGGAGTCTACGTGTTTGGTGACGCCCAGCAATTCGAGCTGGGCCGCTGCGCCCTTGAAGACATTTCCCTCACGGTGGCAACCACGGTGGTCAGCCATCACACCACTGCGCCGGGCACCCCTTCGCGCTTTATCCTTGACGCCGGCAGCAAGATCCTGGGCAGCGACCGCCCGGCCTGGGCAAGTGGATTTGGCCGGCTGATCGACCATCTGGAGGCCCGCGTCGTCGCCCTCTCGGAGCACCACGCCACCGTGGAATGGCACGACGACGGCGCCCCGCCACCCATAGGCACCCGGCTGCGGGTCATCCCCAACCACGTATGCCTGGCCATCAACCTCGTGGACGAGGTTGCCGTCGTAAGGCAGGGACAACTTGTGGACCGGTGGAGCGTGGCAGCCCGGGGAAAAAACAAATAGCGCGCCTAACGGCTGAGCATCCTTCGCGCCGGTGCCGGCTAGATCAACCCCTGCGCGAGCATGGCGTCTGCCACCTTCACGAATCCGCCGATGTTGGCGCCCAGGACGTAATCCCCTGGCGCACCATACTCTTCGGCCGTGGCGGCACAGACGTCGTGGATTCCCACCATGATCTCGGTGAGGCGCTGCTCCGTGTGCTCGAAGGACCAGGAATCGCGGCTGGCGTTCTGCTGCATCTCCAACGCGGAGGTGGCCACCCCGCCGGCGTTGGCTGCCTTGCCGGGGCCGAAGAGCACACCGGCCTGCTGGAAAACGGACACCGCATCGGGAGTGCTGGGCATGTTGGCCCCTTCACCCACGGCGAGCACACCGCCGCTGACCAGGGCGGCGGCAGCAGCGCCGTCGAGCTCGTTCTGGGTTGCGCATGGCAGGGCTACCGTGGCGCCCGCATCCCAGACCGAACCCCCCTCGAAGTACTGGGCGCCGGGCGTGCGGTTGGCGTATTCCTTGAGCCGGCCGCGCTGCACTTCCTTGATCTCGCGCAGCAGCGGAACGTCGATCCCGCCCTCGTCCACGATGTAGCCGCTGGAGTCCGAGCACGCCACCACCGTTGCGCCCAAGTCCTGTGCCTTGGCGATGGCATGGATGGCCACATTGCCGGACCCCGAAACCACAACCCGCTGCCCGTCGAAGGACAGCCCCCGGGTTTTGAGCATTTCGTTGGTGAAGATGACCGTACCGAAGCCGGTTGCCTCCGGCCGGACCAGTGATCCGCCCCAGGAAATGCCCTTGCCGGTGAGCACACCGGATTCATAGCGGTTGGTGATGCGTTTGTACTGGCCGAACAGGTAGCCGATTTCGCGCCCACCCACCCCGATGTCGCCTGCCGGGACGTCGGTGTACTCCCCGATGTGGCGGTAGAGCTCAGTCATGAAGGACTGGCAGAACCGCATGACTTCGGCATCGCTGCGGCCGCGGGGGTCAAAGTCGGAGCCGCCCTTTCCGCCGCCGATGGGCATGCCGGTCAAGGCGTTCTTGAAGATCTGCTCGAAACCGAGGAACTTCACGATGCCAAGGTTGACCGAGGGGTGGAACCGCAACCCGCCCTTGTAGGGACCCAGCGCGGAGTTGAATTCAACCCGGAAGCCGCGGTTAATCTGCACTCGGCCCTCGTCGTCTGTCCAGGGGACCCGGAAGATAATCTGCCGTTCGGGTTCACAGAGCCGTCCCAGGATGGCTGCTTCGAGGAACTCGGGGTGGCGGTCGTGGACCGGGCCGAGGCTTTCGAAAACTTCAGTGATGGCTTGATGGAATTCCGCCTCGCCAGGGCTCCGGGCCAGGACAGTCTCCTTCACGGCCTCGAGTCGTGCATCCATGAATTCTTCCTTCCGTGGCCGGGCAAGGGGCGGCACACGCGGAGGCGGCACTGTCCCAAAACTTTACGCTTCAACTTATCCGATTAGGACCGCGCACCGTTAGGCGAGCAGTGCGCTTTACCTCTATTATCCGTATTGTGACATACAAATTCCACTTTACGAGAATTTCTGGTGACCCATCCAGGCGCGGGGTGCGCTGATGCCGTACCTATGCCTCCTCCTTTCCGGCGCCGCGCTGCTGGTCAACGGCCTGGCTACACTGGGGCGCCTGCCCCGCCGGGATGCAGCCGTCCTCAGTCTGGTGGTGGGGTCCGCCCAACTGTCCCTCGCCGTCGGTTACGTCACGGGTGCAGACGGCAGTGCTAGCGCGCTGGAGGGTGCAGCCGGCATGGTCCTCTTTGGATTGACGTACGTGTATGCCGGGCTGGACGTGATACTGGGCCTCGGCTCGAAAGGGCTTGGCTGGTTCTGCGGGATGGTGGCCTTTGTCGGCATGCTCCTGGCGGCCGCATGGTTGCGCGACGATCCGCTGCTGGCCGTCCTGTGGCTCGGCTGGTCCGCGCTGTGGGCGCTATTCTTTGTATCGATGGCCTTGGGCCTGGCGCAGGTGGACGTGTTTACCGGCTGGGCGCTTGTTCTAGCCAGCCAGGCAACGGCCACTGTTCCGGCCGTCCTGGGCATCGCCGGGCTGTGGCCACGGAGCCTAAATGCTGCTGCCGCCGCGGCGGTTTTACTGGCGGGGCTGTTCCTTGCTGCCGGCGTACTGGCCAGGCGCACTCAGGCCCGGCGCACTCAGGCCCGGCGCACTCAGGCCCGGCGCACACAGGCACAGGGTATCCACGCGGAGCACCTGCAGGCCCGGCACGGAACATCCGCTCCGCGGTAAACGGCGTCGCCGCCAGCCGTACCCGGGCAGCGCGGCATGGGATACTCCGATAACAGTGCCTACCGGATCAGCCGGCCGGCAGTCGGGAGGGGTTTGTTGATGCAGGAATTCGTCGGTGTGGACGAGATGGTTCGGCAGCAGGCCGTTGAAACTATGGCCAAAGCCGGCATCGAAGCAGGTACCGACTTTGAGGAGCGGTTCCACCGGCATTTCCCTGACCTGCACCGCCTTTTCCATTCGTTGTACGGGTCCCGCAGCGATTGGGCCGACCAGCTCACGGCCCTGGTCCTGCAGAGCGCCCGTTCCTGGCAGGAACGCCCCGCCGAGCTGAAGGTTCTCGACGCCGAGCGGGAAGCCAACAGCGGCTGGTTCCTCTCCAATAAGATGCTTGGCGGGGTCTGCTACGTGGACCGGTACGCGGAAAGCCTGGAAGGAGTCCGCGCCCGCATCCCGTACTTCAAGGAGCTGGGGCTCACCTACCTGCACCTCATGCCGCTGTTCCTGGCACCGGAACCGCACTCCGACGGCGGTTACGCTGTCTCCAGCTACCGTGACGTGAACCCGAAGCTGGGCACCATGGAACAGCTCCGGGACCTCGCCGCCGAGCTGAGGGCCAACGGCATCAGCCTGGTGGTGGACTTCATTTTCAACCACACGTCTGACGAGCACGAGTGGGCCCGGCGGGCCGCTGCGGGCGATCCGGAGTACAGCGACTACTACTGGATCTTCCCGGACCGCACCATGCCGGACGCCTTCGAACAGAACGTGCGCGAAATCTTTCCCGAGAACCACCCGGGGTCCTTCATCCAGATGGAGGACGGCCGCTGGGTCTGGGCCACCTTCCACACCTACCAATGGGACCTCAACTACTCCAACCCGGACGTTTTCCGGGCAATGGCGGGCGAGATGCTGTTCCTGGCGAACCAGGGCGTGGAGATCCTGCGCATGGACGCCGTCGCCTTTATCTGGAAGCAGCTCGGCACCCCCTGCGAGAACCTCCCCGAAGCCCACACTTTGCTCCAGGCCTTCAACGCGTTGTGCCGGCTGGCGGCGCCGTCGCTGCTGTTCAAGTCCGAGGCCATCGTGCATCCGGACGAGGTGGCACTGTACATTGACCCAGGCGAGTGTCAGATCTCCTACAACCCGCTGCAGATGGCCCTGATCTGGGAGTCCCTTGCCACCCGCGACGTCGCACTCCTGGCCCAGGCACTGAAGCGCCGGCACAACATCCCGAAAGGGACGTCCTGGGTAAACTATGTGCGCAGCCACGACGACATCGGCTGGACATTCGCGGATGAGGACGCAGCCGAGCTGGGGATCAACGGCTTTGACCACCGCCGCTTCCTGAACTCCTTTTACGTCAACCGCTTCCCCGACAGCTTCGCCCGCGGAGTTCCCTTCCAGGACAACCCCAAGACAGGCGACTGCAGGATTTCAGGCACGACGGCGTCACTGTGCGGCATGGAGGTTGACCCGGCTGAGGCGGTGGAGCGGATCCTGCTGGCCCACTCGGTTGCCTTCAGCACCGGCGGAATTCCCCTGCTGTACCTGGGTGACGAGGTGGCCCAGGTCAACGCCTACGGATATGACCGGGAGGCAGGCCATGAGAACGACAGCCGCTGGGTCCACCGGCCCCGCTACCCTGAAGAGCAGTACGAACGCCGCCTTGACCCGTCCACCCCTGAAGGCGTTGTGTTCGCCGGCCTGAAGCGGATGATCCAGGTCCGGGCCGGCACCCCTGAGCTGGCCGGAACCCACCTCATCGACTTCGATACCAACAACCGTGGGGTCCTGGCATACCAGCGGCCCGGGGAACGCACCCGGATCCTGGCACTGGCCAACTTCAGCGACCAACCGCAGACCCTTCCTGCTGACACCTTCGCCGCGTTCTCAGCCTCCGCCGTCGACCTCCTCTCCGAAGCCGTGCTGCAGCTCAACGACGGCGTCACGCTCCTGCCGCGCCAGTACGTCTGGCTGCGCGTCACGCCCGCGTAATCCCAACTAAGTAGCGCTAAGTGTCGTTTTGACCGCCCATAGCGACACTTAGCGCGACCCAGTTGGGCCGCTGGGCATGCGGCGTGAAACCATACGGATCATGGCCCAGAAGATTGCGTACCAGGGTGAGCCCGGCGCCAACTCCAATATCGCGTGCAAGCAGATGTTCCCCGAGCTGGAAAGCGTTCCCTGCGCCAGCTTCGAGGACGTCTTTGAGGTGGTGTCCGGCGGCGACGCGGACCTTGCCATGATTCCGATCGAAAACTCGATTGCCGGCCGCGTGGCGGACATCCACACGCTGCTGCCGCACTCCGGGCTGCAGATCGTGGGCGAGTATTTCCTGCCCATCCACTTTGACCTGATGGGGATCCCTGGCAGCACCATCGAGGCCGCCACCGAGGTCCACAGCCACATCCACGCCCTGGGC
>JBKJVX010000228.1:0-54608 GCA_046717065.1 Arthrobacter sp. | reverse complement strand
GCTGGTCGCCGCCGGAGTGATCGCCGTCACTGCCGCGATCTTCGCCAGCGCCCCGGTGCTCCTGCTCGCAGGGATCTTCCTGGCACTGTTCGCCGCGACCTCCGCGAATGCAACCCAGGTCGCAGCCGCGACCGCCGCCGTGTCCGAGAAGGAGAAGCCCACCGCGATCGGCCTGTTCACCCTGCTCTACCTGCTCGGCGGCGCGATCGGTCCGGCGGTGGCGTCCGTGCTCGTACTCCTACCCATCATCCCGTCTATTCAGTGAAGTTGAGAGGAGAGTAACCATGAGAGCTGCAGTCATCTACCGGACCAGCACGGCCGACACGTACCCGCTGGCAGTTCCGCGACAGCGCACGGGATATTCGAACGGGGTGGGGATGCGGAAAGGTCTTCCTCAGACCATGCTATGGGTGTGTAAGTCATTACGCTGTTGACTAAGCCAGCCGTGCTCGAAGATACAGGCGGTCGGAATTGCGGGTCACCGCCAAGACGCCAGCCGCCGAGCATTTTGCAGTTGCTTGCCTGTCGCATTCACCTCGGCTTGGGCCGCCGACGCGCAGAGCGAGTCGAGGACTTACAAACACGTTGCTTTACGTCACCGCAATCCGGCGTATCGCCGAAGTCAAGCCCCTGGCTCAGGCGTCACCGGAGCCTCAATAGCGAAACGTGGCCCTACTCTGAGCTAGTCCACCTTTGGAGCGGCACAGAGAACAATGATGGACTGATAGACCGAAACGACGGTCATGCGTCCTCGCGGACCTCGGGGGAGGAGTGCTCTTCCTCGCGCTTCCATACTTTGGCCCACTGAAACTACCGGATAGCAGCACGTCATGGACCCATCTCAAACGGGTATTGGTGAGCTTCACTCATTACAGACAGTATGGAACTCGTCGTCTTCCATGGCTAACCGGCCCCTGGTTACGGCACGGTCTTCAGAGGCACTGACACCACGACCACCGAACCGGAGCTCCAGCCGCCCGATCACTGCGCCTGAAAGAGATCGCGCAGGTTGGAGGGCTTGATATTAGTCGACACGAAGGAGGCCGCCACGCACCGCCCATCCGCCCCAAGGCCGGGACTGCCGTTGATAATCGCCGGCATCGTGGTCCTGGCTCTGAGCCTCCGGGCCCCGATCATCGCCCCCACCACTGTAATTGGTGATATCCAGGCCGGTACTGGGCTGTCCACAGCCGGCGTCGGTCTGCTCATTGGAATCCCGGTGCTGCTCTTCGCGATTGCCACTCCTTTGGCTACCCGGACCATCCGCCGCTTCGGCCCGGAGACAACCGTGATCCTGTGCCTGACCGGCGTGCTCGCCGGCACAATCCTGCGCTCCACTGGTGGGGCTACCGTCGTGCTTTTCGGCACGGCGCTGATAGGGACGGCCATGGCGCTGGGTAATATCGTGGTGCCGGTCATCATTGGCCGCGATGTGCCGTGGCGCCAAGCTGCGGCTGCTACCGGCGCGTACTCTGCGACGGTAAACGTCGGTTCCATGGCTGTCCTACTATGCACTCCGCCGTTGGCCGGGCTAGTTGGGTGGCGCCTCGCGATCGCTGCCTGGGGCGTCGTTACCGCAGCCGGCCTAGCTTACTGGCTGTTCAGGGAACGGCAGCGATTTCACTCGCCGACCACAAACAGCCCGCGCATCTCGGACGGTCCCGGGGCTGCTGCCGCTACGGCAGAGGCGGTGACAAAGCGTACTTGCAATCGGCGAATCGTTGCTCTGCTCATTGTGACATTTTGCGGCCAGACCGCCGCATTCTATGCCACCACGGCGTGGCTGCCCCTGCTATTGTCCGAAACGCAGGGTCTTGACCCAGCGGCATCAGGCGCCACGGCGTCCCTCTTTCAGATCGCAGCCATCATAGGTGCGTTCGGAGTGCCGCTGATAGCCGTGAGGGCCAAGATGACGACGACGGTTGCCGTCGTCGCGGCCTTTTGGATTGTGCTGCCCGTCGGGCTGCTAGCCGCACCCGAGGCGTTCGTGCTGTGGTCGATCTTCGGTGGGGTCGCGCAAGGGGGCGGCTTCACTGCAATATTCGCCATAGTTTCGCAGATTACCCAAAGCAACGCCGAGGCCGCTTCCGCTTCGGCGCGCATCCAAGGCGTGGGTTACCTGGTCGCCACTGCAGCCCCCCCGCTGGCCGGATGGCTCAACACCTCCACCGGCGGTTGGATCGCGCCTCTATTCCTAGTCCTCGGCGCCACCCTGATGTTCACCGTTAACGGGCTCTGGGCCGCTTGGCTGTCCGAGCGGCGGTCAAGCACGGCAGCGTGACTGGCCTGCAGCGCTACTCCAGGTCAGAGGCGCCACAGGCGCCGGAGATTGCTCGGTCCATTGAGGACTAATCTTCTTGCAGCCGAGCTCTGGGCAACAGTGACGTGTTTCGTACTGCGTGGAAGGCTTCTCTAGTACGCCAGGACGCTAGGGGTGGCGCTCTAATCTAGCTGCTGAGGCGAGGTCGGCCCTCTAACCTTGGTCGGGGTGATCGCGGTTGGAGGCCTCAGACGGAGAACGTGACGTCGGTGAGCTGCTCGGACACGGCCCACAGGCGCTGCTGGACGGCTGTGTCGTGGGACTTCTTGCTGGAGGCGACCACCTCTGGGTATCCGCGGGTTCCGGCCATGCTGTGGGGTCCGTAGTACTGGCCGCCGGCGACGGCGGGATCGGTGGCCGCCCTCAGGGTGGGCAGCGCTCCCATGGCGGCTGGCTGGGTGAGCAGAGACTGGACCAGGTCGACGCCCTTGCGCACGAGGCCGGCGATGTTCTGCTTGAGTTCGGTATCAGCCGCGCCGGGATGCGCGGCGGCGGCGATGGTGGTGTTGTGCGGGGCGAGGCGGCGCTGGAGTTCGTAGGTAAACATCAGGTTGGCCAGCTTGGCCTGCCCGTAGGCGGTGACCCGTTTGTAGGAGCGGTCGAACTGCAGGTCGTTGAAGTGGATGTCGGCCTGGATGCGGTGGCCGAAGCTGCTAACGGTGACCACCCGGGAGCCGGGCACGTTTAGCATCAGGTCCAGCAGCAGGCCGGTGAGCGCGAAGTGCCCGAGGTGGTTGATTCCGAGCTGCATGTCGAACCCGTCCTCGGTTTTCTGCCGCGGCGTGTACATCACGCCCGCGTTGTTGATGAGCAAGTCGATCTTCGGATGTGCCGCGTGCAGCTCATCGGCAGCCGCGCGCACCGATTTGAGGGAGGCGAGGTCCAGACGCTGGAGGCTGAGCTTGGCACCCGGGGCACGCTCGCTGATGCGGGCGAGGGCCTGGCGGCCCTTGTCCAGGTTGCGCACAGCGAGGACGACGTGAGCGCCATGCTCGGCCAGGGCCCGCGCGGTCTGCAGCCCTAGGCCGCTGTTCGCGCCGGTGACGACGGCGACCCTGCCGTCCTGGGAGGGAATGTCCTGTTCGGTCCACCGGTTTGTAGTGCTTGCCATGATTAACCTCCATAATATGAATGATGCTTCACATTGTAGAGTGAAGCATCATTCACCTTTTGTCAATGGTTCCGGAGGACCCCATGACCTCACCTCGACCGCTGCGCGCCGACGCGGCCCGCAACCGCACCCGGATCATGACCGCGGCGCATCAGCAGATCACCGAGCACGGGCCCGAGGTGTCGATGGAGCAGATTGCCGCTGCCGCAGGCGTCGCCGTCGGCACCTTGTATAAGCACTTCCCGAACAAGAGCGACCTGGTCATGGCCGTGATCGCCGCCTCGTTCGAAGCGGTCGCGGACGACGCCGAAGAGTGCCTGCAACGCGAGGGCCAAGGTTCACCCGCCATGGCGGAGCTCATCAGCTTCCTCAGCCGCGTCATGGACACCGTCGCCCACAACCGCGCCGTCAAAGCAGCCGCGTACGCGCTCAGCGTCGACCACACCGTCCACCCCGCCATGCAGGACGTGGAAACCCGCGTCACCCAGGCCCTCGGCCAGCTCATCCGCACCGCACAAGCCCAAGGCAGCCTGCGCGCCGACTTCACCCTCGATGACCTGTACCTGATGCTCTCCACCCTCCCCGCCGACCGGCCGCATACCGTCCGCGCCCGATGGCTCGCCCTCCTGCTCACCGGCCTCACCGCCCACTGACCGACCGTACGGCAGGAGTGGAATGCGCTGTGCGTACACGACTCAGGGGCCAGATCCCGAAGAGTCGTTTGACCTGGCGCGAATTTTCAGTCGGTGGTTCAGGGTTTTCTCCACAATTGCCGCTTCTGCATATTGGCCTTTATTAGTAATTCTTCATAAGCCAGAGCCCCGGCTCCGGAGTCCAGGCGGGTGCACGCGCACTTTCCGGTCCCTGGATTTCGTCTCACATCAGCGCATCGAGCTCGGTGAGTTGACCGAGGCTGATGAATTCCTGTGTCAGTGCTGCGACGATCAATTCCCGACTCCCAAAACTGAGGGCATGAAAACACATCAAATACGGTTTGGCGATTGGGCCAAGAGCTCCGAGGGCTTGTAAGCTCATCCGACCCCCGCATGGCGCACCGACATCAATCATGTTTTCCGCGCCGGCACCCGAGGCCACTTAATCGTTCCGTGGAATGCCATGGGAGGAGGTTCCCGCAGCAGTGATAGGGGCCGTTGCTGTCCCAAAACAGGTTAGCGGCATTCAGGTACGACGTGTTCTTCCACTGCATCAGGCGGTGCAGGAACCCCTGCACCGCCTGATCTGCCCGTTTGTTACTTCAGGCCCCCTTGCCCAGTTGAGCGAGGTTCCAATTACCCAATGCGGAAGTCAACCGCACCAGTCTGGGCCGCTGTCGTCAGCAGCCTTTCCTGGGCCACCTTATGCTCCGACGAGTAGCCCTCGGCGGGGGATGCCGCCTCCGGCCTGCCTACATAGCCCAGACGGAACGGGCTCAAACCCATCCGTAGCAGCTTGGGCAGGACATAGTTCCATGCGCCCATGTTCTCGGGTTCCTCCTGCAGCCAGACGATTTCTTCGAGGTCAATAGCGGCGGCCACTTCCCTCATGATCTCTTCGTGGGGGAAGGGATACAGTTGCTCGACGCGGAGCAGCCGGACGCCCTCGCCCAGACGTTCTTTGGCCTCCACTCCGACCTTGCCCGAGCACAGCACGAGGCGGCGGGTAACCTCGCTGGACGCACCGGTTGCCAGGACCGGCCGGAAGGCACCGGCGGTGAAGTCGTCGACAGCAGATTTGGCAGACTCGGCCCTCAGCAGTGACTTGGGCGTGAAGATGATGTGCGGACGCGGTTGGTCCATCGCTGCAGCATTGATCAATGCACTGAAGTATTGGGCGGCAGTGGTGGGAATGAGGATGCGGGCATTGTCACGGGCAGCCAGCTGGAGGAATCGCTCCAGCCGTGCCGAGGAATGCTCAGGGCCGGCACCTTCCCAACCGTGGGGGAGTAAGGCGACGAAGCGGCCATCGCGGCCCCACTTGTCACGCCCTGCCATGATGAACTGATCGAAAATGACCTGCGCGACGTTGACGAAGTCCCCGAACTGGGCTTCCCACAGCTGAAGGGAACCCGCGTTCGTCCGGCCATACCCGTACTCGAAGCCTACAGTGGCCACTTCTGTCAAAGGTGAATTCGCCACAAGGAAGGGTGCGTCGCCAAAAGTCAACCGCTCGGTTTTGTCTCCGGTTTGAGCATCATGTACAACGATGTGCCGGTGGCTAAACGTTCCACGTTCCACATCTTCTCCGGTAAGCCGCACTGGGATTCCGGCCTGGTTAATGAGCTTAAGGGCAAGAAGTTCTGCCTGGCCCCAATCGATGAGGTAGTCCTGATCACGCAGTGAACGCTTCTTATCGAATTGCCTCATCAGCTTTGGATGAATGGCGACGTCGTCGCGAGGCTGTTCAGAATCATCAAGGACTCGAGAAATCCAGGACGGGGTAATTGACGCCAGCTCGTCGTGGACTCCAAGACGGGACTCGATCTCCTGAGTAACCACCGTATTAAGATCAAAGCTCTTGGCCTTTTCCAAAGCCCCTACTAGGTGTTGTTTAGCGTTGGACCGAGTGTCGGATACGTAGGTGTCTGTCACCAGCCCCGCCGCAGCGAGAGTTGACGAATAGATTTCATGCACGGGAGGGTGCTCGTCGATGTCGCTGTAGTAGACCGGTTGGGTGTAGCGCGGTTCGTCGGTTTCGTTATGACCGTGGCGTCGGTAGCCCTGGACATGAATGACAATGTCCGTGCCAAACTTTTCGCGGTAGTCGAAGGCGATCTTGGCCGCCAAGAGATTGGCGTCGACGTCGTCTGCGTCCGTGTGGATGACAGGGACTTCGAAGCCTCGGATGACGTCGGAGGGCCAGGACGTTGAGCGCAGCTGAAAGGGGGTGGCCGTAAAACCAAGCCGGTTGTCCTGGACAATATGGATCGTTCCTCCCACATTGTACGGTTCCAGTCGTTGGAGGTTGAATGTCTCGTAAACCACGCCCTGGCCAGTGAAGGCGGCGTCCCCGTGCAGCAGGACGGGGAGCACCTTACGGCGCGACTCGTCGGGAGACAGGCCCTGCGCGATCAGCTCGTCCTGCTTGGCCTTCGCGGCGCCGAGGGCCACGGGCGACACGAACTCGAGGTGACTGGGGTTCTGCTCCAGCATTACTCGCAGGGAGGAACCATCAGTGTCCGTAAAGGTGCCGCTGCCGCCCAAGTGTTGCCGGACGTCGCCGGAAGGCGCGTGGGGTGTCGAGTGAGCAGTCGGCAGGAACTCGGCCAGGATCCGCTCCATGGGCCAGTTCAGGATGTGAGCCATGATGCTTAGCCTGCCCCTGTGTGCCATGCCCAACACTGTTTCTGTGTAGCCCTTGCCGGCGGCTAGTCCGGCCATTTCAGCCAACGCCAGCACCGACGACTCCAGGCCTTGAACGGACAGTGTTTTCTGCCCTAGGAATTGCGTCTGCAGGTAAGTCTCAAACACATCGATCTCTGTTGAAAGTCGCAGCGCCTGCAGGCGGCGCGGTGCAGCGGGCTGAGGAGTTCCTTGCCTCACTAGGTCTGCAAACCACCCTAGTTTCTCCGGGTCAGACAAGTGTGCGAACTCAACTTCGACGCCGTCGGGTAGCCACGAACCTTCATCTCGCGCACGAACTGGCTCCAACCGGGCAACTGCTGTACTGGCGGTGCCGTTGAACTCGGCCAGTCGCACATCGTCGTCCGAAGATGGCGATACCGGCAGACCCAGTAGGGGGTCCGGCTCATTTTGGAGGATCTCCTGCTCCAGTTGCGCAAGAAACTCCTGCGACCGAAGAAGCTTTTCGACTGCGCCCAGAAAGCTGCCGGAGTCCGCTCCTTGAATAGCGCGGTGGTCATACGTTGAAGAGAGCGTCAACACGGGGTCGACGGGGTGGGTCGCGGCTAGTTTTTCCAGTCCCGCAGGGACACCAATAGCACCAGCGGCAACGATAATACCGGGACCTGCAGGCAACAGGGGGACGCCTGTCGTGGAACCAAACCGGCCAGTGCTGGTGAGGATGAGGGACGCCCCGCGCAGCTTGCTGACAGCGATAGTCCCGGCCCTGCACTCTTGGGAGAGCAAGCCAAGGTGTTCAACCAGATCCGGAAACATTAAGCCAGCGGCGTCATGGATGACCGGCACCATGATCGAGTGCCCGGTCGTGGTCTCGACGTCGACGGCAACCCCGAGGTTGACCGTGCCCTCCTCCACAAGGACCAGGTCCGAACCGTCGGTTTCAATCCGTCGGCGCACAGCGGCAACCTCGTGCTGAGCGGCACGTGCCATCGCGGTGGCGAGTACAGCTGCAATAGGCACGTTGAAGCCTTGGCGGCGGAGCCTTTCGCGCCATTCCATGAGAGCTGAAACTTCGAAAGTCCGCATGGTTGACGCTGTCGGGACACTGAGGCTTGCCTGCATATTGCGGGCCATGGCCGCGCCTCTGCCTCGCAAGACCCTGCGGGAGTCAGGCTCCGGTGTGAGATCGGTGCCTCTCGGGGTGGTGCCGGAAGTACTGGTGTTTTGAAGCATCTCTTATCTTTCGCGCAGTGCTCTTGGGGTCCGTGCCTGGGAAAATGCCGTGAATCAGGGCCAGCTAGGCATCGAAGATGATGTATTCAATACTCTCTGTTATACGAGATGGCCACCAATACCGATTTGAGATATGCCCATGACTTGCTGCTATCCGTGTATTCGTAGTGCCAAATTCGGATCTGGCCTTTCAGCTATGGTCCTCCTGGAAAGAGGGTCGCCTATCTCGGCAACTGGCGCTGGGCATCGATGCTGCCCGCCAATGCATGTCGATTCCCCAATAGTGCAGGGAAAGAATAAACGAGGGGCGGAGAAGACTATCTCCGCCCCTCGTCGTCGTAACAAATTCTCAGCTCGGAATCATCTCAATGTCGATTATTCCTGATCTGGTTCCAGAGGTACCGGTTATCCAAGGTCTTCAAGTCGTACCTTGCTTGTTTCTTTCGAGAAAAAGGCTGCTAGGGCGGCAGCTACACACGTAATCGAAACGATGATTGGCGCAGCCACCCAGTTGTCCTTTGTCACGAAGGACGTGGCAATGGCTGGGATAAAGCCGACCAAAATGATGCCAGCATTGAATCCTACTGCTGCTGCAGAATATCGAACACGTACCTCGAATAGCTCGCCAGCGAAGGTCTGACTTACAGCGTTCACAGCCGCATAGAAAATGGAGAATGCACCGATGATTGACACGAATATCATCGGTATGTTGACTGTGACGATGGCTCCAAAATACGCGAAGGTCATCACTGCAGAGGTAAGCGCACCAAAGATTATCAACGGACGGCGGCCGATGCGATCGGAAAGAAGCCCCCAGAAGGGTTGGATGACTGCATTCAGTCCGTATCCTGCTATGCAGGCCCAAAGCATGGTGGTATAGGAGATCCCGATCCCGAATTCCGGTCGAGTCGCAAAAGCCAGTCCGAATGTGAACAGCATGGTGCCGATGGACGCGCTGGTCGTGAGGAGCAGGACCTTAAGAATACCGAAGGGATAACGGCGGAGAGCGGCAAAGAGTGGGATCTTGATTTCTTTATGCTCCTCCACCACGGCTTTGGTGAAAATGACTGCTTCCTCAAGCTTCGAGCGCATGATTAGTGCGACGACCACAACAATGGCACTTGCGAAGAAGGGGATGCGCCATCCCCATGTGAACAGTACATCGCGGGGAAGCGCCGCAATTGGGAGGAATGCAAGGTTCGCGAGAACGAAGCCGAGCGAGTTTCCTGACTGCGTGAAGGAGGTGTAGAACGCTCGTCTGCCATGTGGCGCGGACTCCATGGTAAGCGTACTGGCTCCGGTTGTTTCGGCGCCTGCAGACAAGCCCTGAAATAGTCTCATGAGGACCAAAAGGGCCGGCGCAAGAAGGCCGACCTGCTCATAGGTAGGGAGGAAGCCAATGATAAAGGTGGACACTCCCATCAGCACGATTGTCATCACGAGGATGCGCTTGCGGCCGAATTTGTCGCCAAAATGGGAGAAGATCACCGCGCCGGCCGGGCGCGCGACATAGCCAACACCAAGCGTGCCTAGGGAAAGCAATATTCCAGTAGCTGGATTGGTGCCGCTTGGGAACATCAAGGTGGGGAAGACGATGGCTGCAGCCAGTGAGTATAGGAAGAAGTCGTAGTATTCTAGAGCACCACCCACTAGAGCTGATGCGGCAGCGCGACGCGCGCGTGACTTTTCAAGCTGAGTGCCGCCCGCTGTAGTAGTTACTGCGGTCATTGAATTTGGGCTGGCCACGTTAGCTCCTTTGCTGAAGTGGTTGGTTGTTATTGGCAGTTATCTGCACCGTGGACTATTCGGCAGTCCGTCCACCGTCAACGGGAATCACGGTTCCCAGGGTGTAGCCAGCCTGCGGCGATGCGAGCCAGAGGACCGCCGAGGCGATTTCCTCAGGCTTACCGAGGCGTCCGATTGGCTGCGTGGCCTCCATTGCCGCGATGCCATCTTGGCTGCCACCGGTGACCACGTGGGCAAGTTCTGTGTCGACCGGACCGGGGGCGACAGCATTTATACGGATTCCCTGGCGTGCGTATTCAAGGCTCGCTGCTCGGGTTAGCCCCGCAACTGCATGTTTAGCCGCCGTGTATATTGCAAGGCCCCTTCGTCCACGCAGCCCTGCACCCGAAGCCGTGTTTACGATGGCGCCGCCACCACTTTGCAAGAGCGCAGGGATTTGATATTTCATACCGAGGAACACTCCGAGCGCGTTCGTGTCCATGATCAGGCGCCACTCGTCGACAGTCGATTCCGTTATCGAAATCGGCTTCTGGATTCTGCCGACGTTGTTAAAGGCGACGTCTAGCCTTCCGAATTCGCTCATTGTTTCGTCGATGGCCGAGCGAACATCGTTTTCCGACGTTACGTCAACGTGTAGCGTGATCGCTTCCCCGCCTTCGTTGCGGATAAGTTTGGCTGTCTGGTTGTTTGCTTCGTCATCGAAATCGGCCAGGGCGAGCCGTGCTCCTTCCTGCGCAAATGCGATCGCGGTTGCGCGGCCGATCCCCTTGCCTGCCCCTGTTACGAAGGCAACCTTGTTTTCGAACCGGTTTGCTGACATCGTCGTCGACATCGAAATCCCTTCTTGGGCAGATATATGTCTGCCATTCAACTTTTATCGGTAAAGCGCTTGGGCTGTGAGGTGAATCGCGTCACAGCGGACGTTCCATGGTCAAGCGCGTAGGGAACATATGGCAAATGTTCCCTTTTGATGTACATATCACCGAATGTCAATGGCCAAGTGGTCGCGTTTCTGGTCAGTCTGGCTAGGGCTGTGTTTTGGTTCAGTCTGTCGTTTTCCGGGCCCTGTGCGGGGAGTGACTCATGGCAGCTAGGACAAACGCCACACTCTAATCGCCGGTCCGGGAGAGCTTGTGGTGCGATTCCCTAGCGATGTAGCTGGTCTTAACACTGCGCGAGCCCCACGGATAAGACAGAAGTGGTCCCGGCCAATGCCTGGTTGGTGAACCTGCAAGAGAATAGGTATACGCATGACAGCGAACGTGATCGGTATCCGGTCCAAGGTGGGCTACATCTCTGATGAGGGTGTGGTTTCCGTAGGGGGTGGCCATATCATGTCGGTCGAAAACCCCTCGACCGGGAGGCAGATTGCCGAGGTCCATGAGGTTACTGCCCAGGAACTTGACGCGGTTGTACAGGGTGCTCAGAAGGCCTACGAATCGTCTTGGCGGCACACGGCTCCTGAACTACGCGGGAAGCTGTTGGCTGCGTGGGCTGACCAAATAGTGCAACATCGCGAGGAACTCGCAGACATCGAGGTCGCCGACGTCGGTCATCTACGCCGAGAGGTGTTGGCCGAGCTAGGGTCGTGCGAACGGACTCTCAGGTACTATGCGGGCATTGCCGACAAGATCGAGGGCCGATCCTTCGCTCAACTGCCGGAACGTCTTTCGTATGAGTTGTGTGAGCCGTTCGGGGTGGTAGCAGGCATCAGTCCCTATAACGGGAATGCCAACTTCGCCGCTATGAAGGCGGGGCCTGCGCTGGCCGCGGGCAACTGCATCGTCCTCAAGGCACCGGAGGTCGCGCCCCTGCTGAACTTCCGGCTGGTGGAGCTTGCGCTCAAGGCGGGGTTCCCACCCGGGGTGATCAATGTTGTAACTGGACGCGGGGAAGTTGTCGGGCCTCTGCTAAGTCAGCACCCAGGCATCGGTATGGTCGCTTTCACCGGGGGTCCCGTTGCGGGTCGTGCTGTTCTCACACAGTCAGCCACCAACATCGTGCCAACGGTCTTGGAATTGGGAGGGAAAAGCCCCGCTATCCTGTTGCCGGATGCCGACTTGGAAGTGGCAATCCCATCCGTGCTCCATTCGAACTTCGCTAAGAGCGGTCAGAGTTGCGTGGCTGGTTCTCGTATCCTCGTGCATGAGTCAATCTATGGCCGTGTCCGCGAAGAGCTGGCGGCCAGGGCTAAGACAGTGCGGGTTGGGCTACCAGAGCGGGAGTCTTCTCAGATGGGTACGCTCATCAATCGTCAGCATCGAAACAGGGTTGATGACTTGGTAAGGCGTTCAATTGCGGATGGAGCGACTCTTCTGGCGGGCGGTTCGCCGGCCGAGGATGGTGAGCTGAAGGACGGAGCTTTCTACCAGCCGACTGTTTTGGGAGAGGTAGTAGATGACAACCCCGCTGCGGTCGAGGAGTTTTTCGGCCCGGTCGCTAGTGTGCTCTCTTACGGAAGCCTGGACGAGGCGCTCTTGCGTGCAAACAACACCCCGTTTGGCTTGAGCGCTCAGGTCTGGAGTAACGACGCAAGCGCGATCCAGTACCTCTCTAAGAACCTCATCGCTGGAACCGTGTGGATCAACACCTATCGTTCCTTCCACCCAACGGTCCCGTTTGGTGGAATGAAGCAGAGCGGATTCGGTAAGGAGAATGGGTTCGATTCGGTGGCGATGTACACGCGCCAAAAGTCAGTAGTTTGGGATCTTTCGACGGAACGGGTCCTTCCCTACAGTGACTGATGGATAGTTCTCCTCCGTGTCCTCTCCTGTCGGATCAAGGGAGGAGAGCTGGTCCTGGATTATGTCTGGTCGAAAAGACGCCCAAGCCGCCATGAGACCGGCCGTTCTTCTTCCTTGGCCTGGAGCCCTTGCCATGCCTGCTCACTTCCGTTCGCTCTTTCGAAAGCAGACGCATCGCACGAAGTCCTTTCACGAGATCGGAGGACCTTCCACCCTTGCAATCGGAGGACGGATGTACGCGGTCGTTTTTACGCACGGATGACCCGCAGCTTTGCGCAGGGATGTCAGGCGGCATTCGTTACGATAGGAACAGAACTTTGGTTTTGGCTGCGAGTGACAAAACCGGACAGGGTAGTGGAATTCTCAAAATCGCGGATCGACGTGGTGGCCAATTCTATTCAGCGGGCATCCTCCATCGCCGGAGTTCTCCCCATCACGGCGCTGGGCCCCCTGGTCCTGCTGATCAGGACAACCTTACCCATTGACTGCCGGCTCCTCGGAAGCCTCTTTGGTATGTTCTTCGCGGGTGCTCTCGCCGGAACGCTGGCCGGTTCATGGGTGATGGGGCGGATCGGAAGCGCTAGCTCCATCGCGATCGGAGCTTTAGTTTCCGGCGCCTCATGCGCGGCGATTGGGTTTGCTAACTGGACTCATCTCTTGGTCATCGTCTTTGTTCTGGCCGGCGCGGCCAATGGGCTCATCCAGCCCGGGGTTAATGTCTATATAGTTCAAAAGGTTCCTGAGAGGTTTAGAGGGCTCTCTTTTGGTCTGCCCGTAGCGGGAACTCCCGCGGCGGGCGGCCTGGCTGCTTTGGCCGGTTTTGTAATGGCCGCCCATTTAAATCAGCGGCGCAGGTATGGTTCTTATGGGACTGATTCCCGGCCAGGATCTAGCAGTCTTCGCAGGGATTGTGGCGTAGGGTTCGGTTGGGCCTGGCCTGGACTTCTCGACTTTGCTGCCCTCATGATGCACCCACGCGCGCACGGGGCTGTGGCTTCGCAGATGCAGTTCGCAAACTGCACCGGCGCGATCCTCGGGCCTGTCGTCTTTGGATTCTTCGTGAACGGCGGGTATCAAGTGTTCGCCTGTTCCCTTTTTGGTCTACTGACACTGATTTCAGCGGCGGCGATGGTAGTAGTCATCGTCATGACCCGCAGAAGTTGAAGCACGCAGGCACGCGCTGGCAGCCCCAGGTCGCCGCCTTGTCTGCCGGGAGTCCGGGGGAGTTAGGTCAGATGCACCGTTCGCACCTGGTTTCGCGCAACGTGTTCGTGTCTTCTCTGAGCTGCCACCGAAAGTCGTGCCACGCCAGGTTACTAATGAGCAACTTCTCCCGCGAGGGTCCAAACTTCGTCCACCAAATGCGGGGGTGTCAGATTGTTTGCATAGGAGAGCTTTAGTCGCTGGAGAATTGGAGAATCATCGGCTATGACTAAACCCCGCGAAGAGCTAGCAAAAGAGGTAAGAGAACGGGAGCGACTTGCGGCAAACGGGTTCAGCCTGGCTCCAACTAAGTACATAGAACTGCATGGGCACGGCTTGTTCTGGTGGGGGAGTAGCCAAGGACGTCCGCGGCTGGCCCTATGTCCAGCAGGGGTGAGGCGTTCTGCTGCACGTTCCGCCAGGTTAGGGGTTATTCGTACGTGTTCGGCCGCCAGCGCCAAACCTTTTCGGAACATGCGGGAGATCCCGTCGATGAACACGGTAATGGTCATGGCCCAGGACCTCGGCCTATGCGAAGCGGGGCGTAGCTAATTGGGCCTGAAGATGCGGGCGGAGGCCACGTTTTTCCCGCGAGCCTTCGTCGAGGGGGTTGTGGGCCGCGCCGGCTCACAACCCCCAGCCATGCAGAATTTGCCCGAGTCTCCTGAGGAAGATGTGAATTAGGTCGACCAAAGCCGGCGACCTGGATAGTGTGCGCGCCCCTATTCTCCGGGTCCAGGCCCTACAGCCGGGGTATGCCAATCTGGGGCGAGTCTTCCGCGGCACTCTCCGCGCTGTTAGGGGGCGCAGGCAGCTTGAGCCGCGCCCCCGAACCCCTGTCTATCGCGCGTTCCGACGCTATCTATCGGGAGCGTGCTTTCTAGAAAACTAGACGAATGAGTTTCGCTTTCTTTCCTAGAAGGCACGGAGGATGTCTTCGACGCGTTGTTTGGCGTCGCCGAAGAGCATCTGGGAGTTGTCCCGGAAGAAGAGGGGGTTCTGGACGCCTGCATAGCCGGCGGCCATGGATCGTTTGAAGACGATAACGTTCTCTGCTTCCCAGACTTTGAGGACGGGCATGCCGGCAATGGGACTGCCGGGGTCTTCGGCGGCAGCAGGGTTGACGGTGTCGTTCGCGCCGATGACCAGGACCACGGAGGTGTCGCCGAGGTCGTCGTTGATTTCGTCCATTTCCAGGACGATGTCGTATGGGACTTTGGCTTCGGCGAGGAGGCCGTTCATGTGCCCTGGGAGGCGTCCGGCGACGGGGTGGATGCCGAACCTGACGTTCACGCCCTTCTCACGGAGCTGGTGGGCGAGTTCGGCGACGGGGTACTGGGCTTGGGCGACGGCCATGCCGTAGCCGGGGGTGATGACGACGCTGGAGGCGTTGGTCAGCATTTCCGCTGTGGCCTCGGCGGTGATTTCGCGGTGCTCGCCCTGGTCCGTGTCTCCTTTGCTGGCGGGGGCGGCGATGCCGAAGCCGCCGGCGATCACGGAGATAAAGGACCGGTTCATGGCCTTACACATGATGTAGGACAGATAGGCACCCGAGGAGCCCACCAGGGCGCCGGTGATGATCAGCAGGTCATTGTTGAGCAGGAAGCCCGCCGCGGCGGCGGCCCAGCCGGAGTAGCTGTTGAGCATGGACACCACCACGGGCATGTCGCCACCACCGATGGAGGCGACCAGGTGCCAGCCCAGCCCCAGGGCAAGGACGGTGACCACGATAAGGAGCCAGAGCTGGGAATCGTTGACGTACCAGACGGTCAGGGCGATGAACGCGGCCAGCGCCCCGAGGTTGATCCCGTTTTTGCCCGGCAGCATCAGGGGTGAGGATTTCATCCGGGCTGAGAGTTTCAGGAACGCCACGATCGAGCCGGTGAAGGTCACCGCGCCGATGAACACACCGATGAAGACCTCGGCGTGGTGGATCGCCATCAGGTCCGAAGACAACGCAGGGGCCTCAAGGTGGCCGTTCCAGCCCACCAGCACCGCGGCGAGGCCCACGAAGCTGTGCAGCAGGGCGATGAGCTCGGGCATGCCGGTCATTTCGACCACCCGGGCGCGCCAGAGTCCGATGGCCCCGCCGACGGCGACCGCGGCGACGAGCAGTCCCAGGTCGGTGAGGGCGTGGCCGGTGCCCCAGGTGGCCTGCAGGGTCAGCCAGATGGTGGCGGCGAGGGCGATGACCATGCCGGTGATGCCGTAAATGACCCCGGCGCGGGCTTTCTCGTGCTTGCTGAGCCCGGCGAGGCTGAGGATGAACAGCAGGGCCGCGACGATGTAGGCCGCCCCCGCGATGGAGTCGGCGGTCAATGGACCGGAGACGGTGTCAGTCACGGTAGAGCTCCTCGTAAGTGTTGCTGCTGCATCGGTGATGGCGCTCATGAACGTGCCTTCCCGGCGGAGAACATGGCTAGCATGCGCCGGGTGACAGCGAAGCCGCCGAATATGTTAATGCTGGCCAGCAGCACCGCGACCGCGGCGAGGACCTGCATCACGATGTTCTCGGAGGTGACCTGCAGCAGGGCCCCGACGACGATGATCCCCGAGATCGCGTTCGTCACGGACATCAGCGGCGTGTGCAGGGCGTGATGGACTTTCCCGATCACATAGAACCCGACCACGACCGAAAGCATAAGGACCGTGAAGTGCTGCGGCAGCGGCGCAGGTGCGACCGCGTTGATCCCGAAAAGCACCGCGATCCCCGCGGCAAAAAGACCGGCCTTGCCGGCCGTGCTGAGGCCCTGTTTCTTCTTCGGCGCCGTACTTTCGGCAACATCAGCCTGGGTCGTGGCCGCCGGTGTGGCGGAGACCTGGACCGGGGGCGGCGGCCAGGTCTTCTCACCCTCGCGCACCACCGTCACGGAACGCTGCACCACGTCGTTGAAATCGATCCGAAGCTGACCGTCCTTGTCCGGGGTCAGGAGCTTGAGCAGATTCACCATATTGGTCCCGTACAGCTGCGATGCCTGGGCCGGTAAACGCGCCGGAAGGTCCGTGTAGCCCAGGATCACCACGCCGTTGTCCGTCACGATCCGTTCGCCGGCGACCGAGCCTTCCACGTTCCCGCCCTGCCCGGCGGCCATATCCACGATCACGCTGCCAGCCTTCATGCTGGCAACGTCTTCGGCGGTAAGCAGCTTCGGCGCGGGACGCCCCGGGATGAGCGCTGTGGTGATGATGATGTCCACATCCGCTGCCTGCTCCGAGTAAATCTCCGCAGCCCGGGCGGTATACGCCTCAGAGGTAGCTTTTGCGTACCCGTCAGAGGACTTCATCTCTTCGGCGACCTCGACCTTAAGATAAGTTCCGCCGATCGATTTCACCTGGTCGGCGACCTCGGGCCGAGGATCAGTCGCCCGGACAATCGCGCCCAGGCTGGACGCAGCGCCAATCGCCGCGAGCCCGGCTACGCCGGCGCCCGCGACAAGGACCTTGGCGGGCGGGACCTTGCCCGCCGCCGTCACCTGGCCCGTGAAAAACCGGCCGAACTCATGAGCGGCCTCGATCACGGCACGGTACCCGGCAATGTTCGCCATTGAACTAAGCACGTCCATTGACTGGGCCCTCGAGATCCGCGGCACCGCATCCAACGCCAGCGCCGTGATCGGACGCGAAGCCAGCGCCTCCACCAACTCAGGCCGCAACCCCGGACTCAACGACCCGATCAGCGTGGCACCCTCGGCCAACCGGGCGATCTCATCCTCAGTGGGCGGATTAATCCGCAACACCACCTCGCTGCCCCACGCCTCATCAGCGCCCACAACCAGGGCACCCGCTTCGGCATAAGCCTCATCACGGAAAGAGGCGGCCTCACCTGCGCCCTTCTCGACCACAACCTCGTAGCCCAACCCCAACAACTGCTTCACGGTGACAGGCGTCGCCGCCACCCTCCTTTCTTGACCCAGTTCGGTCACGATGCCAATTTTCGTCACTGTTCTCTCTTTCTTGCACATAGGGTGAATAGTTCCAGTCACTGCCAAGGGCCAACTCGACTTCGGAAAGGAATCAGAACAGCCGACACATGCTGGTTGTCTACGGACTCATGCCCTGTGTTCTTCACGGACGAAGATGCCGCGGGTGACCAGTGCTTGCATTGCGGATCGAGGCCAAATTCCCCCACCGTTTTGTGGATGCGGGCATGTGACATGCGGGGCCATGTTCTGGGCTCGCGCCCGATTGGTACGGGCCGGAGAACGGCCGAATAGCCGCTGAAGCCCCTCTTTCGGGAGTCCAAACAGATCCAGTAGGGTGTCCGTGCCCCATGATCACGAGCGCTCCCAACGACGCCTCCCTTGACCTCCCAAGAGCTACCCGCTAGCGCTACCTTCCTGCCCGCTCCAGGATACGTTTGGCGCGCTCGGTTACTGGTCGATCGATCATCTGCCCATCCACCTGCACGGCGCCCCCTTCTGCGTTCACTACGGAGCGCGCCCAGCGGATTTGGGCTTCCGTGGGCGCAAACGCCGTGCGCACGGAAGCCAGCTGGGCTGGATGGATGCACAGCTTTCCACCGAAGCCAAAGTTGCGCGCGAGCAGCGAAGAATCGGCGACCCGTCCGGCATCAGCGATCTCCGTGCATGGCGAATCCAGCGGCGCGGCGATGCCTGCCGCACGGGAGGCCAGGACCAGGTGCGCCCGTGCGTGGTCTAAGAAGCGGTCTCCACCGTCGGCGTCGATATCCAACGCGAAGTCGATGGCGCCGAAAGCTAGCCGAGTCACGCCAGGTACTCGCGCCAGTTGCACCGAGTTCACCACACCCGCAGCCGATTCGATCAGCGGGACAAGTGCTATATGCGCAGGCAACCTTGTACGCAGGTGCTCCAACGCTCCGGCATCTTCCGCTTTTGGGACCACGATGCCGAGCAAACCGGACCTGGGAGCGTCGGCGGCCGCGAGCAGAGCTGTCATCTCAGCCTCATACGGATCCGAGCCCAAGGGGTTCACGCGTACCAAGGCGCGTATGGGCTCGCTGCCAGCTTCCGCTGCAATGGATCTCACCGCGGCGGCCAAGGCGTTTGCTTTCGCTTCAGGTGCAACGGCGTCTTCCAGATCGATTATGACGACGTCGGCACCGGAGGCGACCGCTTTTGTAAACCGCTCCGGACGATCGCCGGGGACGAACAAGGCAGTGACCGCATTTGCCACGGGATCAATGGCCTCGGAGCTGACGGCAGTCGTGTTGGTGCCCGAGGCGGATGTCATTGGGCGTCCCCAATTGGCGGCAAGCTTGACTCCTCGGGACGGGCGGAATCCACATCGGGCATATAGCCCTGTTTGTACACCATGAAGGTTCGCCGGTAGCTGATAACAACCTTGCCGTCCTGGTTATACCCCTCAGTAGCGACAGTCACCAAGCCGAGGTTGGGCCGGGACTTCGACTCGCGAACAGCCAGCACCTTGGACCGGGAGTAGATGGTGTCACCTTCAAAAACCGGGCTGGGCATTCTGACCTCGTCCCAGCCCATGTTCGCGAACACATTCATGGACAGATCGATGGTGGATTGCCCGGTGACCAGAGCAAGCGTGAGCGTCGAGTTCACGAGTGGCAGGCCAAACTCGGTGGCCTTGGCGAAGTTCCTGTCCACATGAGTCTTGGCAACGTTCTGCGTCATGAGGGTGAAGCTCTGATTATCCGACTCGGTCACTGTCTTGCCGAATGGGTGGTAGTAGACGTCCCCAGGTGAGAAGTCCTCAAACAAGCGACCCGTCCATCCTTGCACCACACGGTTTTCCCCGGGCGCCGCCTGGGTTGCTTTTTCGGTCATGGACCGATCTCCTTACGTTCGCTTCTCAGTCTGGCACTCGCCACACCAGCCAATATATTGGCTATCTACGCAATCTTTGCGCCTTTTTACCGAGAAAGTCAAGGTTTTTGTGGTTCGCGGAAGTGCATCACGCACTCTTGCCACAGCGCAATATATTGGCGTAACGTCAGTACCCAGACGGTGGCCAAGGACCACCTCACCGAATCAAAGGAGCCCTTATGCCTACTCTTCCTGCCGACCTCGAACAACTCCGCGAAAAGGCGCGCCTCCTCTGTGCAGCATTTCCTGACGAGTACTGGCGGGAGACCGATCGCAACCGCCGATACCCACAAGAATTTGTGGACACGCTGACGGAAGCGGGCCTGCTTTCAGCGCTGATTCCAACCGAGTACGGCGGGTTGGGCCTAGGCCTGACTGAGGCCAGCGTGATCATGGAAGAGATCAATAAGTCCGGCGGCCACTCGGCGGCTTGCCATGCTCAGATGTACACGATGGGTGCTCTCCTGCGTCACGGCAGCGACAGTCAAAAGCAGGAGTACTTGCCGCAGATCGCTGCAGGCACTCTTCGGCTGCAGGCATTTTCCATCACTGAGGACAAGGCCGGTTCGGACACAACCAGCATCGAAACTGCTGCAGTGCGTGACGGCGACGACTTTGTCATCAGCGGGCACAAAAGCTGGACGAGTCGAATCGACGAATCCGACCTCGTCTTCGTCCTGGCTCGCACTTCCGAAAAGCAGGAAGGTAAAGGAGTCGACAGGACTCATGGCCTGACACTGTTCCTGGTCGATCTCCGCCAAGTTCGGGCGGAACAGCCGGACACACTGAAGGTCGTCAAGGTCCGTACGATGTTCAACTACGCAACCAACCAGATCTTTTACCAAGGAATGCGGGTCCCAGGTTCTGCGGTCATCGGTGAGGTCGGACAGGGCTTTCGCTATGTCATTGATGGCTGGAACGCGGAGCGTATCCTGCTGGCGTCCGAGGCTATTGGCGACGGCTACTGGTTTACTCAGCGCGGCGTTAAATACGCCAACAGTCGTGAAGTGTTCGGCCGCAAGATCGGTGCTAACCAGGGCGTCCAGTTTCCTATCACCGACGCTTACATGAAGGTTCGAGCTGCCGACATGATGCGTTACGAGGCAGCGCGGCTTTTTGATGCGGGAGAACCTTGCGGAGCGGAGGCCAACATGGCGAAACATTTGGCATCTGAGGCTAGTTGGGCGGCGGCGAATGCGTGTCTCGACACCCATGGTGGTTACGGTTTCGTAGACGAGTACGACGTCGAACGGAAGTTCCGCGAGACACGAATGTTCCAAGTGGCGCCAGTGAACAACAATATGATCAAAAGCTTCGTGGCTACCAAAGTCCTGGGATTGCCAAGGTCGTACTGACGCTTATTTCATGTGCTGGCCTTTCCTGACGTTCTGTTGCGATTTTATGACTTGCTTTCGACGCCTGGTCGAGCACGCTGGCCGTTGGCGTCGCTGTCCGGCCCCTCTACGCTTACTTAGGACTGCATAATGGACCTTCAGCTCCAACCAAATTGGCAACGCACTCTGGGACAGAGAGTGGAGATCTGGAAATGCGGGAAACTTGTCCGCAAGGCAACGGTGGACGCTGTCATGCCCGACAATTCGATTCTTTGGGCTTCTGCGGAGGGGAACTTTTCGAGGCAGATGTTCTCGCGCCATGACGGTTACCAAGTTTTCACGCATTTTCTTCCTCCCCGCACGTTCCCAGACGAAAACCCGGCGTCCCTTTAGGAACCGCACCGGGCTGCCCAGCCCTGTGCGGCGGCTTTGCTGCTGGAGGAAGACGGCCTCGGGGTCTCGATTAGGCGCAGACAGATGACCGACAGAAAATCAGCGGCCTGACGACATGCCCAGGGCCAGTTGGATTCGGACACGGAGGGCTGCAGACTGCCCTGAGCTTTCTGGTCTCTTTTGCGCCGGCAGTTCGCCTGTGGATACCACCGCAGCTCCAACTTCGAGCAACCGAGGGTACAGGATATGTCTGGGTCTGTATTGCAGGGCTCCCCGAAGGGCAGGACGTGACGCCGGTTGCGTAGCGCGGGTTCACTATGGCTGATGCCGTATGTTAGGTGAGGAAGATTCATCAGAAAGAATACGCAGAAATGACCAGCCGCAGTCGACCCAGCAAAGCCCGCCCGCAACTGAGCGAGAAAGCGACCGCCCACATCCGGGGACTCATCATGTCCGGCGAACTGAGGCCAGGGGCATTGGTCCGTCCGGAGATTATTGGCGAGGACCTGGGCATCTCCACGACACCGGCACGCGAGGCCTTGCAAGCCCTGCGCGTGGAAGGCTTCCTTGAATTGGTACCCCGTCGCGGATTCGTCGTCGGCCCCCTGACGGGTCAAGACATCCGGGACGTTTTCCAAGTACAGGCACTCATCGGTGGGGAGTTGGCGGCCCGCGCGGCCTCCAAGGCCACAGTGGATAACATCGCGGAGCTCGAAGCACTGCATCATGAGCTCATTGCTGCCGCCGCACGGAACGACCACGAGCGGCTGGAAGAAAAGAATCACGCTTTTCACCGCGAGATTAATCTGCTTGCGGATTCCCGAAAAATCGTCTGGCTATTGGGCCTTGTCACCCGCTACGTCCCGCGGCAGTTTTACTCCTCCATCCCAGGATGGCCACGGGCCACCATGGACGACCACGCGGAACTCCTCCAGGGGATAAAGGATAAGAACCCGGAAGCAACACGGGCGGCCATGCAGCAGCATATTGTGCACGCCGGCGAACTGCTAGCTGCCCACTTCGACGCCCGGGTTGCCTCCGCCGAGACGGTGGACGAGCAGGGCTATACAAAGGACTGGGATGACGCCGGAGGGCTGGCTTCGGCTTGAAGCTGGTGCGATTCCTTGCATACCGCTGTCCGGACACTGCCGTAGGGATCTGTGTCCCGAGCCCTATGTTGGAAGGACCGGCAGCGGTATGTCCACAAGGAGTCGCGGACACGGGCGGAGTGTCCTAGCATGCTGCCCTAGGTAGCCACGATGGCACCTTGCAAGGGGGAGGAGGGGGCCGCAGAATGTCGCGCGCTGTCCCGTGATCTGTCATCCATACCCCTGGGCTTGATCCCACCAGTCATTACAGGGTCTGCGACGAACGGTGTCTAGAGAGGAGCAGTGACGGTAAGGGGGCGAATCTGACCCGGATAGGGACTATCAGGTCACGCGTGGGGCGTGGCCTGGTAAGCTGCGAACTTCCAGGAAACTCCGTCATTCACCCACACGGCAAGCGCGCTGTTTTTGAGCATCATCGGGCTTCCGTTGACGGTCACGTCAGCGTCTACTTGGATATTGACCAACGCTGTGCCGCCTATGATCGTTACTTTTTCAATCCTGTGATCAATCCGCTGGTATCGAACTGCGCCCGTTCGCAGTTTATCCGCATACTCCTTCAAGGAATCCCTGTTACCACCCGAATGTGTGTAAACGAGCTGCGGGTGGCTTAGTTCTTCGAAAGCGTCGACGTCGCCGGCGAGTACAGCGCGATAGCGTTGGCTTTCAAGCCTTCGGACAACCGCCTCTGCGTGGATATTTGTTTCAGGCATGAGTTTCCCTTCGTGCTTGTTTCCCGAGCGATCGCGAAGGCGCTGTGCTGGCGCCAAATGGGAAAACATCTAATTGTTGAATCGGCATATGAGGCCTGCGACGGGCCCTCATGGAAGCGGGGAAAAGGCCCATACCGGGGTGCCCTTTGCGGCCAGTCGAATCGGACCGTGAAGAGCACCCCGGGTGGGAGCCAAGGTTAGATAGGGGTAGAGGACGTGCCGCGGTTGTCCGACCTTCGACGCGTCATGTGCGGTTAGAACGGATGGGGTACCAGTCCGATTATGATCGCAGCGATGAGCATTATGAAGCTCACGAAGCAACCCCAGCGCAAATAGAACCGTATGTGGTCGCCGATTTTGACTCCGGTTAGCGCGATGAGAACCCAGAAAGATCCGGAAAAGATGTGGAGGGGTGCTCCGACAGTTGAATTTCCGATCAAGGAGGCCATGGCCACGGATTCAGCTGACAGACCCAAGTGTTGTGCAGTCTCGGCCAAGATCGGAAGCACAGCCAAGTAATAGGAGTTCACGTCGATAAACAAGGTCAGCGGCGTTGCCAGAAGGCCAATAATTATCGGAAGCCAGGGGCCCCATGAATCCGGTACTGATGACGCCAGGGTGGTCGCCATCTCTTTCATCATTCCTGAACCCCTAAGGATGCCCAAAAAAATTCCAGCGCTGAACAGAATCGCCGCAACCATCAGAGGTTCCCTCGAGCGCATTTGTATAATTTCGAGCTGCAGTTTTGCGCTGGGGTAATTCATCATGAGTACGATGATTGTACCGAGCATGAAGACCATCGGCGCGGGAATTATGTCGGCGATCAACACGCCGATAACGAGCACGATAAGCGCGCAGTTGATCCAGACCAATCGAGGCCGCGTAAGATCCTCCTCGCTGTCCGTCTCCATCTGGGCTGAAGGCCGGGGAGGAACGATTGGATCGATTGCAACAGCAGTAGCACTGTCACTTCCTGCTCCGGAGGATGCATTAGTTGCTCGCCCAGAACCTGCGCCCACAGCCTCACGAGGACGTTCAGTTCGCTTAATACCGAAGAACTTCGTGTTACCAACTGCGAACGTCGAGGACTCGCCGGGGACTGAGAGGCGTACTTCCTCGCGCTTTCCCAGGATGTAACCAACCACCCAAACTGCAGCCAGGCCAGCGGCCTGTACGGGTAGCAGCGGAATCCAGAGATCATTCACTTCGACGTTGATCGAGGCTGCTGCCCTGGCCATCGGACCCCCCCAAGGGACCATGTTCTGCACCCCGAAAGAGAGTCCCACAAGTGTCGCGAGAACCAAGGGGTTCATGCCAAGCCCTCGATACAGGGGAAGCATCGCTGAAATCACGATCAGATATGTTGCAGTGCCATCACCGTCGAAGGCGATGATCTGCGATAGTAGGACCGTCGCAAGCGCTACCTTAAGAGGACTCCTGCCGGCAATTTTGAGAATCCGTGCCACGAACGGGTCGAAAGCGCCTGCTTGCAACATGATGGTGAAGAACAGAATGCCGAATACCTGGAGAGCCGCGGTGTTCGCGATGTTCGCAACGCCCTCAGTCGCAAATTCTCCGATGTCCCCTAGGCTAAAGCCGGCTATAAGGGCAATCGTCAAGGGTATGACGGTAAAAGCTGAGAATGGAGTGGCTCTATTGGATATGAGCAGAGCGACAATCACGATGAGCATAAGCAAGCCATAAAGTGCTAGCATGCGTGTCTACTTTTTTGAGAGTTGACAGTTGATCGACATGCTGAGGCCTATGCGTCGATCGTGACTGTAGGAGCATTGAGCAGCTTGTTGTCTGCCCCAAGCTTCGGACCCAGCGAACGCACCTGACCTGGAGTCCTGGAAAGGCGGGGTACGGGGGCAGGTACAGTAAATTTTCCGTACTCTTCGCTTTCGACGGTGACCAGGTTGTGCCGAGCAGCGATATGTGGATCTTTGACGATGTCGCTAGGTTTGCTAACCTTTTCCGCGATCACTCCGACGGCCTTCAGGCTTTCTACTGCTTCATCGGAGTTTTGCGTTCCCAGCCAGGTACCCAAAGCCTCCTTGATCACCGAAACCGGTACGTCGCTGTCGCCTTGAGTCTCAAGGTGTCCGCTCTCACGGAGGAATTCCATAACATTGCCGACGTGCTTTCCGGTGGCTGCGGAAACAACAACAAACTTGCCGTCAATGGTGGGCAGGATTTCTGTAATGAAGCCGCCGGCGAACGGGAAGGATGCCCCGGCCCGGGTGGAGTCAATGCCAAGAACGTCAAGGAAAGGCACCTGCCAGTCGATCATCCTGAACAGGCCCTCATACAGAGGCAGATCAATCATTTGTCCCAGTCCCGATGTGTTTCGCTCATGGAGGGCAAGCATCACTCCGAAAGCGCCGAAAACACCTGTAACCAGATCTCCGTGGGAATATCCGGGATGAACCGGCGGGCCATCCGTATAGCCTGTGAGGTTGGTTGCTCCGCTGAAAGCTTCGCTGATCTTGCCGAATCCTGGCCGCATACTGTAAGGGCCGGTTTGGCCGAATCCAGAAATTCGAAGCATAACTGCGCGGGGATTGATGCCTTGGATGTCGTCCCAGCCGAGCCCCCACTGTTCCATGACGCCAGGACGGAAATTCTCGATGACAACATCCGCGCTTGCCACCAGCTCTCGGGCAAAGGCCGCTCCTTCGGCGCTTCCCAGGTCGACTTCTACGCTCTTCTTGTTGCGCGCACTCACCTCGAACCAGAGTCCGCGGGCATTTTGTGGGCCCATCTTGCGGAGGCTGTCGCCCTGGTTTGGGCGCTCGATCTTGATGACCTCGGCGCCGTGGTCACCCAACAAGCTCGCTGCGAACGGGCCTGCAATTACGTGCCCGAATTCAAGTACCCGGATTCCTTCTAGTGCCATAGACATGTGTTTCTCTTTTCTTATCTTTTAGCTGACAGGGCTGGCTGTTAGTCGATACTGCGCAGCACGCTCGAGTGTTGCCCGAGCGGAAACGGCGTGAGCGGTATCGATCATTTGGCCGTCGAGGGCAACCGCGCCGCTTTGCTCGGAATGGGCTTGTTCGAGAGCCTTAAGGACTCGTTCGGCCCTATCTATTTCTTCAGCGCTGGCTCCGAAAGTCGTGTTGGCTGCCAGCACATGTGATGGATGTATCAGGGTTGCTCCGGTGTACCCGATATTTTTTGCTTGCTGCAGCTTCTCTAGCATCTCGTCCTCACCGTGGCCTATTGAGGCAGAGACCATGGCGTACGTGGAGCAACCGGCAGCTCGGGCTTCCAGCTGAACATGGGAGAGCAGGTACAGCGTCTCAAGACCAGATCTTGTTGGCGTGAAGCCTACTGACCGTGCCACATCTCCGTCCGGAATTGTGCCTGTCATGAGGCTCTTGACACGCGCGTCGCAGCTCGCGAGTTCGAATGCTTGGCGGATGCCTGTGGCACTTTCAAGCATGACGTGAATATCCAACGGCTCGGATCGATCCATGTTTTGCTCGAACAGCCGCACTGTGTTTATGAGCATCTTCAGATCGTCGACGTTCTCCGCTTTCGGGACCACGACACCAGTACAACGTGAGGCAACTATTGCTTTGACGTCTTCGAGGAGATGCCCGGAATGAATCTCGTTCATGCGGGCAAGAAGCTGCACTTCTCCGTGGTCGCCTTCTTCGATTTTTCTCAAGGCGTCCCGTGCGGCCGGCTTATCAGCTTCAGCAACAGCATCTTCCAAATCAAGGATGAGGGCGTCTGCTCCGGCGCGAACACCGCTGGTGATCCACCTGAGCTTTGTGGCCGGGATAAACAGCAGAGATCTGAAAAGACGTGTACTTCTGTTACCAGGCTCGGTTGAGATCGTCATTGGACTCCCGTGCATATCGAGATGGACGCTGATCATTCAGCGTCCATGGAAAACTGACCCATGATTTACTTCGGTGATTCGAGTCACAGGGTCACGGTCAGTCCATCTTGCGCTGTGATTTGATTCGACAGCAAATGTCAATTCTTGATGGCCCCATCATCGGGCCGCATTTCCTTCTCGAGTGTGGTCGTCGACTTTTTGTGCAGCACACAATTCCGAGCCAAACCGCTAACATTGTGGCCGGGAGCGACTGCGCCGTACTACTTCATGCTCGTCCACGCAGTCCTGGGAATTGCTGGCGCGTATACCCCAAAAATGGGGGACCAGTGACGAGGTCCGGCGAGGCCGGATAACTGACGACGATGTGAGTTGCAGGCGTTTGCGCCTATTGCGATATAGATTTTTTGCAGCGTCTCAGCTCGTGGGCAGTTATGACTCCTTGAGCGCACAGAGCGTCCGCAAGGCAACTGAGCCTGGGGGAGAAGCCCCGGGATACTAAGGCGCCCCAGCGCCTCTTTCCAACATACGAAAGTGAGTTTAGTCTTGCATCTCGAAAATCTTAGTCCGGAGCAAGTGAAAGCTCTGGTGCCCACTGGAGTGCTGCGAGCGGTCATAAACCTGGGAAACCCGGTTTTGGCCCAAGGGGATGCCAGGCGGCCTACCGGCATAACTGTGCTGCTGGCGCAAGAAATGGCCGCCTGGCTTAATTGCGCGCTCGAACTCGTTTGCGTGAACGCCGCCCGAGACGCATACAGTGTGATGGCTCAGCGAGGCGCGGACGTGTGCTTCCTTGCTGACGAGCCCGGGCGGCGCGAACACGTCGCATTTACGCCGCCCTACGTCGTACTCGAGGGCGTCTATGCAACCGGTCGGCTCGCACCTTTTGAAGACTCAACCGAAGTCGACAGAGAAGGAGTGCGTATTGCTGTACGACGTGGTTCGGCCTATGACCTCTACTTGACGCGCACGACCAAGAATGCGCAAATAATCCGTGCTGACAGGGAGACGGATGCGTATGAGGAGCAGGGGCTGGAAGTGGTCGCCGGTGTTCGACAGCCTCTAACGGCCTACGCTGAATCTTCCGGCCATCGCATTCTTGAGCCAGCTTTTATGAGCATCCAACAGTCGCTCGGACTTCCGCAAGGGACCGCCGACGAAGTCGTGGTTCTCGTGGCCGACTGGCTCGAGCACGTGAAGTCCAACGCCCAGGTGCGGAAGGGTCTGGAGGGAATAGGTGCAGCAGTCTAGGTGAGTGTGCGCTGTGCAGCGAGAACACCATGCCCTCATGTCATGGACCCATCAAAAAAAACGAATAGTCTTCATGTCCCATCACTGGATACTATGACCGAAGTTTGGTTTCTAAGAATCTCCAAACCCGACGTCCTACTAACCGAGGACGAAAACGAGTAGGCGGGTATTCCCGCTAACTTCTTATGAAAAGGAGCTGCAGGCCAATGAGGTCTCGGATTCATCACGTCAATATCTCCGCTCCCAAGTTCGAGGAGACTATCGCCTTTTATCAAGACATGTTCGATTTGGTGGATTTCAAACCAAATTTTGCAACGGAGTATACTCAGCAGCGTGGAACGCGATTTATCGGTCCAAAGACTCCGGAAATGTCCGAAGCCGGGGAGGCGCCTACCATCCATATCTCAGACTCAACCCCTGAGTACGCGAAGTCAGTGACTGAACTAGGCATCAACCCCCGCCTCAATGGACACATTGCTATTGCTGTCGATGACATCGAGGAAGTTAAGTCACGCCTCTCCGCCGCCGGAGTCTTTTATGTTGAAGCTGGCCGCTGGGCGGTTAAGGATTACCATCAGATCTACACGTATGACCCCTCGATGAATCTGATCGAGATAAATCAGGCTTTCTGACCTACACGAGGGAGTCAACCGCAATCGTATTGACGTTTGATAGCTGATTGTCGCCAGATACTGGCTCGATTGTTATCTGCCGAGATGCGACTGTGGTCAGGCTCCGTCATTTGCGTTGGATGCAAACTCACTACGTGTAGAGAAGTGGATTTATGGACTTGTTGCTGGCTGGAAAAACCGCCATCGTCACAGGCGCGAGCAAAGGAATTGGGCTCGCAGTAGCTACCGCTCTCGCTCGAGAAGGCACAACTGTCGTCATGGCAGCGCGCGGCAAAAATGTGTTGGAGCAAGCGTGCGCTCAAATTCGCTCTGACGGCGGCAAGGCTCTGGCTTTGCCGGCCGATACCACTGACAGGGCCGCCATTAGTGAACTCGTCGCCTCGACAGTGGGCAATTTTGGAAATGTTGACATACTGGTGAACGCGGCGGCCCAGGCAGCTGATGCCACTAAGTCTGCCGCTATGGACGAGCTGCGCGACTCAGATTTGCTTCATGAGATCGATACGAAGGTCCTCGGCTATCTGCGCTGCGCTCAAGCCGTGGTGCCCCATATGACCCAGTCTGGGTGGGGGCGAATAGTCAATGTTTCAGGTCTGGGTGCGCGGACAACCGGCTCCACTTTCAACTCTATCCGCAATGTCTCTGTCGCGGCCATGACTAAGAATCTTGCGGATGAGCTGGGTAGGACTGGGATTAACGTAACGGCAGTCCATCCGGGCATGACCGTGACGGAGCGGACGGAGGATCTGCTTGAGCGTATGGCTGCAGCGAGTGGAGAGGAGGTGTCTGCGGTGAAGAAGCGTTTCGCTGACGGAACATCTATCGGGCGAATGGTCACGTCTGCAGAGGTTGCAGACTTTATAACGTTCCTCTGCTCGCCACGAAGCGTTGCTGTTACTGGCGACGCGATTCCCGTTGGCGGCGGCCAACGCGGAGTAATCCACTATTGACGACGGCGTGTGAGCAGTGTCCTGGTGCTTCCGCCTACCCAGTCATAGCCGCAGGACAGGAGCAGACGTGGGATACTTGCCACTGGAAGGGTTAGTGGTCGTCGCGCTCGAGCAGGCGGTTGCAGCGCCGTTTGCCACACGACAGCTTGCTGATTTGGGCGCCCGGGTAATAAAGGTCGAGCGCGATACCGGGGATTTCGCCCGGGGCTATGACGATATGGTGCATGGTATGGCCAGTTACTTCGTCTGGCTGAATCGCAGCAAAGAATCTATCGTGCTGGACCTCAAGTCAGAAGGGGGCTTGCAGGTACTGCACCGGCTCATTAGTAAGGCCGACGTTCTCGTTCAGAATCTAGCCCCTGGTGCTATTGAACGTATGGGGCTCGGCCCGGATGAGGCCCTTAAGCTGAACCCACGTCTGATCCACACCTCGATTTCCGGCTACGGCAGGGGAGGTTCGTTCGGGTCAAAGAAGGCCTACGATCTTTTGATCCAGTGTGAATCCGGCCTTCTATCCGTGACGGGCACCCCGGAGAGCCCAGCGAAGGTCGGCGTTTCCATCGCCGACATCTGCGCCGGCATGTACGCTTTCTCGGGCATTTTGACCTCCCTGATACAGCGTGACAAATCCGGCAACGGTGACATCATCGAAATATCGATGCTGGAGGCACTCGCCGAGTGGCTCTCCCAGCCGTACTTCTATTCGGAATACGGTGGCGAACCTCCATCTCGATTGGGCGCCGAGCATGCTTCAATTGCACCCTATGGCCCCTTTCCCGCCGCCGATGGCACAGTCTTCTTTGGTGTGCAGAACGAACGTGAGTTCAAAGTATTCTGCTCCGACGTGCTCAACCGCTCGGAACTCGCCACGGACTCCCGCTTCCAAAGCAATGCGGCTCGTGTTGCCAACCGACTTGCTTTGCACGAAGTTATCGACGCCGTCTTTACCGGACTACCTTCTGAGGAGGTCCTGCAGCGGCTCGACAGTGCCGGGATCGCCAACTCGCGGCTGCGGACCATGGCTGAACTCTCAGCCCACCCGCAGTTGGCCGAGCGTGACCGCTGGCGCAACGTCCAGTCGCCGGTCGGCCTGCTGCGCAGCCTTGTCCCTCCGGTGACTTCCCGGGAGTCGTCGTTCCGTATGGATCCAATACCCCGGGTTGGCGAGCATACAGTAGCTATTTTGGCGGAGCTGGGTATGCCTGAATGATCAGTAGTTAGCCGCAAACGAGCACCATGAGCCAGGGATGTCCAAGCCGGAACAGTAGGGTTTCCCGGAAAGGGCTCGTTCAGGCGGCTGCCTGCTTTTGCCCCCCGCCTTAATCGGGGAGATGGCCATGGCCTCTGACCAAGCCAACGACTAACTGATCGACGAAAAAGCAGTTGTCTCGGTACGCAACAATCTGCCCCTAGAGTAGGCGGTCTTCACGATGCGTCGATAAGGGTGGCGGAAGGCCACTCACCCGACAAGACCAGTCGCCGGGACACCCGCAGCAGGTCGGTGGCAACAGCTTCCACTGCACGAGGTACCCGCGCTGTCCGTGGCAAACCAATCACCACAGAGCGTGACACGCTTGGTTCTGAGAGCGGGGCGCCACTGAGCCTGCCCTGTTGTACATCTCGGGCCACTCCGGCAGCGGGCAGGATAGCCCAACCTCGACCGGCCAGCACCATCTGCTTTTGAACGCTCATTGAATTGGTCTCAACGATGATTTTTGGTTCGAGAGGGATGTCCACCCGTGCTTTGTCGATCAGTGTGCGGAGGCCGTGCCCGACGATTGGCAAGATTAGGCGCTCCTGGAGTACCTGCTGCCACGTGCATTCGTCTGTCGGTAGCAAACCCGCTCCGGGCGGCGCTACCGCCCAAAGACGCTCGTTGAGAAGCGGCATAACACGCATCGCCGTAGTATCTGACACATTGTAAAGCAGGGCGACGTCGACGATACCATCGTCTAACCATCCTTGAAGATCGCGAGAGACCCCCGACAGCAGGTGTAATTCCACCCCTGGGAACTTCTCTGCTATCGAATCGACTAGCGTCGGGACTATCAGATCCAACAAGCTTTCGAGCACACCCACCGAAACTCGCCCCGTGACCTCCCCTGGGACGGGAGTCAATTCCGATCGGCCACGTTCCAACTCTTGCAGGGCCCGGCGGGCATGCGCGAGGAAGACTTCGCCAGCGGATGTGAGTACCATGCCCTGACGTGTCCGGTCGAACAGCACAACGCCCAGCTCATCCTCAAGTGTCTTAATTTGCCGCGTCACAGCTGGCTGCACTAGATGCAAAAGCTGAGCAGCCCGGGTGACACTCTCGACTTCAGCCACCGTAACCATAGCTACGAGCTGCTTCATTTCCACAGGAACTCCTTGGATTAGGATCCCATGACCCGAACCTATGGATCCAGGGAGCAGCGCTCTCCAGATAGCTAAACTAGAAGTCACAAAGTTCTTGCCATGCTGACTCGCGGTTCATAGGGGAAACGCGCAGAATTACGGTAACACAGAGCTTCTTATAAGCTTGGGGGAATTGCCAGGGCTGTCCCTGCATGTGATGAAATTATGGCCGCTACGAAGTGACGGCTTAGACTCACCTCCGGCCCTGGCGAATCTGTTACGAAGCATGTGAAACGAAAGGCTCTCCTACTAGTCGTCCTGGCCTCAGCGAATGATGTGGCCGCCCGGCGGCGGCCGCAGGCGTCGTTTTAGAGGCTCCAGATCAGTTGATCACAGCATCGCGTCTACCGTCAGCCGCTCGCTGGGACAGTGTCGTCTTGAGGGCATGGATCAGCAGGGCGGCGAATACTGAAGCGCACAGTAACGCTGCAATGCCAAATGTCGTACTTATGCCGAACTCGCTCGGGTGCAGCGCGGGCCCCATGTTGGCCGCTAGCACGGCACCGGCGATCGCTGTACCGAAAGAACTGCCCACTGTGCGCAGGACCTGGTTGAAGCTCACTGAGCTTCCCAGCACTGCCCTGGCAACACTCCGTGCGATAAGCGCCGGCATTGCGGCGTAACTGGCCCCCATTCCCAGACCGAACACCAACGTTCCGACAAGGATTTCCCAGAGTTCCGTATGAGCGAGCCACAAGAACACTCCTGATGCCATCACGGTCGCAGCTCCAATAGGAAGCAACATCGTCAGTGGGATGCGACGTGACAGCCTGCGAACGAGGCGGTTTGCTGTGAAGCTTCCCACCGATAGTGGGAACATTACGAACCCGGCCCAGAACACGGGCAGTCCGATGCCGTAACCAGTAGAAGTCGGGGCCTGTGCAACGAGACTCGAGATCGATAAGCCCATATACAGAGCAGCCCCCAGCCCTATTGCTGCACAGTTTGCTAGCAGTACCTCTTTATGCCGCAAAACACGGAGATTGACAAGTGGATGCCGCTTCCGCAGTCCGGTCAGGACCCAGGCCGTCAGAGCGCCCGCTGTGCACGTAGCTAGACCAATGGTCCACATTGAGCCCCACCCCCAGTTGGCCCCTTCGCTGACAGTAAGCAGCAGGCCAGCCAGGCCTAACCCGAGTAGCACCACGCCCTGATAATCAAATGGTGCCCGCGCTGCATGTGTATCCTCCCCAGCCGGAACGGCTCGAAGCACCACAAGGAACGCAGTAATTACGAACAGCGCAGCAAACCAAAACGCGAAACGAAAGTCTAGAAGCCCGGCGATGACTCCGGTTAGGGGATAGCCAACCCCAAGGCCGGTTGCCACTGTGACGGACAGACTGGATATAGACCCCTGCACCTTTTCAGCGGGCACATAGCGGCGGGCGAGGGCGATGGTGACCGGCACGATCGCATAGGTGAGTCCCTGAAGTGCCCGTCCCACCAAGAATACTGTGAAATTCGGGGCTAAGGCGGCTAAAACAGACCCCAAGAAGATAACCGCCAGTGAGCAGAGGAGGAGCCGCCTTTTGTGGGGGCCGTCGCTGAGCCGGCCTAAAACAGGCGTGGTTACAGCACCGACCAGGAGGTTGATAGTCAGCATCCACTGCGCCGTGCTCACCGGGACGTCCAGTTCGCTGGCAATGGAGGGAACCAGCAGCATACCGAGTGAACTAACGACCGCCGTGGAAAGGGCTGCATATATGAGCGCAGGCAGCAGCCTCATGCGTCTTGCCTGGTTTCCCAAAGGATGCCTCCGATAGTGTGTTGGAAGGCATCAGCAGGATCGTGGTCTGATAGCAGGGAGATCACGAGCGGCCGAAATCTTACTTCCGAATCATTAGCCACCCAATCTAAGAATTCTGGGTAAGCGGCAAAGGATCTACTTAATAAGAGCATGTAAGGTCCCTCGGAGTGATGCCTAGGTTCTGGGGCTTTCTCATGCACTCACGGTTGCAGTGAGGGCATACCGTGGCGCCCGCAAGCAGCACCAAGACCATTTATTGCGCGAGGCGCAGTGTGGGGCGAGGAAAATATACATACGCCACACACTGCGGCTCAGGCATGAGTCCTAATAACTACTGCTTGGGCAAGAACACGCCCTTGCCATCGCTTTGGCGGTCGAACCACTCATACGCCTCCACAGCCTCGCTCAGCTTCCAGCGCTCGGTAAAGAGGGCGTCGACGTCTATATGCCTATCCAATACAAAATCCGCGAGGTGTGTCATTTGCACGGAAGATAACGTCCAGGAGGTCCTGGCGGTAATCTGTTTGGTCAGCTGCTCGGTCAAGTCCACCTGCAGCGAAGCTCCTCGACCAATCCAGCACACGGCACCCCAGAGGCCTAATACCTGCAGCGCTTGCTGGGTAGCAATCGGCGCAGCGGAGGTTTCCAAGCTCTTGGTTACACCACGGCCGCCAGTGAGAGCCAGCACAGTTTCTTGGACGGAGTCCACGTCAAGGGGATTGATTACTTCCGCTGCCCCGAATTCCTGCGCACGTTGCAGGCGCTTTGGTTCGATGTCCAGCGCAATTACCTTGGCACCCATCGCGGTCGCCAGTTGAGTCGCCGAGAGACCGACGGGGCCCTGACCGAAGATCGCGATAGTGTCGTCACCTCGCACATCGATCATTTCGAGCGCACCCCACGCGGTGCCCGTGCCACAACTGATTGCGGCCGCTGCTTCGAAGGATAACCCCTCGGGGAGTGGCATTACGCTGGAGAACGGCATCTTGATAAAATCGGCATGCCCTCCGTGGACATTGAAAGCCAACGCGCGCAATTCTTCACGGCAGAGATGTGTCCACCCCGAGCGGCACTGATCGCATTTCCCACAACCAATGTAGTGATGGATCATCACTGCGCGTCCGACCCACGATTGAGGTACTGAACTGCCGGCTGCCACAATCACCCCGGCTGGCTCATGGCCTGCAATGACGTCTGGCACCATGCCCCTGGGTTTACGATACTCGTGCAGGTCTGAGCCGCACATGCCGGACGCGTGCACCTCGACGACGACCTCCTCAGGACCAGGCGTCGGATCGGGGAAGTCCTGCAACTCCAGTTCGCGGTCGCCGCGGAAAATTATTCCTCGCATCAAGATCTCCTTCGTCTTCTCTTGTTTATGTAAGGTCGCCTTACACCTGCTCCGACGCCCAGTCTGCGGGCGTCGTCGCCGTTTCGTTAGCGGTCCTCTGGTTTCATGACCAAGAGGACCGCGGAACATCGTGAGGTGCGGACGCCTCAGGTCTTCGCTTACCTTGTAGCTTCGAACGAATGGCCTCCCGTAGCCGGGCGACGCATATTGTTTTAACCGGTGCGCTTATGGAGTGTGTGCGTCCAGTAGGGTGGCGGAAGGCCAGGTCCCTGAGACCACCAGATCGCGTGAGACGCGCAGCAATTCAGAATTGACCGCCTGCACAGCACGGGAAATACGGTTCGTTCGCTGCAGACCGACTACTACAGAACGCGACAGACTGGGTGTCGCCAGGGGTGCGCCGCTGAGCTTTCCCTCCTGTACGTCGCGGGCGACGCCAGCACCAGGCAGAATCGTCCAGCCGCGACCGGCCAGGACCATCTGTTTTTGAACACTCATCGAATTCGTCTCAAGGGAAATATTTGGCTCGATAGGAATCCCACTCCGTGCCCTGTCGATGAGCGTTCGCAGTCCGTGGCCAACGATCGGCAGTATCAGGGGACCACTCAGCACGCGGTGCCACGTGACATCTTCGTTTGGCTGCAACCCGGCATCGGCGGGAGCGACTGCCCAGAGACGCTCGGAGAGCAGCGGCCGGACTCGCATCGCAGGTGTATCCGCCAGATTGTAGAGGACTGCAATGTCAACAACACCATCGTCCAACCAGTTTTGGAGATAACCGGAGAAGCCCGACATCACGCGCAACTCGATTCCGGGAAACCTCGAAGCTACTGAGGTGACCAGGGGAGGGACGATCACCTCCAGTAGACTTTCCAGCACACCCAAGGTGACTTGGCCGGTAACTTCGCCTCTCTGCGGAGTCAGTTCAGTGCGTGCACGCTCCAATGCGAGCAGGGCGCGGCGGGCATGAGCCAGGAAAATGTCACCGGCTGGGGTGAGAATCATTCCATGGCGTGTCCTGTCGAAAAGCACAACGCCCAGCTCGTCTTCCAAAGTCCTAATCTGCCGGGTTACAGCCGGCTGTACGATATGCAACATCTGAGCGGCATAGGTAACGCTCCCAGCCTCGGCTACAGTCACCATGGCAATCAACTGCTTTATCTCCAAGTGACTTCCTTTGCCTCAAGACTTCGGACGGCTGCGCTAACGTGGTTCATGCAGCGATGCCACTGGCCCGTAACCTCCATTCGTCTGCTATCCCAACTAGCCTCGGTCACAGACAGGCACTGCATTCAGATTTCTTCCCGGAGCGTTTCGCGAAAAACCCTACGGCGCTAAAAGCACCTTTGAAGCCTGACGGGTTGCGGTCAGATGAATGGCGTGATCAAGCTCATCCAAACCCACGGTCTTCACGTCTATAGCTGCGAGACCGCTGGCCCTTGCCAGCATCTGTGGAACATCCTTCCAATCGGAAATGTCGTGTGCCCGGGCACCGACGAGGCTTTTCTCAGTCATTGCAAGCTTGCCGGAGTTGATCTCAACTGGATCCGCGGGGAGCCCGACGCACACGACTGTTCCGCCAGGTGCCGCCAGCTCGACGGCAAGTGCAACGGCGGATGCGTGGCCGGCAGTCTCAAACACAACGTCGAAGGTTCCAGCCACTTTATCTGTGTCGCGGCCAACGACCCTGACTTCATGTACTCCCATTGAGGAAGCAAGCTCCAATTGATGCAAATCAGCTTCGGTGCCGACAGCCGTAGTCGAAACACCCTGCTCAGCGCCCAACGCTGCAATGGTCATAAGACCTACCGATCCCGGGCCAATTACAGCTACCTTCATGCCGGGTTGTACTGAGCCGCGCTTCAGGGCGTGCAGACCCACAGCGAAAGGCTCGGCCAGTGCCGCCACGATGTCGGGGACTTCATCAGGCACGATAGCAACGTTGCGCCGCGGCACGACGAATTGCTCAGCGAATACGCCATCAACATCCAGTCCCAGAACCTTCAACCGCTGGCAGAGCATGGAGCGGCCCGCCACGCAGGGTGGGCACGAGCCGCACACCACGTGCCCAGATCCGACCACCCTGGAACCGACTGGCAGGCCGCTCCCAGGGGATGATGCAATAACGCGCCCTAGGTACTCGTGACCAATAATTTGTGGAAAATTCGGCCGGTAGGTTCGTTGTGCCGCCGCGTTCCACTCCACAAAGGACACATCGGTTCGGCAAAGGCCGCCGTATATCAGTTCCAGGTGAACCTCGTCCTCACCGAGCACGGGCACTGGCATTTCGAGGAGCTCGACTCCTCCAGGTGCGGCATGTTTCTTGACAAGGGCTCGCATAGTTCCTCCTGAACCTAAAACGCTACGAATTGACTGGTGGCAGGTTACGAGCAGCCGCACGAATTGCGGGCCATTACTCAGGACACAGGGGCCTAGCGGCCGATGATTCTGGCTTCTGCCCCGTCGATCATTGCTTTTATTGCCTGGCCACCTACGGGACCCATAGTGACTAGTTATAAGCAGCTTTTTCAAATAATCATTGGTGATGACCTCATCAATCCATTACATGTCAAAAAAGTAAGGCTGGCGGTCGGCGAAGAAGTGTCGAAGCAAGAGCGGGATGAACGGGAAGACTCTGTCGGGGGCCCTCAGCGGTAGCGAAAAGCTCATACGAATCTGGCATGAACCCATTACAAACAACTATTTGTCAGCCCTTCTCTTCACGCCACATGATGGGACTAGAAAAGCTGTGACCCGCGTCACGGCCGTTCCCGAAGGGCAAAAGCCCTACCAATAGTCGAACACGCCGACTCCTCCTCATAGAGGCGGGGGCGTTGGATGGAGAAGCAAAAACAATGGTCACCAAGGATTATTCAGGCAAGGTCGCGATGGTGACCGGCGGCGGAAGCGGAATGGGGCGTGCCACTGCACGAGCGTTCGCGGCAGCTGGGGCGCGTGCTGTCGTCGTGGACCTCTCGAATGAAGCGGCACAGGGGACCGTAGACCTCATAAAGGAGCAGGGCGGTGAGGCTATCGCTGTCCGCTGTGACGTAACTAGCAGCGAAGACGTAAGGGCTGCCTTGGAAGCGACGGTCGAAACCTACGGACGCCTTGATGCGGCCTTCAACAACGCTGGCCTCGAACATGGGCTCATCGCGACCGCTGAGATCTCAGAGTCCGAATTTGATCGAATAATGAACGTCAGCGTGAAGGGCGTCTTCCTCAGCATGAAGTATCAGATCCCGCTAATGCTTGCCAACGGCGGCGGCGCTATCGTCAACAACTCCTCCGCCGCCGGCCTTATCGGGTTCAAAGGGCAGGCTGCCTACACTGCAGCCAAGCACGGCATGATTGGTCTCACGAGGGCCGCAGCCCTCGACTACGCACCGGAAAATGTGCGCATAAACGCCATTTGTCCTGGAATTGTCGACACTCCCATGATGGACCGAGTTACAGGCGGCACATCAGACGGGCGGGCTGGGGTGATCACAATGGAGCCTATTGGCCGTATGGGTCGTCCCGAAGAAATCGCCGATACCGTTCTTTGGTTGTGCTCCGATGCGGCGTCATTCGTCGTCGGCCATGCTTTGTCGGTCGATGGAGGAATGACCACGGGCCATTTCGGTGAACGCTAATCACTTCTTAAATCCCCAGCCGGCAGAATCAATCGATGGTGCCGAACAATAGAGGAGGACCCGGTGCGTGCCAGCGGATCAACAATCGAATTTCTGACCGAGTACTACGACGCTATGGAGGCAAAGGACACGGAGCGCTGCAGAAGCTATTACACCAACGACATGACGGTCACTTTTGCCAACGCTCCCAAGCTTGAGGGCGCAGACGCCTTCATCGCCACGCTTTCGGGTCTGCTTGAAAAAATCCAATCAATACATCATGACGTTGTCGCTGCCTGGGAGGAGGACGACGGCGTCCTGATCTTTGAGTCCCTCGGAACCTGGACACTTCCCGATGGCACGTCCTTGTCCATCCCTGCGTGCTCAGTATGCAAGATGGTCGACGGTAAGTTCACTGAGCAGCAGATCTACGTGGACAATGCCCCGCTATTTGCCGCACTCAAGCAGTACGAGACGGTAGAAGCCTAAAAGCGCAGCAGTCGCTCGCATTCACTAAACCTTGACCACCGAACAATTCAGTGTAGGGACGCCGATGTCTCTTGCAACTTCGCGATTTTCGGCGGCGCGGCCGGACGACTCGCAAAGCGGTTAACGCTGAAAAGAAAAGGCAAATTGTGCGTAATTACGAACAGATCCCCGATGTAACCGAGCAACAGGACTTGAAGAATCCGTTGTCTAGGGGCGCCCGGGAGAAGGCACCGTCCGGCCTTATCACCGATCTAAAGTACCGGTTTCCTGGACGATATATAGCAAGTTGGGCAGCGCTAGTCCTTGCGCTGTGCATTATCGCACTCGTTGTGCCTGTCGCCCTTCGTCCTGACGGCCTGAAAGTCGCAACTGCATTGGCCGGAGTACTGGCACTTGCGTCCCTTGGCCAGATGCTGGTCGTAATGCTCGGTGCAATCGATCTGTCACTGCCTGCCATCATCACATGCTCAGCGGGGGTGGTAGTGCACTATGGAAAACCGGGGACGGACCTCCTGCCTGTTGTTGGGGGAGCACTGGTTATCGCCGTTGTGATCAGCCTGTTGAACTGGTTTTTCATCTCCGTTATCCGCCTGAACGCCATCATCGTCACTTTGGCCTCATTCGGAATTGTTACCGGCGGGATTGTGCTATGGACCGGCACCTCTTTCTCTCTCACGGGCCTAGCCCCCACGGACCTGCAAAATTTCACCCACTGGTCCGTTCTGAACCTTAATGCCTGCTTCCTCGTTGCGCTCGTGATCGCCGTCCTTATCGCCCTGGTTCTATCCAAGACCCGGGGTGGGAAGCAGGTTGCCGCGATTGGATCAAATAGGCGGGCGGCGCAGTTTCACGGCATCAATGTCCGTCGTGTCGAATTCTTCACCTTCGGCGGCGTGGGACTGCTCTATGGCCTGGCCGGCGTATTGGTTGCAGGTATTGTCGTGACGCCGGACACGTCGGTGGGAACTCCTTACCAACTCGCTACCATCACAGCGGTTGCGGTCGCAGGTGCAGCCTTCAGCGGCGGCCCATCCAGCGCCGCCAGCGTGGTCTGTGCTTGCTTATTCTTGCAACTGCTCGATCAAGCGCTCTCCATTTACGGGTTTGCCGCAGGCCCACGAGTCGTAGCCCAGGGCGTTGCTCTTGTCCTCGCAGTCTCGGCGATCACCCTCGGGCGTTTCGCGCTCTCGGGGCTGCGCTGGGGCAACGGCGGATTCCATCGGATCGTTGGACAAAGCCAAAAACAGGGCGCGGAGTCGAAGACGACGACCTCGCCACTAAACATCAAGGAGACAATATGAAAACTGCACGCGCGGGTCGGAAAGAATTCCGAAGGGCCCGCTTCTCGTTTCCGGTTTTGACCGGCGTTGCGCTTGCTACGGTACTAGCTGGCTGCTCAAGCACGACGGGGGCCAACACGTCCGATAACGTCTCGCATGGCACCGCCAGTGATTTGATAACTGCATCTTCGGTGGATCCAACGGAGCTCGCAGCCACAGCGAAGAAGGCGCTCCTGGCTGACGTGCCGGTCTCCCAGCTCCCCCCGGTCGTGGCTGATGCTTTCGCCGTAGCGTCAAAGCCACTAACGGATGCACAGCTGCAGCTCCTCAAAACCTGCTTGAGCCAGCGCTCCTGTGACACCGGGCAAGGAACCCTCACTGTGGCAATCAACGCTGACTTCACCAACAACCCAGTGTGGAGCACCCGGCGGGCCGAGGCCACCGCTCAGGCCCTTGCCTACCCGCAAGTCAAGCGGATAATCTTCACTAGTTCCTCCAGCGGAAACATTGCTGAGGTACTGGCCAACTTGCGAAGCCTCATCAGCCAAAAAGTTGACATCATCATCGAAGACCCGGTTTTCGGTGCCGCTATATTGCCGGCAGCGAAAGAAGCCAAGGCCGCCGGCATAACTTTTGTCACCGCAAACTCCCCGCTGCCCCCAGAAGCTGCGGATGTGGTCGCGGCACAGCTTCCCTACGACCTCTGTGGTATCGGCACCGATGCTGCGAAGAAGATTGTGGCCGATGCGAAAACCGGATCGAAGTCATATGCGTTCTACACCGGCGTCCCCGGAAACGCTAATGCTGCTGAATGGCAACCATGCGCGGAAAAGGAACTAAAGGCCGCCGGCTGGCAGCAGGCCGTATCTGGATTCACGCAATGGACAGGGCAGGGAGAGACCCAGGCTGCCAACGAGCTTCTTGCCTCCGGTAAGGATGTCTCGGCGATGTTCTACGACTACAGCACCGACGCCTTCCTGCGACCATACATCAGTGCTGGCCAAACTCCGCCAGCCTCATTTACAGACACCGCCAACTATTCCGCTTTCGAGCTCGCCGACGAAGCTAAAAAAGCCGGCCTAAACTCAGCGAACTACGTCTCCAACGGGCACGTGTGGTACGCACGTATGGCAGTGACCGCCGGCATTGAGATCAAACTCGGCGTGAACGTCCCGAATAAGATTCTGGCACCGGTCCCGGTCGTTGCCCTCGCGGACATCCAGGACCAGAACGTCCCCGGGATGCCGGCCAACGTGCCACTCCCGACTCTGCTCAGCCCTGAATTGGCCAATCTGGCCCTCTCCGCCGGCTGAATTCTATGCCCAGTTGCCGGTTGGGGTCATTACATCGGATCCCGACTGGCAACCTAAATAACCATGTGGACCCATCCACGTAGTGGAGAACTGCAAAATGACGAAAGATCAACCAATGCTGACCGCAGACGGCGAATCCCGAACGGCGATGAGTTCTGATTCTGCCCTCGTATTGACGAATATATCAAAGTCGTTCCCTGGCGTCCGTGCACTCACCAACGTCGACTTTGACTGCCGGCCCGGCGAGGTACATGCGCTTGTCGGAGAGAACGGTTCGGGAAAGTCGACCCTTATCAAGATTGCCGCCGGCGTCTTGACATCGGACAACGGATCAGTTCTCATCGAAGGACGTTCGCTGTCGCGAGGGGGCATCCGCCAGGCTCGCCGCTTGGGCCTCATGACTGCTTATCAAGACACTTCTCTTGTGCCAGAGCTGACAGTTGCAGAGAACATTGCCCTTTCCTTTGACGCCATCGGCGAAAAACGCCCCGGTGATTTGAACAATCTACTGGCCGCGTACCAGCTTCCATTTGATCTTTCGGCCACTGTCTCCACGCTCGGGCCGGGAGCCCGCCAGCTTCTTGAGGTCGCTCGGGCAATGAGCCATCGCCCCCGAGTGTTGCTCCTTGATGAGCCAACTGCAGCGCTGGATATGAGACTGGCGGCTCATCTGGAGGAACTGGTGCGAACTGCCCGCGACGAGGGCACTGCCATCGTCTACGTTAGCCACCGCCTGGAGGAGGTACGCCGCCTGGCAGACAGGCTGACCGTTCTTCGTGACGGGGTCATCCAGGGAACTTATACATCTCGGGACTGGCACGTCGACGACATCGTGGAGCTTATGGTTGGTGCCCCGACCGAGCTGGAGTTTCCGCAACGACATAATCAGCCATCCCTTGGGCCCCGTCTCGAAGTTCGCGGTCTCGCAGGGCCTGACTTCGGTCCTGTGTCGCTGACAGTCAAGGGTGGTGAGATTGTCGGCATCGCGGGAGCTGAAGGGAACGGGCAACGAGCTTTGCTGCGTGGTCTGATCGGAATCGGTCGAAGCGAGGGCGACATCACCGTTGACGGCGATGTCCTAACTCATCCCAGTCCTTCCAGTGCGTTGTCTGCCGGCATCAACTTTCAGAGTGGGGACCGGGCCGCGGAGTCCGTTTACGGTCCGCTTCCTGTTATGGACAACCTCACGATTCAGTCAGGGGCTGCGAACGGCCCCGGTGGCCTTGTTTTGCTCCAACGGATAAAAAGCGCTTGGACCAGCGCGGCGGCCCAGTTCGGTATCGTGGCCGCCTCGCCCTTCCAGCCGATCAGCGCGCTCTCGGGAGGAAATCAACAGAAGATTGTTCTTGCCCGGCCTACCCTGCGGACACCGAAAGTCTTGGTTGTTGATGACCCGACTCAAGGTGTTGACGCAAAGGCCAGAATGGACATCTACAGGATGCTGTCAGATGCCGCCGAGGACGGTGTTGCTGTGCTCGTGAACTCGTCTGACTCATCAGAGTTGGCTGGTTTATGTGATCGGGTCTACGTCATGTCGCGCGGGCAGATCAGCACAGAACTGGCTGGTCCGACAACCGAAAGTGAGATTGTCCGCAGCTTTGTAAGCGCTGGCGGCATGGCAGAACGAGCGGGCTCAAAGGACAGCGGCCCGTCATGGTTCGCCCGTTCTCTTGCTAAAGTGACGCCCCATGTCCCAATTATCGTGCTGCTCCTGCTATCGGCGCTTTTAGCGATATACACAGGCGCTCACTCACCCGTGTTCTGGACAGGAGCGAACCTGGCCAACCTGATGCTCCTGAGCCTTCCACTGGCCTTTGTCGCGCTTGGTCAACAGTTCACCCTATTGTCGGGAGGCTTTGATATATCTGTAGGTGCCACTATGAGTCTTAGCGTGGTATTAGCATCTCTCACACTTCCCAATCTCAGCCCGGGATCGATGCTCGCCACTGTGCCGCTGCTCCTTCTCACAGCCGTTCTCGTGGGTTCACTAAACGCATTGCTGATCGGACCGCTGAAGGTTAACCCGATTGTCGCGACCATTGCGACGCTCGGAATCATTCAGGGGATCGCCATCGTCCTCCGCCCTCAACCAGGCGGCATGATCGCGCCTGATCTGGGCACATCCTTCAGCATGGGCCTGGGCTTTATCCCGGCTCCGTTCATAATTCTCGTCGTGCTGACCGTCGCACTTGAGATCTGGCTTTACCGCACGCGTGGTGGCCTGGCGCTTCGTGCCGTCGGGTTCAACGCACAATCAAGCGATAGGGTCGGTCGGCGTTCGGTCCTGGTTCGTTCCGCGGGTCTAGTTGTTTGCGCAGCCGGAGCAGTTGTTGGCGGGATCTGTCTCGCCTCGCTCACCGGAATCGGTACGAATGATGCGGGGACCGGGTATTCCCTCCCATGTTTTGCAGCCGTTTTCCTCGGAGGTGCGGTGCTCACCGGGGGGCGAGGCTCCTTCATCGGTGCGGTCCTGGGCGCCCTCTTCCTGTCACTTATCGATAACGCAACTCCTCTGCTCAATATCCCCAACGGTGCCAAGCAGGCCCTTTACGGGGTCATCTTGATCATCGCCGTGGCCGCTTACGCAGGGGTGCAGCGCATGCGCAACGACAGTGACCAATCGCAGAAGCGCCGTGTACGACGTATACAAGGAAGGGCCAATGCGTAAGCCTGTAGTCAAGGCACGCTTTACGACATTCTTGGGTCGAGGACCACTGCAGGTGATCCTCCGCCCACTGTATGGAGAACACGCATACGGTAACCAACAGAACGGTCGGAAAGGGCGCCGTGAATTACACAACCGGCGTCCTCGTCCGCCGAGGCTTGTGTAGCCGGTGTCCTAAGAACATCCAGAACTATCGAAGGGAAATTATCATGGCAGGCGAATACCGCGAGTTACGCGCGCGACGGGTTGTAACAGGATTGGACGACCAGGGGCGGTCAACGATCGTGAGTGACGGCTTCACAGACACCCGTCTCGTAACTGACGCCTTCATGCGCAACGATATTTGGCAGGCCAAGGAGGTGCCTGGCTCAGCCCTCGCAGAGAATAGTCTGGCCGCCGTTGCCGTTATCCCCCCGCCGCCGCTGGGTTACACCTACAACCTCACGGCCTTCCCGCCGGATAGCGAATGGGACTACGAGGCTGGCTACGCACAAGCGTTGGCGAACGCGGCTGCCTCGGATTCGACCAGTGCCAACGACATTCCGGGGATGCACACTACAGAGACGGTTGACATTGTCACGCTTATCTCTGGCGAGCTCTGGGCGATTCTTGAGACCGGCGAGACGCTTCTTAAGCCCGGTGACACTCTGGTCCAGCGGGGCACCAAGCATGCTTGGCGCAACAAGGGTGACGTGCCGGCCGTTATAGCGGCCATCCAGATTTCGGCGACCCGCCCGTGAAAGAACGCACTATCTCTGCCGCGCAGAAGGGCTTCGTGACGTGTCCCAAAAGTCCACGAAAGGTTCGTTCAGGGCACGATCTGGAAGAAGGACTTCAACTTCGGATTGAGGGAATGTCAAAGGTCAGCCGAGAGGAAAACAAATGACCACCACATCACAGCAGAACTTCGTTGCTTCTGAGCAGGCCCAAGACTTCTTGTCCCGCGAAGTTCATCATCTATTCATCGACGGGCAGAAGGTCCCGGCTGCCTCAGGGAAAACAATGAGCACCGTCGATCCGTCAACCGGTGAGGTTCTGGCGCGGCTTGCTGCCGGTGACCATTCCGACATCGAACTGGCGGTCCTGGCTGCGCGTAAGGCGTTCAAAGGTCAGTGGAGCACGTGGACCCCCTACGAGCGCCAAGCATTGTTGACACGTATAGCCCAGGTCCTTGACGAAAAATTCGAGGAACTGGTCCAGATCGAGGCCAGTGACATGGGCGCACCCGTATCCAGGTTGCGCAACACCAAGTCCTCTTTGATGAAGATGCTGTCGTTCTTCGCGTCGCAAGCGACCAGCATCAGCGGTGAGACGCTGATGAACGGCATCCCGGGCAAGGTCACCACGATGACATTGAAGGCCCCGGTGGGTGTGGTTGGCGGAATCATTCCGTGGAACGGTCCGCTCAACAGCCAGTTCTGGATCATCGGCGCTGTACTTGCCAGCGGGTGCACGGCAGTACTTAAGCCAGCCTCGGAAGCTTCACTGTCGGTGCTGCGGGTAGCCGAGATCCTGCACGAAGCTGGAGTGCCGGCCGGCGTCATTAATGTTGTCACCGGTTCGGGCAAGGAAGCTGGACATGCGCTGGCCGCCCACCCGGACGTGGACCGAATCGCCTTCACGGGATCGACCCAGACCGGCCGCAGCATCATCCAGGCGTCCACAGTGAACATCAAGAAGCTGCAGTTGGAACTGGGCGGTAAATCGGCTGACATCATCTGTGCGGACGCGGACCTGGAGAAGGCCGTGCCCGGAGCTGCCATGGGCGTTTTCGCCAACTCTGGTCAGATCTGTTTCGCCGGAACACGCGTGCTGGTTCAGCGGTCTATCGTCGATGAGTTCACTGAGCGACTGTTGGCGTTCATGGATACTCTAAGGGTCGGGCCCAGCTTGGACTCTGCCTCCATGTTGGGGCCGGTTATTTCTCAGCCTCAGTTGAACAACGTGCTCTCCTACATCGACATCGGCCGAAACGAAGGGGCAGAACTTTTGCGTGGTGGTCAACGACTTGAAGGAGACCTGGGGAGCGGATACTTCATGCAGCCAAGCGTTTTTGGTGGTGTGACCAACGAGATGCGAATCGCTCGAGAAGAGATTTTCGGGCCGGTTCTATCCATCATGCCTTTCGACGATACTGAGGAGGCCATCGCGATCGCCAATGACAGTGATTACGGTCTTGGGGGAGCGGTGTGGTCTGAAAGCCTTTCCACTGCTCTGCGTGTTGTCCAAGGCGTCCACACAGGCACGATGTGGGTTAACTGCTACGGCTACATCGATCCCTTGGTGGGATTCAGCGGAACGAAGCTGAGCGGCTATGGCTACAAAGGCACTGCTGCACACATGGACACCTACCTCTACACCAAGAGCGTCTACATGCAACTCTGACCAAGTAGGGGGGGATTAGAAAGTGGACTGAGCGCAGGCAGCAGTTTTGATGGCTCTGGCCACGGCCGTCGTTGGTCCGTCTTGAGTGGTCGTCCGACCGTCTGGGCAGAAGCATTTGAGCAGGACCTTGGCGGTGGAATTCAAGGCAAGTTCCCTTTTCCCTCGAGCGGCGTGAGCAGCATCGGCAGGTTTGAAGCGGCGCGGCCATGATTTGGCTGAATATGTGGCGCACATTTGGGTGAGCATGGCCGCTGCCGTGATGATTGCCGATAATTCCCGACACTAACGGTGGCGCTTTCTCATCCCCGGCCTGGTGATGCAGCGTCTATAAGGCTGCCGATTTCATTCACCGCACTTTAGGATGATAAAACGTTCCTTAAACGCGCATGAGCTTGGTTAGCAAACAAACCTCGTACGCGAATCTTCGACTGCTATCCGGCAACGCGACGGTCCGGTAATGATACTGGGACCGACTTTTCACCCAACTGCGGCTCAAGGGCAGTTGTTGACCACTGAGTTTCATTAGTGATGCAGATTCCACTTGCAGGCATTCTCCTCCTGCGGTGATGGCCAATCCACGTCTGCAGTCTGTGAGGCCTAGGCAGGAAGGATACGGGTCACAGCGCAATTGGCCGGCCTGTCCAGCTATTGCTGCTCCGCCGCTGCCCAAATACCTCAGTCAAGCCGGCGAAGGCCCGCCCGCTAATCACTCAAGTGGCTTCAGGTAGCGATACATTGTGGAGATGAGGCCATCAAAACTTATTAGTTGCTGGCGGCTCATTTCATGCCAGATTATGGAGGCAAGCGTTACGTGACGCGGATCACCGGTCCGAACCGTTAGTCACCTTTGATGGATGCTGAAAGGTCTGCCCCCATTTCGCTTTTGTAAGGGAGCTGAATACGTCGGTCGAAAAGGCCGCTTCGGTATGAGCTCTGAAATCAATCCGGGTCCACGAATTCCGCCTGTCTCGATTTATGCGCTTCCAATGCAGCGCTTGTTGAGACCTGGAAAGCGATCCGCCAATTTTAGGACAGCTATATGAACGCGAATCCCTTGAAGACATCCCTTGACTTGGAACAACCGCCGCGCCTCGTTTCCGGGAAAAACGCGCGGCGTGCGGCGGCCTCTGGTTTCATCGGAAGCACCCTGGAGTACTACGATTTTTTCATCTACGCTTCGGCATCCGCGCTGATCTTTGGAACCCTGTTCTTCCCCGCCGAGGGTGCTTCAACCCTCCTTTCGGTTAGCACCTTGGGTGTGGCATACATTGCTCGTCCACTCGGAGCCACACTCTGGGGGCATCTGGGTGACAAGATCGGCCGGCGCAATACCCTCGTGGCATGCCTTGGTCTGATGGGTACAGCAACGTTCCTGATCGGCTGCCTGCCCACCTACGACCAGATCGGCATCGCAGCGCCGATCATCCTCGTTGCCTTGCGTTTGATGCAGGGCCTATCGGCCGGTGGCGAGTCTCCTGGATCCGCCTCTATGTCGCTTGAACATGCTCCCGACAACCGCCGTGCTTTCACTGTAAGCTTCACGATCAGCGGGGTTATGTTCGGCGTCGTGTTGGCCACCCTGGTGTTCATCCCGGTGGCTATGCTTCCCGATGAAGCCTTGTTCAGCTGGGGCTGGCGCGTACCATTCCTGATCAGTATCTTGCTCACTGCCGTCGCTTTTTGGATTCGCCGCCGACTCCCCGAGCCGGAAATCTTCGAGGAGGCGAAGGCAACGAGCCAGGTAGCGCCCATTCCCGTCGTGGATCTTTTCCGTTACCACTGGGCTACCGTGGTGCGCCTCATCCTGAGCGCGACATTCACGATTTTGAACACAATGCTGAATGTGTTCGGCCTCGCCTTTGCTGTAGAGCAGGGGATCGAGCGCGGGACGGTACTCACCGCGATCGCTGCTGCAAACTTTGCTGCTGTGTTGACCCAACCTCTGTTCGGTCTACTTTCCGACCGGATCGGCCGCAAGCCGGTGTTCATCACAGGTGTAATTGGCGGCGGGGCAATGATGTTCCCCTTCTTCCACGCGATTGATACCGGAGACCTCGTTCTGATGTTCATAAGCAGCATTGTGCTTATTGGTATTTTCTACGCCATGCCGAATGCTGCCTTCATGGTGGCATTCCCGGAACAGTTTCCTGCCAACGTTCGCTACAGTGGCATGGCAATCAGCCTCAGCATTGGGCAGCTGACTGCGGGATTCGGCCCCGCCATCGCCATCGCCATGGTGGCGGGCAATACGGCGAACTGGATGCCGGTCGCCTGGATGTGTCTCGGATTCGGCGTCCTGGCCGCAGTCGCTTTTATGACGTGCGCAGAAACTCACAAGATTCCCACCCACCAGTTGGGGCTCCGAAAGGGCTAGCACATGCTGTTGTCCGCTTTCCGTGCTTATTGTTTCATACCGGCTGATACATCAGCTGCCCACTGAAGCGACGGTGTCAGGGAAGAGGCGAACCTAAGACCACTGCGGGTGCACTTCATAGTCAGCTATGCAGTGCACCCGCACCGCCTTTTTAAGATCAGTCAGGTATCACCATGAAGTCCTCGGATATAACATTCCGCACTCGAAAGTGGGTGCGGCCAGAAGACCTGAACGCGAACGGCACTTTGTTCGGGGGGAGCTTACTTAAGTGGATCGACGAGGAAGCAGCTATCTATGCCATCCTCCAGCTGGGCAACGGCAGGGCAGTAACGAAGTACATTTCAGAAATTAACTTTGTCAGCTCTGCCGTGCAAGGGGACCTTATTGAAATGGGGCTAATGGCAACACAATTCGGCCGAACCTCCATGACAATGCGAGCGGAAGTCCGGAACATGATCACACGCCAGAGCATCCTCACCATCGAGGAGATCGTGTTCGTGAATCTCAACAGCGAAGGCAAACCCGAGCCGCACGGCTACCAGGAAATCACATTCGAAAGAGACAGAATTCCCACACACCACCTCAGGGAAACGCCTCAGAGCTAACGGGAACTGCTTGCCCCTTGCCTGATGCTCGCCGAACCGGCTTAAGATCCGGAAGTTCAAGGGTGAGATCCGTGAGGAACGGGAGCGGTGATCGGACCGGCACTTGAACGCTGTGATCAGCTGGGGGCTGCACTTAGGGGTTCATTCGCTGGAGGCATGGTGATCGCGGTGATCGGCGATTAAAGACTGAGCAGAATTCCTCGATCTTTCACGCCTTTGTCGGGTTGGCACTAACTAGCTCCTGGCGTAGCGTTCTCATCAGGGACCCGCTGAGATGCCTTCAGCGCCTAGCCGTAGAAGGCAATCGGTTGAAGGAGCCGGGGATGGCTGGATGGAATGCTGACACTGCTGCTGGGTCAGTGGGGGCCGGGTCGATCACACTGGTTGAGGGCTCATCTTTTTGCATCTCAGCAGCCAATGGTGACATCCACCCTGAGCGCCCGCACGGGCTGTTCGTTGAGGACTCGCGTATCCTGTCCCGCTGGAATTTGACTATCAACGGCGCGTCTGTGGAAGCGCTAGCAGCGAAGACGAGGGAACCCTACCGCGCCATATTTGTGGGGCGGGTACCGCGCTCCGGTGCCCATGCCGATAGCCCGCTGGTTATCGAACGCCTCCGGGAGATAGATGCCGGAATCCTGGAACAAATCACTGTTAGGAATTACTCGCCCAACCCTGCTGAATGCTTGATTGCCCTGCAAGTGGAGGCGGATTTTGCGGATCTCTTTGAGGTTAAGGAGGCCCGCATCGAACGCGGCTGGGAAGAGTCCCGTGAAGCGAAGGATGGGTCACTAACCATCCGGGTCGTGTGGCAGGACATTCGGAAAGGCGTTTTGGTGTCGGCCGAGGGAGCCGACGTCGCCGCTGACGATTTGATTTATCGGATCAGCGTCCCTCCGAACGGAAAGTGGAGTGCTACCGTCAGCGCCGTGCCCCTTCCCGACAGAAGCGGCAACGTGGGACGGTTTGTCGGGCCGAGCGAAGGAAAAATGTCATCTCGAGACCGGCGCCGCCAAGAGTGGGTTTCAAATATTCCTGTGTTGCAAATCGGCAACCGCTCCATCCAAAGGACCCTCCGACGCAGCTACGACGACCTAGGTGCACTTCGCATTGAGGACCCTCAGCACCCGGACAGGGTAGTGGTAGCTGCCGGCGCCCCTTGGTTCATGGCTCTGTTTGGGCGCGACTCCCTCTGGGCATCACTTATGGCACTGCCAGTGGATCCGTCCCTGGCCTTCGGCACCATCCAGACTCTTGCCGACCGTCAAGGGACAGTCGTGGATGAGATGACCGAGGAGGAGCCGGGCAAGATCTTGCATGAAGTAAGGTTCGACGTCTCCAGCGGGCTCGCAATGGGGGGTAAATCCACTTACTTCGGCAGTGTGGACGCCACCCCGCTCGTTGTAGCTTTGTTTGGCGAGGTCAGCCGCTGGGGTTTCGCTGCAGAAACAATCTCAACCTTGCTGCCGCACGTTGACCGGGCACTGGATTGGATTCTCAACTACGGTGACAAGGATGGGGATGGCTTCGTCGAGTATGAGCGGCTCAACGAGCATGGGCTGATAAACCAGGGCTGGAAAGACTCCTGGGACGGCATCAATTTCGCGGACGGTACCTTGGCAGAACCGCCTATTGCACTGTGCGAGGTGCAGGCGTACGTTTACAGCGCTTACCTGGCTCGCTCATGGATGGCTTACGACGCCGGTGACACCGACCTCTCAGCCGAATACCGCGACCGTGCAGCGCAGCTAAAGAAACAGTTCAACCAACAGTTTTGGCTGCCAGACCGCGGCTACTACGCTGTCGCTCTGGACGGCCGCAAGCGACCGGTCGACGCGTGCACCTCGAACATGGGCCAATGCCTGATGTTCGGTATCATCGACGAGGATAAAGCTCCACTTGTTGTCCAACGGCTGATGTCTCCGGAAATGTTCTCCGGCTGGGGCATACGAACGCTCGCGACCGACATGGGCGCCTACAACCCAACGAGCTACCACAATGGATCCGTTTGGCCACACGACAACGCGATCATCGCTAACGGGCTCGTACGCTACGGTTTTATAGAGCAGGCACAGCGGATTTCCAGTGCCTTGTTCGAAGCGGCTGAATACACGGAGGGGCGGCTGCCCGAATTGTTCTGCGGCTTCAGTCGTGAGCACTTTGATGAGCCCGTCCCCTATCCCACGGCGTGCTCACCGCAGGCTTGGGCCGCGACTACCCCGATCCAACTGGTAAAGAACCTTATGGGCTATTACGCGGACGTCGCTCGCGGAGGCCTCTGGCTGGACCCCTGCCTGCCTGCTTTCTATGGAGACCTGCACATCACTAACGCACCGATGGCAGGCAGCAGGATCACCATCGACATCTCCGGTTCCATCGCGACTGTCCAGGGACTGCCCGCAGGCATGCTCTTTCATTATGGAATCCGACCGAGAGCTGCTGATCTCGCACAACGAATCCAGAGGCCTGAGGCTTAGGAAGGCTCCACTGAATACAAATATGGACCGGCCAGTCATACTCCTCCTGAAATCAGGACCTATGCCTTGCGTGAATTCCCATCCCCGCGCATTTCCGGCCCGACTAGGGCTCCAGCAGCCTGCCGCTGCAGGGACGGGTGGATGCCGATTCCCTACCCGGGAGTTTAGGCTAAGCGCACCCCACCTTATGCTCCGAGGGCTAGGAGCAAAACCTTATTGCGCCGCGGGGATATCGCCGGGGGCGCAACCCCTTATTTGTAACTGCTCACACCCAGCCAAGGGCGTCGATGGACACGAAGCACCGTGGGCCGCTCCCTTCCAAGCGTGAGAACCTGCCACAGCAAAGAACCGCTTTCCTTTTAGGTCATATCAAAAGGCAATGCCTTAAAGGCGGTGTCTTTGTTCATGTTCCAGCCGGCGACGACTCCTGAGCCGATCATTTGGTCGCTGAGGCGGGCGAGGCGGTAGGCGGGGTCGGTGTCGAGGGCGAGTTGGAGGAATTGGTGGGCTTTGCTGCCTCTGCCTTCCCACCAGTTGATGTAGCCGATTGCGGTGAGGACGGGTGCTGCATGTTCTGGTCTGGTGCGGGTGTAGGCGTGGAGGAGCAGTTGTTGTGCCCATTCGATGCGTGACCACTTCGGTGCGGCTTCGGTTTGGGCGAACAGGATCTGCTGCATCGGTTCGTCGACTCCTGGGATGTCTGCGATGAGCCGGTCCCGGATCGCCGGGAACTGCAGGTTCGCGACCAGGGCATGGCAGTCATCGTCGCTGGGGAAAGTGTCGGCGTCGAGCATGTCTGCCCAGAGTTTCCGACCTTGCTCGAGTGCGGTATAGGTTGGTTGGGACCTGATGGTTTCCATGTGGTGTTCGACGGCGGCCGCTTTCGTTTTTTCCTCGCTGGTGGTTGGGAGGGTGATGCGGTCGTTGGGTTCGATGAAGCTGCCGCGGTAGATGAATTCGGCGTTGATGGCGCTGGTCTGGGTTGAGTTGACGGGCAGGGCGATGGTGGTGCTGGGCTCGCCGTCGTAGGGGGAGAAGGTTTCGTCTCCGACGAAGAGTCCGTCCCGGATGGTGATTCCTTGTTCGGCGAGGACCCCGGTGAGCGCGGCGATAGTGCCGGCTTGGGGTCTGGTCTGTCCGTGTTGGGCGGTTTCGCTGGTGTAAACGGCGAAGAGAATGGATGTGGCGTTGGTGTCGCTGGTCAGATAGTGGGCGACGGTGCGTGCGTAGGGGAGCTCCTGCCCGGGCTGGCGGGGCAGGTCGATGCGCAGCGTGGCGCCGATGCTGTTCTCGTTTAGGGTGATGCAGACCAGGCTTTCCTGGGGCCAGAAGCCCAGGGTGTGGCCGATGAAGCTGAGGACGTCTGATGGTGTTGTGATTGTGAGCTTTTCCATGATCCGTGTTTCCCTTCACCCTGGTGTTGCCGTGTTTTCTGCGGTTGTTGGTTGTGGGTGTCGTTCTGGTAGGGGACCACCCGCTGGGCTGAGGGGCCGGAGTGCAACTTGGGGGACCGGCCACGGGGCGAAAACTTTATCCGCAGCCAATGCTTCGCTCGTTTGATGCAGAAGTTTTCGGTTCGGGGTCGGCGCGGTAGCGCCCTGGTTGCGCGGAGGTCCCGCCCAGCGATCATGGGACATATCAGAATGACAAGCAGTTTGTACTTCTGCTTGTCCATCGAAGCCACGGAACCGAGCGGCATGACCTGCAAAGATAAGGTCGGGCCATAACACTCGCAGCGATTGCGGCTCGGCATGCGGAGCCTCCAGAAAGGTGAAAGTGGCGGAATCTATGATTGCGAATGTCTGTTGAAGGGCGAGCCCAATCTTCAGTACAAAGAAGAAACCGCATCCCTTTTGTTTCGGGATGCGGTCGTAGGTTGGAGGCTTCAACGGGGGAAATCGGGGTGTGGACATTGTCCACATTTTTGCCCTCGGATCGGGTGATACTGTCCTCGGACTGCTTCGGATTCCGTATGTTTCCGCGGGTTCCCAGTGTTTGCAAGGGCTGGAAGACAGTTCGAGTCCCACCTCGGGCACGACGTTTTCCCTCGTCAGAGGCGATTTTGCTTTGACGTGTTGACAAAGCTTGTGGTCGCGTCGCTCTGACGGCTGGTTCGCGGGCTATGGCCTGACCGCCGCGGTGGCCTATTCAGGTGCGCACCGGAGAGAACATCTACTCTGATAGGTGCAGCGCATGCTGCCCGATGCAGCGCT